>CAIJLV010000218.1 GCA_903821635.1 uncultured Verrucomicrobiota bacterium | reverse complement strand
CCAGAAGATGGCTGAGTCGCAGTTGGTGCTGGTTTGGAAGCAGTCCATTGATCCCACCATTGCCGCCCACGCCCAACCGGTGAGTTTGGTCAAGGGCACGCTGTTTGTCGCCGTGGACAGCAGTGCTTGGCTATCGGAGATCGTGCGGTATCGCCGGAAAGAGATTTTGGATCGGCTGCAAACGGTCGTGGGCCGAGAATTGGTCCAGCGGATTTCGTTTCGGGTCGGCTAGGCCGCCGGGCTGTTCTGGGCGGCGGCGACCTCGGCCGCGTAACCGGTTCGGAAGTTCGGATACCGCGGGGCCCAACCGAGCTCAGTCCGGAGGCGGCGATTGCTGACCCGCTTGTCGGTCAAGCCCCGTTTGCGGCCCGCCGCTTCAGCAGCGGTCGCGACCGGGGGCAGGGGCCGGCCCAGTTGGGCGGCAAACCAATGCAGAACGTCGAACTGACTCACCGGTTCATCATCCACCACGTTGTAAACTTGCCCGGGAATTCCCCGCTCCAACGCGGTGCTCAAGGCGCCGGCGACGTCATCCCGGTGGATCATGTTCAGGCAACGGGAGCCGGTGCCTTGAAGCCGGGCTTCGCCCCGCACGAATTGCTGGAACAAGTAGCCCCGGCCTGGGCCGTAGATGCCGGCGACCCGCAGCACGACGGGTTGCAGGGTCGGGGAATCCGCCGCGGCGAGGAACTCGTTTTCGGTCGCCACCAAAAGCCGGCCGGTTTCGGTGTCGGGCGTGGTGGCGGCCGTTTCATCGACCCATTGCCCGTCAGTTTGGCCGTAAACACTGGTGCTGCTGGTGTAGACGAGGCGAGTGGGCGGGGCGTCGCGGAGCCAAGCGATGAGCTGCCGCGCTCCGTTCAGATAGACTTGGCGGTATTCGTCGGCGCCCCCACGGGTTGAGCTCACGGTGTTGACGACCCAATCGAAGGCGCCGGGCAGGCGGCGCAGATCGTCGGGTTGCGTCAGGTCCCCGATTAACGGCGTGAGTCCGGCCGCCCGCATTTCGGGTCCCGCGGCAGCGTGCCGGCGCAGGCCGAAGACGGTGTGGCCCGCGGCGACGAGTTGACGCCCGAGCTCCAGTCCGACGTAACCGCAGCCGCAGATGAGAACGCGTTTGGACATTGGCGGGGGTAACGATGCCCCGTCAAAGCAGGCCAGCAAGTCCCCGCATAAACTGAAACTTCAAGTGATGATGCTTCCGGCGACCGGCGTCTGAGGCTGCCGTATGCACGCGTTGGTGGCCACTTTGGGAAGCGATTGGACGAACTTGATGGGTCCGTTCCAAGTCGTGTTGCTGCATTATCCGCTCGGAATTTTGACGTGCGCCGTGCTCTTGGAGGCGTGGGCTTACCGGCGGCCGAGTGAACCCGCACGGCAGGCGGTGGGTTTTACGCTTGGCCTCGGCGCGGTGGTCGCTTGGTTGGTGGTGGGCCTGGGGCTGCTCCGGGCGGTTCAGGAAGGGTTAGACCCGCAATTGCTCCAACTCCATAAGGTGTTTGGAATCGCGGTCGCGGCCCTGTCCACGCTGTGCTGGTGGTTGCACCGGCAGCTCTATCCGGCACCGGAACGGCGTTTTGTTCGGTCCTCGTATCGCAGTCTCCTCGGCTTGGGCTTCATCCTGCTGATTCTGACCGGATCACGCGGCGGTTCGCCCACGGAGAACCGCCGATTCCGGGCGGAGGGTAAGGCGCCGAGCGGGGCGAGCCTGTTGACGGTCGTCGCGGCCACCCCGGGGCAATCGGAAGTGATGCCGACGACGGCGGACCTGCCTGCGGAAACCTCGGGGCGCGAAGCTCGGCGGTTGAACCCGCGGCCCCGGTAGGCGCCGTGTGCTTTAGCGCTGGAGCCCGCACTCGTAGGCAAACCACGCGGGTTGGAGGCCGCCAAGGGGGCCTTTCAGTTGCTCCAATTCAGCGGCGGGACCATGGACTTCAAGTCGGCTGAGCTCCGAAAGCGTCAGCATCTGCTTCAGCTCCGCGTCGACATTTGCCAAGTGAACCAACACGCCGGCGGCGTCGGTGTAAGCCTCACGGCAGAACACGACGTCGCCGCTCACGGTGAATTCGTAATAGAGGGCTTTTTCCTCCCGGGTAGTCTTGGCGACGAATTCGCGGAGGAGGCGCTGGACGGCGGGCAGTTGGCCGGCGTGAACCTTGAAGTAGGGATGCAGGCTGACGGAACGGGCGAGTGAGTTCATGGATATTGGGGTCGTCAGGGTCACCGATTCACCGGTGGCCGGGGCATCATATGGGCGGGCAGTAAACCGGGCGGCAAGCGCGAACTGGTGCTCTGCCGTGGGCGCCGAAAGCACCCGCGACTGGCCTAGCCAGCCCAAGCCTTGGGTGAAAGGCGCCAAACCTTGGGACGACAGGCGGGCTCGCAGCGCGACAAAGTGCGCTGGTGAAGGGTTTGACTGCCTGGTGGATATTGGCGCTGGCCCTGTGGGGCGGGGTAGGCTGCGCGACCTCGCCCCCACGGGGCCTGAAGGGCGATCCGTTGCTGCTGTCGTTCCTCAACCCCGGGGTTACCCAGCGGGCAGAGGTGCTGGAGCGTCTGGGGGAACCCGCCACGGTATTCCAAAGCGACGCCATCCTTACCTACCGGATCGCGGGCGATCCGAAGCAGGGTTTTTGGGTCCGGGGACGAGCCGCCCAGTCGGAGGTCGGTTGGATCGGGGTCAACCGCAGTTTGGTTTTGGTCTTTGATGAACATGGATTGCTCCAACGGCAGTCGCTCGTGGTGGTGCAATAACTCCACGCGGCGCAGGCTTACCCGAGCCCTCGCCTGGGGGTGGCTCGGGCTCTGTCTGACCAGCTGCATTGTGATTCCCACGCCGCTGCACCGGCCCAACGCCAGCACGCGGTTGAACGTCAACCGGCGCACGGTCCAGTCGGTAAAACCGGGTGAATCGCTGGCGGATGTGCTGCTGCGGTTGGGGGAACCGGATGAGGTGTCGTTGGACGGCCGCCAAGTGGCCTATCGTTGGGAACGCACCTGGGCTTATTGGGCCATCGGTGGCGGGTATTCCGCGGTCGGGGGGCCGCTGACTCGCTCGCGGGCGCTGGTGATCGATCTCGACGACCAAAACCGCGTGCGTGCGGTGGCCGTGGGGGCGGATAACCTCATGAGTCGGCCCGAGACCCAGCAGGTGTTTACGCCGGAACACGGCGGCCAAAACCAATCGGCCGCGGCGGCGGCGCTGCGCGAAGCAGGGGAACTGAAAAGCTTCCGCGGCGAGCCGCTGGAGTTTCGCGATTCCGCGCAGCTCTACCTCGATTTCGATGCCGCGAAGCTTGCCCGCCAAGGCTTTTGGCGGCGGCTGGGCAAAAGGCCGACTCAGCCACAGGCCGGGGACCTGTTCCTCACGTCCTCGGCGATGCACTTCAAAACCCGCGGATCGTTTGGCCCGGAGCCGCCGGAGTGGAGTGTGACCTTCACGAATGTGACCGGCTTGGAAATTCACCGCGTCGGCTGGGGCTCCTGGTTGGTGGTGCGCCAAGCGGGCCGAGCACCGGGGGCGGAGGGTGTGACCAGTTTTGCCATCGGCACTCGTGCGGAAGCCCAAGCGGTCTACGGGCACGCCTTGCGGCTGTGGGCAGCCACCCCACGCGGACCCGCGGGTGGCGCCCAATGAGCGACTGAAGCTAGGGAGTTAACCGTCGGCCGGGCAAGGCGGCTCGCGCTGCCTCTGCCAGCGAGATTATTTCGGCATCACTGCCGCGAGGTCGGCGGCAAAGGCGCGCACGTCTTCTTCCGAGGTGTCCCACGAGCACATGAGTCGGCAGCCGCCTTCGCCGATGAAATTGTAGAACAGCCAACTGCGGTCATAGAGGGCCTTGATCGCCGGCTTGGGGAGATCCACGAACACGGAATTGACCTGCTGCGGGAACAAGACTTTAACGCCGGGTATCGCGACTAGGAGTTCGTGCAGCAGCCGCGCCATCGCGTTGGCTTGCGCCGCGTAGCGCAACCAGACGCCGTCCTTCAACATGCCAAGCCACGGCGCGGAAATGAACCGCATCTTCGAGCAAAGCTGCCCCCCCTGTTTGGCGCGGTAATCAAACTCGCGAGCCAAGTCGCGGTTGAAGAAAACGACCGCCTCGCCCACGTGGAGCCCGTTCTTCGTGCCGCCAAAACAGAGGACATCGACGCCGGCCTGCCAGGTGATTTCGCGAGGCGCACAACCGAGGGCGGCGACGGCGTTGGCGAAGCGGGCGCCGTCCATGTGGAAACGGAGGCCGTGCTTCTTGGCCATTGCGCCGATCCCCCGGAGTTCACCCGGAGTGTAGAGCGTGCCGACCTCGGTGGCCTGCGTCACGGAGACGACGTGCGGTTTGGGGTAATGGATGTCGGTGCGGCGGGACACGGCTTCTTCGATGCCCGCGGGGGTCAGTCGGCCATTTTCGCCCTGCAGCAGCAGGAGTTTTGAGCCGTTACCGAAGAATTCCGGCGCGCCGCATTCGTCTTTTTCGATGTGCGCCACGTCGTGGCAAAGCACGCTGTGATAACTTTGGCAGCAGTGCGCAAGCGACAGGGAATTGGCCGCCGTGCCGTTGAAGACAAAGAACACTTCACACGGCGTTTCAAAGACTTCGCGAATCATGTCTGCGGCGCGCTGGGTCCAAGCGTCGTTGCCGTAGGCGGAGGCGTGACCACGGTTGGCCTCCTCCAGCGCCGCCCACGCTTCGGGGGCGATGCCGGCGTAGTTGTCGGAGGCAAAATGCCGGCGGGACGGGGGGGCCTGACCATCGGCGGGAAGAACGCGGGAGTTGGAACTCATGCTGCGAAAGAGTTCGCGGAGGCTCGTCACGGGGCGGCCGGCTGGCAAGGCCATCGTCAGGTCCCAATCGCGTTCACGTGGACGCCGAAAACGGGGCCCACCCGGCTTGGCGGAAGAGCATTGGACCGGGCCCGCGGCGCCGTTTAGCCTCCGCCCATGTTCAAGGGTGCCGAAACCATGTCCCCGGGAGTCGAGCGATTGGCGGTTCGTCAGGCCGTGCCCTCGCCGGCAAAACTCGACGCGCTGGCGCAGGATATCCTCGCGCTCAAACGCAAGCTGAACGCCGTTATTCTCGCCCATAATTATCAAGTGGCGGAGATCCAGGACGTCGCCGACATCGTCGGGGATTCGCTCGGGTTGGCCCAATACGCGGCCCGCACCGACGCCGATGTGATCGTCTTCTGCGGCGTCCATTTCATGGCGGAAACCGCCAAAATTCTGAACCCGGGCAAGCTCGTCGTGCTGCCCGATCGGGACGCCGGCTGTTCGCTCGAGGAAAGTTGTCCGGCGGAAAAGCTCGCCGCGTTGCAGGCGACCAACCCCAATTTCTACACGGTCACCTACATCAATTGCAGCGCCGCCGTGAAGGCGTTGAGCGATGTCATTTGCACCAGCGGCAACGCGGTGAAGATCGTCAACCACGCCCCCAAGGATCGCGACCTGTTGTTTGTGCCCGACGAAAACTTGGGCGGCTGGGTCCAGGAACAGACCGGCCGCCCCATGACGCTGTGGAAGGGCAACTGCTACGTGCACGTCGAATGGACCCACGCCGCCATCACCCGCATCCGCCAGCAGTATCCGGACGCGCCGATCGTGGCGCATCCCGAGTGCCCGAAGGCGGTGCGGATGCTGGCCGACGAAGTTTGCTCGACCGAGAAGATGGTGACGTGGTGCCGGGCGACTGCGGCCCGGAGCATCATTATCGCGACCGAGGCGGGCATGTTGCACCGGCTGCGGCGCGAGTGTCCGGACAAGATCTTCATCCCGGCGCCGACCGACCGGTGCGCCTGCAACGAATGCCGCTTCATGAAGCTGAACACGCTGGAAAAGTTGCACGACTGCATGGTGAACCTCGCGCCCCGGATCGAATTGCCGCCGGAAATTCTCCAACGCGCCCGTCGCCCGATTGAGCGTATGCTCGAAATTTCGGCGCTGCCCCAGTAACGGGCGCGCCAGCGCGCTGGCTCCGGGCCCAATTGAATTGGGGCGGGGCCGGGCACCCACTTTGACGTTCCGCCGCACTCCGCGCTTGGCGCGGGCCGGGCGCTGGGCAGACTCGCCCCCGTTGCCCATGAAAGCCCTTCGTCCCCTGCTGTTGTTGCTCGCCGCCGCTGCGTTCGGTTGGGCCGCGCTCGCCCAAGCTGAGTCCCGGTTCCAAGTGCCCACCTCCGACGACGGACTGCCTGGGGTCGGGCCGATTCGGCGGGCCGATTGGTTTCGTCAGCTTTGGTTACAAAAGCGCACCGAGTGGGCGGCTCAAGTGGAGCGTGACCGCCACGCCGTCGTTTTTCTGGGCGACTCCATCACGCAGGGTTGGGGTGATGATCTCGGCGGCAGTTTTCCCGGCGTCAAAGTCGCCAACCGTGGAATCAGCGGTGACACCACGCGCGGCGTGTTGATTCGTCTGCCGGAAGACGTGCTGGCCTTGGCGCCCAGCGCGGTGTTCCTGCTGATCGGCACCAATGACCTCGAAGAGGGCGCGCCGGTCGAAACCATCGCGGGCAATCTGAAACTCATTTTGGCCGCCCTGCGCCGGCATAATCCGCAGTTGCCCATCGTTCTTTCGCAGGTCTTTCCCAGCGCGACCGCCCAGCGCCGGCCGGCGGACCAGATCAAGGCGCTCAACCGACTCTACGCCGCCGCGATCAAAGGCGACGCCCACACCCTGCTCGTCGAAACGTGGCCGCTCTTTGCCGACGCCCAAGGCGACGCGCTGGCGTCCGAATTTCCCGACCGGCTGCATCCGAACGCCGCGGGCTACGCCAAGTGGGCGGCGGCGTTGCGCCCGGTGCTCAGCACGCTGGGGTTCCTCGAACGCGAACCGGATCCGTTCACGCCGGAGCCGGGTTTCGTCAGCCTGTTCAACGGCCGCGATTTGACGGGTTGGGGCTTCCGCGTCACGCCGCCGGCGGATCTCAAGGCGGCGGCAGGCTGGCGCAAGGCGGATCCCAACGCCCCGCCGTGGCCGGTGGTGACGGCGCCGGTGAACTTCGATGGCCTCACGCGCAGCTCCGATGGCCGCTACGTGGCCCGGCATGGCCGGATCATTGTCATGCCACCGCCGGAAGGTCGGCGCATTCAACAGTTGTGGACCGCGGCTGAATTCGCCGGGAATTTTGTGCTGCGGCTGGAGTTTCGCGCCCTGCCCAACGCCGACAGCGGCATCTTCATTCGCGAACCCCAGTTGCAATGTCGCGATTATCCACTCGCCGGTCCCTACAAAAACCTCCAGCGCTACCGGCCCCAAGGGTGGAATGAAATCGAAGTCACCGTCCGCGACGGCGTGGCACACTGCACTTGCAACGGAGAGGTGCTGGAGGCGGCCCTGAAGGTTCCCGCCCGCGGCCCCATCGGCCTCGAAGGCGACGTCGGCCAGATGGAATACCGGCGACTCCGGTTGCAGCAGTTGCCCTGAGGACGGCTCCGGCTGAGCAGAATGCACGCTGGCCGGGACGGGCGATGCTGAAAAACGCGTCGTCGGAGAGTTGGGTTAGACTGGCCGGCATGAAACCGACCGACCTCCAGCCCGAAGCCGTGCAGCAACTGCTAGAACCGATGCTGACCACGGGAGCCAGGGATGCCGCGTCGTGGGGGCGCCGGCTGGTCTGTCTACCGATGGCGGTGTCCTCGCTGTAGAATATGCCCCATCGGCGGAAGCGCCTGTCCGGAACTGCGGGTAGCCCAAGCCGCAAACCCAAGGGCCAACCGCCGGTTGCAAACCGGCGACAATAAAAGGCAAGCCACCGGGAGCGAAGTCGCTGGGCGGTCGCCTAGGGTGACGGCGCGTTGAGCACGGGGTCACCGGCCCGCTAAGTAAGCGAGGCGGGACGGAGTGTGCGCGGCGCAGGTTTTGATTTTCACCGCTTTCATTGATCGCCCGATGAGTTTCCTTGCTCGCGTTTGCCGCCCTGCCGCCGTCGTCAATTCCGTCCGCCGGGCGGGTGATCCCGCCGTGTGGAGTTTGGTGAATGCCATCCTGCTGGCGGGCGCCAGCCAAGCGCAGACGAACCCACCCCTCCACTTGCCCCCGATCGTGGTGACGGCGGAGTCCGAGCATGACGCCTTGGTGCACCCGCCGTTTCTCGCACCGGTGGAGGGCACTAAGATCAACGCCGGCAAGAAGACGTCCGTCCTCGACCTCGATGACTTGCCCCAGATCAGCAACAACAACTACCGACAGGCGCTGACGAAGACGCCCGGCCTGTTGTTGAGCGAGGAGACCAGTCCGCTCGTCAGCCTCGGATATCGCGGCCTCAGCCCGCACCGCGCCCAGTTCACTCAGGTGCTCAAGGACGGCGTGCCGATCCATGCCGATCAATTCGGCTACCCGGAAGCCTATTACACGCCACCCTTGGATACGGTGGATCGGTTGGAATTTGTGCGGGGTGGGGCTTCCCTCATGTATGGGCCACAACCGGGCGGAGCGCTGAACTACGTGACGCACCGCCCCCGCACGGACACGGAATGGGCGGCTCACTCGCAGCATCTGTTTGGGAGTGATGACCTGTATTCCACCTTCAATTCGGTGGACGGCACCGTGGGGCGCCTCGGGTATTACGCCTACTACAACCACCGGCAGACCGCCGGCTTCCGCGCCGCCAACAGCGACGTCGACCTAGACACCGGCAGCGTCAGTCTGGTGCTTGATGGCACGAGCAACAGTCGATGGATTTTCACCTTCGACGGCTACGCCGAGGCGCACGGCGAACCGGGCGGCCTGACGCTGGCGACCGGGCCAAACACCGTGAATTACGACACGGACCGGAACGCGACGTCTCGGTTTTACGACCGGTTTGAGCTGGAACGTTATTTCGCCACCCTCGCTTGGGAATGGGATCTCTCCTTGGACACCTCGCTGACCGTCACCGGTTGGGGCGGCTACTATTCACGCTTCAGCCAACGCCAACGCGGCGGCGGTTTCGGCACGCTGCCCACCGGGCCGGCGGCGGACAGCAATACGATTGAACTGCAGGAATTTTACACCCAAGGCCTGGAGACCCGCCTGCGGCACGACTACGCACTGGGCGGCCGCACTCAAACCCTGACCGCAGGCTTGCAACTTTATCATACTGATTCCCCGCGCATCGATCAGCGGGGCGTGTCGGCTGGGGCCACGGCGGGCGCCGTGCGAAGTGCAAGCGAGCGCTCGATTTTCTACGCGCCGGTCTTTGTCGAAAACCGTTTGGTGCTGGGCGACCTCTCGATCACGCCCGGAGTGCGCCTGGAAAGTTTCCGGCAGACCGCGGAGGAGACCTTGAACTTGGACAAGGCGGCGGTAGGAACGCCGTTGGGCGATAAGAGCCAGACGGACTTCGTGCCGTTGGTCGGCTTGGGGTTAGAATACGGGTTCGCCTCCGGCGGCCTGACGCCCTACGCGAATGTCTCGCAAGCCTACCGCCCCATTGTGTTCACCGAAGCAGTGCCCACCGGCGGGAATACCGTCGTCAACGACGACCTCGCCGCCGGAGAAAGTTGGCAATACGAAGTCGGCCTGCGCGGTCAACCCGCGACTTACGCCTATTGGGATACCAGCCTGTTCTGGCTCGATTTTGACAATCAGATCGGGGCCGTCGGCAACACGGTGCAAAACTTGGGCCGGTCGCGACATCGCGGCTGGGAGGCGGCCGGCGAGGTGGAACTGCTCGGCCTCGCTGACGCCGTCCGCGGGGGCACGGGCGAGGCGGGCAAACATCAAGTCAGCCTGCACGCCAACGTGATGCTGTTAGACGCGGAAATCACCGGCAGCGCCACGCCGACTCTGATGGGCAAAACTCCGCAATACGCCCCCGACCATGTGCTCCGGATCGGCACGATTTACCGCTGGCAGAACCGGGCCAAGGTCGCCCTGCTGGGCTCCTTCTTGGATGATCACTACGCCGACGACGCCAACACGGCCAACCGGTTGGTGCCCGCCTACATGGTTTGGGATCTGACCTTTGAGGTGAAAATGTTTCGCGATCAAGTGAGTCTGCTGGCGGGCATCAACAACCTCTTTAACGAGGATTACTACGCCCGGATCCGCCCCGACGGCATTGATCCGGCCTACGGTCGAAACTACTACGCCGGCTTGTCCCTGCGCTTTTAAGGCCGCCGCCGCCCGTGGCGGCTTACCCCGGTTTTCCCGGTGTGTCTTCGGGCTGGTTCCCTGCGCAGGGATTCCTATTCTCGCGCCCGAAATGATTTCCCTCCGTGCGCTGTTTCTCGCCTGCGGACTGCTCTGGGGCGGTCCACTGGGGGCGGTGGACTACCTGCGGGAAGTCAAACCGCTGCTCACCGAACAGTGCGTGACGTGTCACGGGGCCGAGCAAGCGAAAGCCGGGCTCCGGCTCGACACCGCGGCGGCGGCCTCGCAGGGCGGCGAACACGGTGCCGCTTGGGTAGCCGGGCGCGCCGCCGAAAGCCTACTGGTGCAGGTGCTGGAAGCTCGGCACGGCGAAGTCGCCCGCATGCCCTACAAAAAGCCGCCCCTAACCCCGGCCCAAGTGGCGACCGTCCGGGCGTGGATTGAGGCCGGGGCCCAAGCGCCCGCGGAGGAAGTGCCCGGCCGAAAACTTCATTGGTCCTTGGTTCCGCCGCTGCGTCCGGCGGTGCCGGCGGTGCATCCGTCAAACTGGGCGCGCAATCCGATTGATCACTTTGTGCTCGCGCGGTTGGCGTCGGCTGGCTTGGCGCCGTCGCCCGAGGCGGACCGGGTAACGTTGCTCCGGCGGGTGCAACTCGACCTCACCGGTTTGCCCCCGACTCCAGCGCAGGTGACGGCTTTCTTGGCCGACCTGCGCCCGGACGCCTACGAACGCGTGGTCGAACGACTCCTGCACTCTCCTCACTACGGTGAACGCTGGGGACGCCACTGGCTCGACCTAGCACGCTACGCAGACTCCAACGGCTACAGTGTGGACGCGCCGCGTTCGATCTGGCCTTGGCGCGATTGGGTGGTCAACGCCTTCAACGCGGATCAACCGTTCGACCAATTCGTGATTGAGCAACTCGCCGGCGACCTGCTGCCCGACGCCACGCGGGAACAGCGAATCGCCACCGGCTTCCATCGCAACACGCAGCTCAACGAGGAAGGCGGCATTGATCCCGAACAGTTCCGGATCGAGTCCGTGCTCGACCGCGTGAACACCACCGGCACGGCGTTGCTGGGGCTCACGGTCGGCTGCGCGCAGTGTCACGACCACAAGTTCGACCCGCTCAGCCAGCGCGAATACTTCCAGCTCTACGCCTTCTTCAACCAACAGGACGAACCCAGCCTCGAGGCCGGTTCGTCGGAACAGTTCGCAACGCGTGACGCTGTGCGGGCACGGATGAAGCCGCTGCGGGCCGAGTTGGACGCACTCGCGGAAACGTTGAAGCCGAAATTTGCAGACTGGGAAGCCGCCCTGACGCCCGAGACGCGCGAGCAACTGCCGCTCGAAGTCCGCACCGTCCTCGGACTCCGGCCGGCCGACCGCAAGCCGGCGCAGGTGAAGCTCGCGTTGGACGGCTTCTATCGCACCCAACCCGGCTACCGGGAAGCGGAGCAACGGCTGAAGGCGGCAGCGAAGGACGAACCCGTCCTCCCGAAAACGCTCGTGCTGGCGGAGCGCCCAGAGCCGCGGGACAACTTCATCTTCATTAAAGGCGACTTCACCCGGCGCGGCGCCGACGTGGCGCCGGGCACGCCGGCCGTGCTGCATCCGTTCTCACAAGGTCACGCCCGCTCAGGGATTCCCAATCGGCTCGACCTCGCCCGCTGGCTGATGAACCCGGCGAACCCGCTGACGGCGCGCGTGATGGTGAATCGCGTGTGGCAGCAGTATTTCGGCCTTGGGATCGTCCCGACCGAAAACGACTTCGGCACGCAGGGCGCACCGCCGACGCACCCGGAACTGCTCGATTGGTTGGCGGTGGAGTTCATGCGGCCGGAGATAGGAGATCGCAGTTCGGAGCTCAAAAGCCCCGACGTCTCAGCCCAATCTTCCAACTCCCACCTTCCAACTCCGGCCGCTTGGTCCTTCAAACACCTGCACCGCCTCATCGTCACGTCGGCGACGTATCGGCAGGCGTCCAAGGTGCGGCCCGACCTCGCGGAGAAAGATCCGACGAACAAGCTGCTCGCCCGGCAGAACCGCCTTCGACTCGACGCCGAGATCGTGCGTGACGTCGCGCTGGCCGCGAGCGGCCGGCTGAATCCCACGCTCGGCGGCCAGAGCGTGTTCCCGCCGCAACCGGACGGCGTGATGAACCTCGGTCAGTCGAGTCGCGAGTGGAAGCCGAGCACCGGCAACGACCGGTTCCGCCGCGGCATGTATACGTTCTACTGGCGGGCCACGCCGCACCCGGCGCTCGCCGTGTTCGACACCGCGGACGCCTTCAGCGCCTGCACGCGGCGCCTCCGTTCCAACACGCCGCTCCAAGCCCTCACGCTGCTGAACGACGCCGCGTTCGTAGAACTCGCCGACGCGCTCGCGCAGCGGATTCAGGCTGAAGCACCCGAAGCGCAGCGGCTCGAATTCGGATTCCGTCTCTGCACCAGCCGCACGCCCAACCCAGCGGAACGCGCGCGGCTGCAAACGCTGTTGGACGAAGAAGCCCGCGATGGCGGCACGGAGAAAGCGTGGCAGACTTTCGCCCGCGTGCTGCTGAACCTCGACGAAACGATCACCCGGGAATGAACCTCAAACCTCAGAACCCCCTGCACGGCCTCACCCGCCGGCACTTCTTCAGCCGGTGCGGCATGGGTCTGGGGTCCATTGCGCTGGCGTCGCTCATGGATCGTTCGCAGGTGCTGGGCGCCGCGCCCGGTTCGCATCCGCTGGCGCCGAAGCCCACGCAGTTTCCGGCGCGGGCGAAGAACGTCATCTACCTGTTCATGGCCGGCGGGCCGTCGCAGTTGGACCTGTTCGACCACAAGCCGCGCCTGAACGCCCTCAACGGCCAGCCGATCCCCGACTCGTATCTCGAAGGCAAGCGGTTCGCCTTCATGGACAGCTCGTTCAAGAACAAGTCCACGCTGCTCGGCACGAAACGCGCCTTCCGCCAACACGGCCAGTCCGGCATGTGGGTGAGCGAACTGTTCCCGCACACCGCGGGTATCGTGGACGATGTAACCTTCGTCCGCACGGTCGCCACGAACGTCTTCAACCACGCGCCGGCGAAGCTCTTCATGAACACCGGCTCGGCGCAGTTCGGCCGACCGAGCATGGGCGCGTGGGCGACCTACGGCTTGGGCAGTGAGGCGGAAAATCTGCCCGGCTTCGTCGTGCTCCAGAGCGGTCCGCGCGGTCCGCGGGGCGGCGCGGTGAACTGGGGTAGTGGCTTCCTGCCCACCTCGTATCAGGGCGTGCCGCTACGCGGGCAGGGGGAACCGATCCTCAATCTTACCACGCCGGCCGGCATCAGCGCCGAACGTCAGCAGCGCGCCATCGCGGCGGTGAAGGATCTGAACCTCCAACGCCTCGTCGAGACGGGCGACCCGGAGATCGCCACGCGCATCGCCGCCTACGAACTGGCTTACCGGATGCAAACCAGCGCCCCCGAAGCCATTGATCTTTCCGGCGAGAGCGACGCGACGCTGAAGCTCTACGGCGTGGACAAAGCGAAACCTTCCTTCGCCCGCAACTGCCTGCTCGCGCGACGGCTCATCGAACGCGGCGTGCGCTTCGTGCAGCTCTACCACACCAACTGGGACAGCCACGGCGGCCCAGGCGAGAACTTGGAAAACGACTTCGAAAAGGTCTGCCATGAGGTCGATCAGGGCCAGGCGGCGCTGGTGAAGGATTTGAAGTCCCGCGGCCTGCTCGACGACACGTTGGTCATTTGGGGCGGCGAATTTGGGCGCACGCCCATGGGCGAAAGCCGCGACAAAACGGGCCGCAACCACCATATCGAGGCCACCACCATGTGGCTCGCCGGCGGCGGCGTGAAGTCAGGCTACGTTCTCGGCGAGACGGACGAACTGGGCTTCAGCCCGATCGCCGACCGCGTCCACGTCCATGACCTGCACGCGACGATCCTCCACCTGCTCGGCCTCGACCACAAACGGCTCACGTTCCGGTTCCAGGGCCGCGACTTCCGCCTGACGGATGTGCATGGGGAAGTGGTGACGAAGCTGCTGGCCTGAGCCCGTAGGAGCCGACGTCAGGAGGCCCTGATCCTCCCGAGGAGAGGTGCGACTCGTGACCTCGTCTCAGACGGTAGCAAAGGTTTTCAGGAGGTCGCGTCGCCTACGTGTAGTTACGTATGGCGCGGAAACGGGTCGCCTTCCAGACTGCCTGCGAATGACTTCGCTGCCCGTTTTTCCCTCGGTCCGCAGCCTGCGCGGTTTGCGCGCCTGCCTGTCGGTCCTGCTTTCGTTGGCCGCCATCGCCTTCGTCCGCGCGCAGACACCGGGGAGCATGGACAACGCCTTCCTCTACTTCGGCAATTCGACCTTCGTGCCCACAGCGCTCTCCGTGGAGTCGGATGGCCGTGTGATGGTCGTGCCCGCAGCGGGTGACGTTTTCACCGTGCTGACGGCCGAAGGGACCTTGGAAAACGAATTTTTCTCCCTCGCCCACAAGAACACCGGCAACTACCGGGTGCTCCGCCAGTCCGGCGGGCGCCTGATCAGTCGGCCCGGTTTCATCAGTCCGGTGGGCGGGAGGAGCCTGCTCGGCCTTGCCGGCTTCGACCTCAACGGAACCGTCGATTCGACGTTCGGCTTTCCGTGGATTTCGGCCGGGGGCAACCGCAACTACAACGGGGCCCTGGACATCGCGCTCGGCAACGAGGACCGGGTGCATGTGGTGGGCAGAAACCTCGCCTTCAGCGGGGACAACAACGGCGTCTGGGTCACGCTCGACCGGGACGGCAAGGAGATCTTCGGGCTGGGCGGCACGGAAGGGCCGACGCTGGTGGCCGAGCAACCGGACGGCAAGGTGCTGCTGGCCGGGGCCTTCACGACGCCCTCTGGGCCGGCGAAGCTGATCCGGCGCCTGCCGACCGGTGAACTGGACGACACCTTCAACGCCAATCCAGCGGGCAACGTGCTGCTGCTGCGCCTCATGCCCGACGGCCGGGCGCTGATCTCCGGCCCCGCCGCCACCGGTTTCCCTTATGTGGCCGTGCTGAAGGCGGACGGTTCGGTGGATCCCGGCTTCAACGCCACCGCGGCCATCGAAACCTATTCGGTCAACGTGGCCTCCGTGGCCGACCTGCTGGCCCAACCCGACGGCAAGGTGATCGTGGGTGGCAACCTGAACGGCTCCGGCAAAAACAAGGCGCTCATCCGACTGCTGCCTTCGGGTGAACTGGACCCTACCTTTGACAGCGCGCTGACCGCGACGTCCCCGGTCACGACCATGGTTCAGAAGGATAACCTGCTCTACGTGGGCGCCAAGAGCGTGGTGACTCGGATTTTCCTGGGCGAACCCGCGGTGAGCACGCCGCCGGTGATTACCGAGCATCCGGCCGGCGGCAGCTTCGCCCCGTCCGCGTCCGTCACGCTCAGGGTGGTCGCCACCGGCACGCCGCCGCTGAGCTACCAATGGCGGTTCAACTCCCAGCCGCTGGGCGGGCAGACCACCGCGACCTATTTCTTCCAGATGACCCAACTACTGATCGGCGACTACGACGTCGTGGTCAGCAACGGGGCGGGCAGCATCACCAGTTCCGTGGCCCGCGTGAACCTGCTGACCGCCGCGCCCACGGTTTCCCTGCCGCCCACCTTTTCGCTCGTCCTTGGCGGCAACAGCAGTCTCGGCGCGACCATCAGCGACGCCACTCCGCCGCTGACCTATCAGTGGCTGAAGAACGACCTGCCACTCCCTGGCGAGACTGAGACCAGCATCCAGTTTGCCGCGGCCAAGGCCACCAATGCCGGCACCTACCGTTTCGTGCTGAACGACACCTTCGGCCACAGCGTCACCAGCGGGCCATGCGTCGTGACCATTGAGACACCCGCCGCGCCGCTGGTGTTTGCGGATCCAGCGGGCGCCATCCTGCCGGCCGGTTCGCAGGTGCAGTTGACCGCCAAATTCCACAGCCAGCCGCTGAACGTCCCGCCCGTCGTCCAATGGCGGAAGAACGGCGTGAACATCCCCGGCGGCACCGTCTTCGAGGCGCAGGGCCTCTTCACCGCCATCCTCGCGTTCCCGGAGTTGGAACCGGGCGACTCCGGCAATTACGACGCCGTGGCCACGAATGCCGGCGGCACCAGCGCGCCGACCAAGACCGCCCGCCTGCTCGTGAAAGCGGACCCGTCGCCCGACGCGGTGGATCTCTCCTTCAACCCGGGCACGGCCAACCAGGTTGCCTTCAACAATCCCAGCGCGGACGGCGCGGTCGAAGGAATCGCGGTGCAACCCGATGACAAGATCATCGTCGTGGGCGCCTTCAAACGGTGGGACGGCCAGCCCCGGACCAATATCGTGCGGCTGAACGTGGACGGTTCGCTCGACCCCACGTTTGCGGCCCATCACTTCACCGCGACGGTCAACGGTGAGATCACCGTGCCCGGCGTCGCCGTGGCCCCGGACGGCAAGATCTACGTCACCGGCAACTGGGGCACGCTGGACGGCGGCAACACCACCCCGCTCGTGCGCCTCAACGCCAACGGGACGCTTGATGCCACGTTCAATCCCGGGGCAGCCGCGCCCGGTTTCCTGCTGCTGGTCCAGCCGGACGGCACTTTGCTCAACAATGGTGGCACGCTCCAGAACGGCGCCTTCCGTTACCTGCTGCGCTATCCTGCCGGCGGCGCCCTCGACGTCGCGTTCGGGGCGGGCTTCACGGCCAGCCGCTTCAGCGGTTCGGGTCCCAGCGGGTGGCTCGCCAACCCTGACGGATCGTTGGTCCTCGGCGGCTTCTTCGGCGCCAACGACGCCAACGGCTTCGCCCAGTTCAACCTCACGAAGCTCAATCCGAATGGCAGCGTGGCCGCCGGATTCCGCTCGGCACTGGACCAGCCCGGCGGCGTCAACCACCTCGCGCGGCTGCCCGACGGCAAGTTTGTGGCGACGGGCGATTTCCGGTCGCCGACCCGCAGTGTCCGGCGGTTTAACGCCGACGGTTCGGCGGACGCCGCGTTTGATTCGCCGGTCACGGATTCGGCCTTCGCCCCGTTGCTGGTGGACACCGATGGAACGGTCTTCCTGCCCACGGGCAGCGGCAACGAGTTCAGCCGCCTCACTGCCAACGGCACGGTGGATGACACGTTCCTCGTGCATACGGACGACGACATCAAACTCACCGCGCGCGACTCGAAGGGCCGGCTGCTGATCGCCGGATATTTCCGCCAGGTGTCCGGCGCCTTCAACGACCCGGCACACACGGTCGCCCGCAAGAGCATTGCCCGCCTCCACGGCCGCAGCGCCGTGCCGTCCACTCCGACCGAAGTGACGCTCGGCGGCGTGACCGTGGTGCCCGGCGGGCCGCTGAACTTCACCTTCACGCCCCAGCCCGGAGTGACCTACGTGCTGGAAACTAAGGCCAGCCTCGGCGACCCAACTTGGACCGTGGTCCAGACGATCGTCGGCGACGGCGCCGAAAAGCGGCTGGAAGCGGCCTTGGCCGGACTGACGGGGTTTTTCCGCGTGCGGGTCGAGTAGGAGGCGTCGGCCTACGTGGAAATACGTATGGATCGGCGCCGGGGGGACGGACAGCTTACGCCAAAATGAACTCGCACAGTGATTCCCTCCGCCGCGGATTCGGCCTCGTCGCCTTGGTGGCGGCGGGCACCGCCGTCCTGACCGCCTCCGCCCAGACGAATCCGACCTGGAAGGGCCGCCCCTTCGTCAAAGTGCTGGCCCAACTGGACCCGATTCCGGGCACCAGCGGGGCTCAGTTCACGACCATCGAGCGGTTTACCCTGCGCGACGGCAAACTCCACATCGTCGCCGGCGAGAGCTCGAACCGGAAAGGCTTGTTCCGCTGGCACAACGGCGCGCTGACCAAGCTGGTTTACACCGACACGGTGGCGCCCACCGGCGGCAAGTTCGATACGGTTTACTTCACCACCGACGAGACGGAGGGCGCGCTGAATTTCGGCGGCGAAGTCCGCTTCGGCCGGCCAGGCGCGGTATCCGGCCTGTTCGAGTGGCGCGACGGCGTCATCACCACGATTTTTGATGGCCAGCGGGAGGTGGCGGGCAAGGTTCTGCTCGGCCTCGGTTATCCCGTGCGGGTGGGGCACGAGGTGGTCGGCGCGACGATGTTCTCCGAGGGCGGGGTGATGAAGAATGGCATCTTCCGCTGGGACGGCACCAATCTGCGCACCGTGGTCCAAACCGGCGACGATCTGCCGGGTTCGCTGGGTGGTTTCACCGGTCATCCGGGCCAATATCAGATTGCCTTCGATGGGCAGAGCGTCGGCTTCGTCGCGTCGGCCGACCCGCAGGGCAAGGGGCCCTACGGCGTTTACCGTTCCGCGGCTGACGGGACCCTGGTGAAGCTCGTGGATGGCAACGATCCGTCACCTTGGGGAGGCCTCTATGCCGACTCCGGGCTGGAGTTCATGAACGTGGACCTCGACGGAACGAACTCGTTCGTCGGCATGGGCGACCTCGCCGCGGCTGCCGGAACTGGCAACAGCTTCTACTTTGGCACCCAGCGCATTACCGGCGGAACCCTCAACGCCTCGGTCGCCCCGTGGGGTTCCGACGGCGTGCAGGAGGAAGTGCTGCCCTTCTACGAACCCGGCTCAGTTCCGCCGGTGCGGGCCAAGCTGGATGGCAAAGTGTGGACCCAAATCCGGCAGGTGGACGGACACGGAGACGACGTGGCCTTCCACGTGACGTTCGACGACTTCACTCAGGCCATCTACGCCGCCATTGGCGCCACCGTGCAGCCGCCGACCGCGCCGGTGCTGGCCGCACCCACCTTGGCGGACGGCAGCGTCACCTTGCGCTTCGCCTCACTCGCCGGGAAAACCTACCGCGTGGAGTTCCGCGCGGCGCTGGGCGACCCAGCCTGGGCCGCGCGCGGCGACCTCGCCGGCACGGGCGCCGAACTGAGCTTCAGAGAGACCGCCGCCAGCGCCGGGTTCTATCGCGTGACCCTGCTGCCGTGATCTAGCCTATCTTTCCGAAACTCCGTCTCCTCTCCATCTCATGACCGCGAAACTCTCCCCCTGGTCGGTCACCCGGTCCCTCGTCGGCATTGCGACCTGTGTTGCCCTCGTTTCGGTCCCGGGCGCGCTCGCCCAGGCCAACCCTCAATGGCTGGGCCGCCCCTTCGTCAAGATCGTCGCCCAGGGCGACCCCATTCCCGGCACGCCGGGGGCGACGTTCGGGTTCATCGAGCACCTCACGCTGCGCGACGGCACGATCCACTTCGTGGCCGGGGAGAACCAGAACAAGAAGGGTCTGTTCCGCTGGCGGGACGGCGTGGTGACGAAGCTGGTTTACACCGACACGCTCGCGCCGAACGGGAAACCGTTCGACACGGTCGATTCCACGACCGACGAAACGGAAGGAGCCCTGAATTTTGGGGCGGTGGCCGGCGCGGGGCAGCCCGACGCCCTGGCTGGACTCTTCGAATGGCGAAACGGGGTGATCACCACGATTTTCGACGGGCAGCGGGCAGTGGACGGCAAGCTCCTCCACGGTGGCCTTGGCTATGCGGTTCGCGTCGGTCATCAGCTCGCGGGCAGCGCACTGTTCACCGAGAACGGCGTGGAGAAGAACGGGATTTTCCGCTGGGACGGGACGACGCTGCGGACGGTCGTGCAGACGGGCGACGACCTGCCGGGATCGCTGGGTGGCTTTCTCGGGACACCGCGTGGGCACCAGATCGCCTTTGACGGGCAAAGCGTGGGTTTCGTGGCGGCTGCGGGTAGCCCGGGCGCGGGACCGGTTGGCATGTATCGCGCCGGGCCGGATGGCGTGCTGACCAAGTTGGTGGACGGCAACGATGTAGGCCCCGGGGGCAGGACCTTCTTCCAACGCAACCGCCCGTTCATCAATCTCGACTTGGATGGCACGAATTCGTTCCTCGGGGTGACCGGGCGGGTCGCGGCGACCGGCAAAGGGAACAGCTTCTATTACCAGTATGTTTCGACGCCCGGCGAAATCGTTCGTTTCTCCGAAGGCGCGATCGATATTCCCCGCGGCTCCTTTGGCGACAATAACACCATGGAATTTGTCCTGATGGCTTTCGAGGCGGACTTTGTCACGCCCACCCAGCTCGACGGCCAGCGCTGGGAACTGCAAACAATGGACGGCCATGGCGACGATGTGGCGGCACTTGTGTCTCTCCGCACCACGTCCGGCTTCAACAAGCCCGCGATCTACGCCGCCGTCGGCGGCACCACGCAACCGCCCGCCGCCCCAATCCTCGCCGCACCGACCTTGGCCAACGGCAGCGTGACGCTGCGCTTTGCCTCGCTCGCCGGGAAAACCTACCGCGTGGAGTTCCGGGCGGCGCTGGGTGACCCGGCTTGGACCGCGCGCGGCGACCTCGCCGGCACGGGCGCCGAACTGACCTTCAGCGAGACCGCCGCGACCGCGGGCTTCTACCGCGTCACTCTGCTGCCCTAGAGCCGCCCGAGGCTTTGCAGGCAACGGCCCGTGAGCGCTGCCGCGGCCGTCAGCGCGCCTGGCCGCCGGCTCAGGCCGCGTCCGCCCCTAGCCGCCGGCGCAGGGCGGTCATCTGGTAAGCCGCGGCGAGGGCCTCCAGTTCGGCCACGAAGGCGGTGTGTTCCGGGTAGCGCTGTTTTAGCGCCGCGAGTTCTGTGCGCACCGCAACGATGTCGCCGCGGTTGGCCGCGGTCCGGAGCGGTTCGAGCAACGCGTCGGGAGGTAACGCGCCGGAAGCTGGGAGCGCGGCGGCGGGCCAACCGACGGGGGCGACTTCGGGCTCGGCGTAACGCCACTTGAGCCGGAGTTGGTGCTGAAGGAGCTCAAATAGTTGCTCTTCCTTGAACGGCTTGGGCAGAAATTCGTCGGCGCCCGCCCGAAGCGCATCGTCACGGTTGAAGCCCAAGACGCTCGCGGACGTGGCGACGATCCGGGCGGTGAAGCCCGGCATCGCACGCAGGCGACGGGTCAATTCGAAGCCATCCATGCCCGGCATCCGCAAGTCGAGCAGCACCAACGGCGTCGGCGTCGCGGTAAAGCGTTCCAAGGCCGCTTCGCCCGTGGCGACTTCGATCACCGGGAAGCCCAACGGTTCCAAAAACTCGCGCAGCAGGCGGCGATTGATTTCCAAGTCGTCCACGATGAGCACCGACTGGCGTGGGCCGTCGTAGCCAATCAGGCGCTGAACCGGGGCCCCGGGCAGCGGGCCCGCGCTTTCCGCAGGTGCTAGGGGCAGGGCGAAGCTGAAGCGGCTGCCGACGCCGACTTGGCTGGCGACTTCGATGCGGCCCCCCATCAAGCCGACGAGATGTTGGCTGATGGCGAGGCCTAGGCCGGCTCCCGGTTCCGGCGGCCGGCCGGAAACGGCTTGGGAGAAGGGCTGAAACAGGCGGGCGAGATCTTCGGGGGCGAGGCCGGGCCCGGTGTCGGCGACGGTGAAACGGAAGACCTCCGCCGGCGCTGAATTAAGGGCCGGGGAATCGGGGCCGGGGAGCGGGCCACTGGCCGCTGCGGGTTCCCGAGTTACCGCCACGGTCACGGTGCCGGTGCGGGTGAATTTGAGGGCGTTGCCGAGCAGGTTTTCCAGCACCTGCCGCAAGCGTTGCGCATCGCCTTGAAGCGCGCCGTCGGGCAGCCCGTGAGTGACGAACTCCAAGTGCAGCCCGCGCTGGTTCGCGCGCGGCCGAAAGCTGGCCTCCAAGTCGCGGAGCAGGTCGCGGAGCGAGCAGGGCGCCAGGCGCAGATCCACCCGGCCCGCCTCCACCCGCGCCAAGTCGAGCACGTCGTTGATGAGGCCGAGCAGATGATCGCCGCTGGAGCGGATGATCCGCAGCCGTTCCCGGTTGCGGTCGTTCAGGTCGGCGTCGCGACCGAGGATCTGCGCGAATCCCAGGATGCCGTTCAGCGGCGTGCGCAACTCATGGCTCATGTTCGCGAGGAAGCGGGATTTGGCTCGGTTGGCTTCCTCCGCCACGTCTCGGGCTTGTTCGAGTTCCCGCGTGCGCCGGGCCACCAGCTTTTCCAATCGAGTCTGTTCGGTCCGGGCGCGGGCGAGGCGCCAGCGCAGCAGGCCCCAGAAGGTGAACAGGGCCGCCAGCGCGTAAGCCAGCAGAGCTCCGCCGCGGCGATACCACGGGCCCGCCACGTCAAACCGGTAGGCGGCCACGGGACTGACCTCGCCCGCTTCGTTTCGCAGCCGGACTTCAAAGGTAAACGGGCCGCCTTCGGGGTTGAGGAATTCGCGTTCCGTCTCGGTCGTCCACTCGCTCCAGCGGTCGTCGAGACCACGCAGGCGGGTCTGGTATTCGGCCACGGCGCCGGTGCCGTATTGGGCCGGCGCAAACGTGATCCGAACCGGGTCGCGGCCGTGCGCAAATCGGCCGAACGCGGGCACCGGCTGATTGGTGCCGGCGGCGTGGACGGTGCGGATGAGGGGCGCCCATTTCGGCGCTTGGCCGGCGCGGTAGTGTTCCAATTCCAACCGGAAAACCGAACCGCCAAACGGCTTCACCCACAGCGCCCCGGGGGCGGGCGTCGGCTCCCACAGCGTGAATTGAAAACCGCGGCGCCCCACCAGTGCCCGTCCACTGGCGCTGGCCGGTTCAAACACGACGGCCCCGGCAGTCGTCTGGCGAAAACGTGCGAGCGGATAGGGCGTGTCCTTGAGGGTGTGGATGGCATTGACCCACGCCTCGCCGGGCGCGCCCCGCATGACCGGGTCCACGATCAGGTTCGTCCAAGTCGGGACCACCAACCGAGTGTCGGCGATGAACTGGTCGGCGGCGCGATCAAAGCGGTAGAGGCCAGCGGCGGTGCTGAAATGCGGACCGAGTGAGCTGTCGAAGAGAAAAATCTGCTCGTGGTTCGCCGGCAAACCGTGGGGCCGCTGCGGCTGCACGTATTGGGTGACTTGGGCGGCGGACCAAGGGGCGGCCGCCGTCGCCCGCACGGCCCGAAAGAGTCCGCGTGTGGTCGTGCCCGACCACAGGGTGCCGTCCGCTTCTTCCAACAGGGAAACCACTTCGCCGCCGACTTCCGGCACGGCGCCTTCGACGACCCACGCTCCCGCCCGCACGGTCGCACTCAACAAGCGGTCGGCGAGGCCCAGGAATAGGCGGTTCGGGTCGGTGACCGACTGGGCGAGACTCAGGATGGGGGTGGGGGCGGCGAAAACGAGCTTTAGGCCGTCGGCGTCTACCCGGTAGAGCCCTGCGGCACCGCCAATCAACAGGCCGGTTGGGTGGCTGAGCAGCTTGGAGCCCTGCACGCCGCTCGGCACGCGTGGATCCCGCTCCAAGCGGGCGGGCTGGCCGGCCGCTGGTTGCCCGGGTCGGACGCGCAATAGCGCGTCGTCCGCGAGCCAATAGAGGGTTCCTTCGTGCCGCACCGCGCCGCCGATCCGCGTATTCTGCCGACCGTCGGCCCGCGGGAAATGGGTTGCCGGCACCGCCCGGTCGAGGCGGTTCAGCCCATCCTGCGTGGCGATCCACAAACCGCCTTCGCGATCTTCCGCCACGCCGCGAATCGTATCGCTGCTGAGCCCGGTGGTCGTGGTGAAGACTTGGAGTTGCCGGCCATCCGGACGGAATAAACCCAACCCCTGACCCAGGGTGCCGACGGCCACGGTCCCGTCCTGAAGCGAACGGACCCACGTCGCTTCGACTTGGGTCAGCCAGGGGCTGCTGGCTAGGGCGATCGGACTCCCCACGCCGTTCGGACCGAGTTCAACCACGCCGGTGCCGCGCACCAGCAGCCACACGCTGCCGGTCGGACTGAGCCAACCGCCGACGACTGGGCCGGACTCGGGGGCGGGTGAAGGTCGCGGTTGCCAACCGCCGCCGGCCCATTCTTCCAAACCGCTGGTTGGCCGGTGCAGGAACAGGCGCTCGCCCACGGCGAACAGGCGCCCGGAACCGGCGGCGGACAAGTCCCGCCGTTCCAATCGGCCGGCGTGCCAGCGCAGGACCACGCCGTCGCCAGCGGCAAAAAGGCCGTCACGATGCGGCACCAAGTCGCGCAGCAAACCGACCGTGCGGTTCGTGGCGGGCAATTCCGCGAGCAGATCCCGGTGATGAATTTGGCCGGCGGCATCCCAGTGGATTTCGCCCAAGGCATCGACCCCCGACAAATAGAGCCGCCCGCCGCCCGGATCCGCTTCCGCCCCCGCGACCCAGGCGAGATTGCGCGGATATTGCGGCGGGATATTCAGGAAGCCCCAAGCGCGGCCGTCGTGGGTCAGCACGCCGTCGAGATTGGCAAAATGCATCAAGCCATCGCTGGATTGGGCGGCGGCCCACACTTCGGCCCCGCCCAGATATTCGGCTGCCCGCCACGTGCGCATCACGGGCAAGCCAACTTCTGCGGCGGCGGAGGCCGGAACCTGAGCCGCCGCCGGGAGGAGCAGGAGCGCCAGCGCCGCGAGGCCCCACCCACCGACCCAACGAGGGGACCGCCGGAGACAGCACCGCAGCTCAACTAGGAATGTTGGGTAGCGAAACAACGGCGGGATTAAACCGAGCGGGGCAGCGCCCGACAACCGCCGGTTGCAAAATGAAGTGGCGGCGCGGCAGCAGCGCTCAAACCAAGGTGGTGGCCGCCTCCGCTAGAAGCTCAAGGCTGGGAGATGTCCTTGGGTGGGGCCGGGGGGCGCCGGGAGCGGAAACTGAGCAGGAATCGGCCCAGCGCCACGACTAGGGCCACCAGAGCCACGACTCCGAGCAGAGCCGCGCCACGGGCGAGCCAACCGGGCCGGCCCCAAGCGGGCAACAGCAGGGCGGCAAGTAGGCCGAGTCCCGTAATGCTAAAGAGACCGTGGTGGGTGACAAAGCCGCAGGTTTGTTTTTGAAGCGTGCGCATGCGCGGGGTGGACTTGGCCCGAAGGCTAGGCTGACGGTTGCGGCCGCGGTTGGAAACGGTTTTGCCCACGCCGACGCCGAGGTGGCGCGCAGTGAGCTTTTCCCACCTGCATTCTGGGCCGCGGATGGCTGGCAGTGAGAGCCATTCGCGGCGAGAGTGACGCGGCTGTCACATGACCGAAGTGTTCGTCAATTTACTCGTTGCCCTCGGGCTGGGGCTCTTGGTTGGGCTACAGCGGGAGCGGGCCGCGGCGGCGCTGGCTGGGTTTCGCACGTTTGCCCTGACCACGCTGCTCGGGGCGGTATGCAGTGGGTGGGGCGGGGCAGCCAGCGGCGCGCTGACGGTGGGCGGGTTGTTGGCCCTCGCAGTCTTGGTCGCCGTCGCGAATTTAGTGCGCGCCCGGAGTCCGGCTTACGACCCGGGACTGACCACCGAGGTGGCGTTGCTGGTGATGTTTCTCGTGGGCGCGTTGGCCGGCTCCGGCGACCGAGCGCTCGCCATTGTGTTGGGTGCCACCACCGCGGTGTTGCTGCATTTGCGGCCCCAGCTTCATTCGTTTGCCCGGGGCCTAGGCGAGACGGATATGCGGGCGATCATGCAATTTGCTGTGGTGGCGCTCGTGGTTCTGCCGGTGTTGCCGGACGCCAATTTCGGTCCGTTTGCCGTGCTGAATCCCCAGCGGATGTGGTGGATGGTCGTGCTGATCACCGGCATCAGTCTGGTGAGTTACGTCGCCATCAAGCTGCTCGGCTCCCGGGGTGGCGTGCTCGCGGCAGGCCTGCTGGGTGGCCTCATTTCGAGCACCGCCACCACGGTGACCGCCGCCAAGCGCAGTCGCGCTGGGGCCGGGGAAACTTCGCCGGCCCTGCTCGCCATCGTCTTGGCGTCCACGGTCGTCTTTGGGCGCGTGTTGTTGCTCATCGGTTCCGTGGCTCCCGGTCAATTTCGGGCGCTCGCTCCGCCGCTTCTGGCGATGTCCGGAGTGATGCTGGCGCTGTCCCTGCTGGCGTGGCGGCGTCACGACCGCCCGGCGGCCGCGCCCTTGGACGCGGGGAATCCGACTGAACTGAAAGTCGCCCTCCTTTTTGCCCTGCTTTACGGCGGCGTGCTCTTGGCCGTTGCTGCCGCAAAGTTTTGGTTCGGCGAACGCGGTCTCTTCGCCGTGGCGGTGCTTTCCGGGCTCACGGACATGGACGCGATCACCCTCTCCACGGCCCAGCTTTGCGCCGCGGGTGAGGTGGCGCCCGCCACTGCGGGGCGGGTCATCCTGAGCGCTGCCCTCGCCAACCTCGCCTTCAAGTTGGGCTTGGTTTGGGTGCTCGGAGATCGGTCCCTGGCCCGCCCCTTGGCTTGGCTCTTCGGCGGGGCGTTGGCCGCTGGTGTCGGGCTGGTTTTCTGCTTCTGATTTCAGTCAGGCTACCGGGCGCATGGTGACGGCGTCGGCAAAGGTGTCGTCCGCGCTCGCGTTGGGCATGATCGCCACAATCGTGTCCCCGGAACGCAGGTGGCCGCTCCGTTTCAGTCGCTGGACGGCGCCGCTCAACGAGCCTTCGAGGTCATCCGGGCAGGTGGGCATGAACAGCGGGATCACGCCCCGGACCAGGGTCAGCCGGCGGGCGACCGTCATGCGTTCGCAGAAGGCAAATACCGGCGTGGATTTGGCGCGAAACCAACCGGCGTATTGGGCGAGGGTGCCATTGTGGGTGAACACGATGATGGCCGCTGCGCGCAACTGGTCGGCTAAGCGGACGGCGCTCTGCACGAGTTTTTCCCGGGGGTGCCAGATTTCGGCGGCTTCGTGGTAGCCGGCGCCACCGCTGCGCTCGATGCGGCGGGCGATATTGTCCATGACCTCGACGCAGGCGATGGGGTGTTTGCCCACGGTGGTTTCGCCGCTGAGCATGATGGCGTCCGCCTGTTCAAACACGGCGTTGGCCACGTCGGTGATTTCGGCGCGGGTTGGCAGCGGATTCTCGATCATGCTCTCCAGCATGTGCGTCGCGACAATCACGGGGCGACCGATCTGCGCGCAGCGTTTCACAATCCGGCGCTGGATGATGGGCAATTCCTCGTAGGGACATTCGATGCCGAGATCCCCCCGGGCGATCATGATGGCGTCCGCCACCTTGGCGATGCCCTCGAAATGGTGGACGGCAAATTCGTGCTCAATCTTGGCGATAAGCGCGGGCGGATGCGCTGCGCCAGCCACCAGCGTGCGCAATTCTTCGACGTCCGCCGGATCCCGCACAAAACTCAGCGCGATGTAGTCCACCCCGACGGCGAGTCCCAGCAACACGTCTTCGCGGTCCTTGGCGGTCAAAGCCGGCAGGGAAACCCGCACCCCCGGCAGGTTGAGGTGCCGCCGGCTGCCCAAGCTGCCGTCGGTGAGCACCTCGCATTCGACGCGGTGTTCCGTCTTCGCGAGGATGTGCATCTTCATCTCGCCGTTGTCCACGATCAGCGTCTTGCCGACTTCGACGTCGTGGGCGAAGCCGTCGTAAGCAACCGAAGTCCACTTCCCGCCGTCAGTGGGGGCTTCACCGCCGCAGACAAAGGTGAACCGTTCGCCCCGCGTGAGGGGAATGGGGGCCGGCACGTCGCCAGTGCGAATGCCCGGGCCCTTCAAGTCCAAGAGAATGCCAAGCGTCACGCCTCGTTGATCAGCGAGTTCACGCAGGTCCCGGGTGACGCGATGCACCCATTCCGGCCGGGCGTGAGAAAGGTTGAGCCGGGCGATATTCATCCCGGCATCGATCAGCCGGCCGAGCATTTCACGGGAATCCGTGGCGGGGCCGAGGGTGGCGATGATTTTGGTCGTGCGGAGGGACCGATGCATTTCGCCGCGAGGCTAAAGGCGCCCGGCCGGGGGGGAAGCCGATTCACACCCCCGAACGATGAATCCTGTGCCTGGGGCTTACCCCTTGGTCAGCACGGCGTCGAGGTTCAGCAGCACGTTGCCGAGGGTAGTCCACGCCGCGGCCGCCGCCGGCTCCAAGCCGGGCGGCAGCGGTCCGAGCGGTTGGGTGGCCAAGGCGCGCGCGTCATCCGGCTGGTTTTGAAAACTGGCGCGTTCCGCTTCGAACAGTTGGACCAAGCGCGCGACCAGCGCCTCCTCGGGCGGCCGGGCGGTGACGTGCAGGAGACCGTGCCGGACGCGGTCGGCGACCGAACCTTCGCGGGCTGCCAACTGCCGACCGAGGGCTTGGGCGCACTCGACGAACGCCGGGTCATTCAGCGTCACGAATGCCTGCAACGGGGTGTTGGTCGGCAGGCGCCGGAGCGTGCACGATTCCCGGCTGGGGGCGTCAAAAGTGGCCATGCTCGGATACGGCACGGTGCGCCGCCAAAAGGTGTAGATGCCGCGCCGGTAGCGATCCTCGCCTTCGCTGGTGGACCAACTGCGTTCGCCGTTGAAGGCGGCGCGCCAAAGCCCGTCGGGCTGGGCTGGATACACGCTCGGCCCCCCCAGCTTTCGGCTGAGGAGACCACTCAGGGCGAGGGCTTGGTCGCGGACGAATTCCGCATCCAAGCGGGACCGAGACGCGCGCGAGTAGAGCCGGTTGGAGGGATCCTTTTCCTGCCGGTCGGGCGTATTGACCGACACCTGCCGGTAGGTGGCGGACTGGACCATCAGCTTGAGCAGGGCTTTAAAATCCCACCCTAGGGCCGGGGCGCTTGGCTTCGCGGGCTGGCCCGTTGGCGCAGGGCGGGATTGGAAAGCGACCGCCAGCCAATCCAAGAGCTCGCGGTTCGTGGGCAGGGCGCCTTGCGTGCCGAAGTCTTCTTCGGTTTCCACGAGAGGTTGGCCCATCAACTGGCCCCAGAACCGATTCACCGCCACGCGGGCGGTCAGCGGATTTTCCGGCGCCGTCAGCCACGCGGCCAAGCCCAGTCGGTTCGTGGGCGCACCGGCGGGCAGGGGATGAAAGGCGGCGGGCACTGCGGGCGGCACCACGTCGCCGGGATCGAGGAAATTGCCCTTGTTCAGCACGCGGGTAGAGCGGTGCTTGTCCGCGGCCAATTCGCGCATGACGGGCAGCGGTGTGCCTTTGATCGCGTCGCGTTCAGTTCGCTTGGCGGCCAATTGCCGAGCCACCGGGCCGAGCGTCTTGGATTGGGGACGCACGTGGTCGGCGAGGATTTGTTGCTGCGCCGGCGAGCGGAGGGCCGGGGCCACCGCGAGGGCGGCGGCCACCGCCGGAGGGAAAATCTGCACCGGCCGGGCGTGATCGGTGACCGCGAGGCGGAAGCGGCCCAGCACGTGTTGGTCGCCGAAATTGTGCGCCAGCGTGACCGCGAGGGAAACGGGGCCGGTGGCGGTCAACGGTTCGGCGAACTCAACGACGAGCGTGTGCGGTTGGCCCAAAGCGCCGCCGACCGCCCAACCCGAGCGTTGGCCGGGGTTGCTGTCCACCGCGAGTTCCGGTCCGAACTCCGCTTGGGCGTAGTCGGCACTGGCGGCGGCCAGCTTCAGGGAGCGAGGCGCGGCCGGGCCGACTTTTGCCATCGGGTTGGGGGCCGCTTCAACGGGCGTTTCCCAAACGACTTGCCGGGCCGCATCGAGGAGTTGAACCCGACTACGGGCCAAGCGCTCGCCGACGCCGTCGGTGCGATTCCACAGGGCGACTGTGTCGATGGCCTGAAGCGAGCCGAGGTCCAGTTCCCACCACGGATCGTTCTCTTGGCGTGTGTGGGTGGTGGAACGGGCTTGGTCGTAGTTGCCGTCGGTGTTGCCATCAATCGCCCGTTGGGCCTCGCCCTGATAATCCGTGCTCGACTGCCGGGGCGTCCCTTGGGCCGCCACGTTTTGGCCCCCGGCAAAGACCTGCACTTCGGCGAGGCTGAGGAAACGATTCGGTCCCGGCGCTTCGACTCGAACGAAGCGGGCGACCACGGCTTGAGCGGGGGGCGGCACGACTTCGACGCGCAGATCGGTTAGCACAAATTGTCCCTGAATGGCGCGGCCGGGGCCGCCTTGCGGCAACGAGGCGTCGGGCAGCACTTCCAAGCGCAGGGCGGTGATTTGCGGCAACGGGGCCGGGGCGGTCACCACGAACGTGTCGCGGGCCGGGATGCTACCGGAGGCCAGCAGCGAACCATCGGGCTGCGGGGTGAGGGTCGCGCCGTGGGGCAACGCGGACTGGGCCCGGGTGGGCACCAGCACCGACCAGGGGAGCGGTTGGGCAGCGGTCGCGGCCCACGCCGTCACTTCGCGTTGGAAGTCCGCCGGATTCGCCTGCAACTGCTGTTCGAGGTCGGCCAGTTCTCCGGCCAACGTGGCGCGGCGGCGGACTTCTTCCCGGCTAAAAACCGGCCGTGTCGGCTGTTCGTTGGGCTGATCGTTGTCCTCGGTCTGGTTGAAGAAGGCGTAGAAGGAGTAGTAGTCCCGGTGCGTGAGCGGATCGAATTTGTGGGTGTGACACTGCGCGCAGCCCAGCGTCAGGCCCATCCACGCTTGGGCGGTCACGGCGGCGCGATCTTTCACGGCGGCGACCCGCCATTCTTCGTCATCGGTGCCGCCTTCGGTGTTGGTCATCGTGTTGCGGTGAAACGCCGTGGCGGTGGTCTGCGCTTCGGTTGCGTTGGGCAGGAGGTCGCCAGCGATTAGGTCGCGGGTGAATTCGTCAAAGGGTTGGTTGCGGTTCAGCGCTTGGATTAGCCAATCGCGCCAAGGCCAGATGCCCAAGCGCAGCGGATCGGAACCATAGCCGGCGGAATCCGCGTAGCGGCCGAGGTCGAGCCAGACGCGCGCCCACCGTTCGCCGAAGTGGGGGGACGCCAATAATCGGTCCACCAAGTGTTCGTAGGCGTCGGCGTGGCGGTCATGGACAAATGCCAGCACTGCTTCCGGTTCGGGCGGCAGGCCGGTCAGGTCGAGGGACAGCCGGCGAATGAGCGTGTGGCGATCAGCGGCGGGTGAAGGGGTCAGCCCACTGGCTTCTAGGCGGGCGAGGACGAATCGGTCCAGCCCGGTTTGCGGCCAGTCCTTTTGGCGCACCGCGGGCAGCGCGGGACGCACCGGCTGGGTCCACGCCCAGTGGTCGGTGTAGGTGGCGCCTTGGGCGATCCATTGGCGGAGCAGGGTGGCTTCCTCCGCCGTGACGGCCGTTTTGGTTTCCGGCGGCGGCATCACTTCATCTTCGGCGTGGGCCAAGATGCGCCGCACGAGCAGGCTGGCGGCGGGGTCGCCGGCCACGACGGCCGCACCGGCGGGGCGGCTGCGGGTTGCTTCCGCAAACGTATCAAGCCGTAGTTTGGCCTTCCGAGAACTCTCGTCGGGGCCGTGGCAGTGGTAGCATTTCTTGGAGATAATGGGCCGAATCTGGGCCGAAAAATCGACCTTGGTTTCGGCTGCGCCGGAACGCGGGCTGGCCGCGAGGTTCAGGACGAGTCCCGGGGCGCAGAACAAAATCGCGGCAAGCTTCCACATGGCAGGTGCGGCAAGATTACGGCGGCCCCGGCCAACTTCAATCCGGCAACTGGGAAACCTCCACGCGGACCGCCGGGCGCTTCACCCGGGGCACCAAGGCTTACCACCAAGTGAAGGCAGGGTCGGCCGGCTGGGCCCAGAAGGGGTCGGTGTCCTTTTTAATCGGAAACTTGTAGGCCTCGGCATGGCCGTCGCCAAAGGCCGTGACTGACAGGCTGCGGCCCTTGTAGTTGTGCCACTGGCTTTTTCGATCATCCCAACCGCGGTTGGGGTGCCAAGGCCAGTCGCCCAGCACGATTTTGTTGGCGGCGCTCAGGGCGATTTCAGACGACTTCATGGAGTTGCCGTCATAGGCAGTCCGGGCGGCGCCGACGTTGCCGGTGACCCGTTTCACCCGGGCAAAATCCGCCGCCCATTCCATCAGGTAACTGGTGCCGTATTGCCGGTAGCAGTTGGTCGCCTTGAAATCGCCAAAGACTTTTTCGCGGAAGATGTCGCCCTTGTCGGCGGGGCAACTGAAAATCAGCGGAGTTCCCTGATAGGGGTAAAGCGGCTTGTTGGTCATCGCCACCACGAGGTCATAGCGTCCGTTCGTGCCGCCGGCCGACGCCCAGTCGCGGCACAGCGGATACGTGTCGCGAAAATCGTCGGCGTAGAGTTGGAACGACAGGATGACCTGCTTGAGGTTGCTGATGCATTTGACCTGCGTGGCCTTCGCCTTTGCCCGGGATAATGCCGGCAGCAACATGCCGGCTAGAATCGCGATGATCGCAATCACCACCAGCAGCTCAATCAGGGTAAAGCCCAGCCGTCCGAGCCGAACGCGGGTGGGGAACAACCGGGGATTCATGGGCGAGACGAAAGCGGTTCGTCCGACTGCGGCAAAGCCAAAAATGACGCGGCCGAGCGATGAACTTCGGGCCGCGCCTTGAATTTGCCGGTCCGGATGGCGAAGCTCCCGCCATGCCCGCTCCGGCCCCCGGTCCACGCCCCTCTGAAAGCGCCCGTCATACTTCGCGGCGGGCCCTCCGGGCGGCGCAGTTCGGGCGGCGGGTGCTGGGATTCTCCCTGGGGGTCCTGTTGGTGGCCGGCGGCGCGCTCGCCTGGCAGACCCAAGGCCGGTCGCTTTATGTCCGTTGGCAGCGGCAGCAACAATTGGCTCGCGCCGAGACGTCGTTTCGCGCGGGTGACTTCGCGCAAGCCGCCCGCTGGGCGCGGGAAGTGGGCGCCGGTGATCCGCGAAATCTGCGGGCGATCGAGATCGCCGCCGAGAGTTTGGAACGCGTCGGTTCCTCGGATTCCCTCCGCTGGTGGCGCCGGCTGGCCGACCTCAAACCCCAGGATGAAACCCCGCTCCGGGGGTGGGCCGCCGCGGCGTTTCGCCAAGGTGATGTCCGCTCCGCTTACCAAGCGTTACGCCAATTTCCCCGAGGCAGCGATTCGGCTGCCTTTCACGACTTGGCGGGGCGCGTGGCGCTCAGTCGGGAAAACGCGGAACAGGCGCGGACCCATTTCAGCCGCGCCTTGGCGCTCGCCCCGGACGATGCGGATATTCAAATGCGTTTTGCCGAGGCCCACGTGACCGCGCCGCAGCCCGCTGAGCGGGAACGGGCCTTACTCCTGCTAGAACAATTGGCGACTCATTCAGTGCACAGTGCAGCGGCGTTGAGTGTGCTGACCCGGGCCGCCTTGCAACGCGGCGACGCCCTGCAAGCCCAGCGCTTCAGTGCCCAATTGTTGGCCCTCCCCGAACTCACCTTCGAGGATCGCCTCGTCCACTTGGCCACTCTCCGCGTGGGGCAGGCCCCGGAGTATGCCGCGGAATTTGCCCGGGTGCAGACCGAGGCCGCCGCCGATCCGAAGTTGCTGCCGCGCTGGTTAGCGTGGAACACCGCGCAAAATCTCACGGCCGACGCGCTCAAGTGGTTTTCCGCACTCCCAGCCGAGACGCAAAATCATGCTCCGGTGATGGTCGCCGCGGCGGAACTTTACGTGCGGCTCGGCGATTGGAAGGGGCTTCGCGCTTGGATTTTCAACGCTCATTGGGACCAGTTGGAGTGCCGCCGACTGGCCTATCAGGCCCTGGTCGCCGCCCGGCTGTCGCTCGGCGGGATCACGACTGCCCAAGGGCCTTGGCAGGCCGCCTTGAAGGCCGCCAAGGCGGAACCGGAACACCTGCACTGGCTCGCCAATCAAGCCGAAGCCTGGGAACTTTGGCAGCCGGCGGAAACAACCCTTTGGCTGCTGGTTCAAAAGGAGATTGATGCCGACGGCTCCTTGGAACGCCTCGGCAGCCTCTATCGTCGGCTGAACCAAGCCGATGGCCTCCTTCGGGTTGCCCGCCGCCAGTTGGAACTCCATCCCGGCGACCCGGCGTTTGAGGCCGAGGTCTTGTATTTTAGCGCGTTGCTGCGGGTGGATTCGTCGCAGCTCAAGACGTTGGCCGGACGGGTGCAAGCGCGACTCGCTGAGTCGCCCAATTCCGCCGTGGCTTACGCGATGTATCTCTGTCGGTCTGGGGGAGCGGAGGAGGCGTTAGCCCTGCTGGACCGACTCCCCATCGCCGAACTCACGGCCCCCGCACGGGCAGCCTTGCACACCCTGCTGATCGCTCAAGTCAACGACCGGGCCCGGGCCCGCGGTCAATTGGAGCACGCCCGCCGCGAGGGCTTGCTCGCCGCCGAGGCGGCATTGCTCGATCAAGCCCAAGTGCTGGCCCGAGCGGACCGCCGCCACCAGTAAACGTCAGTGCTGGCCGAGCGGAACTGGCCTCATTCGGCGGCCAGCCGGCGCCGGGTTTCCGCGGCGCGGGCTTCCCAAATTGCTTTTAGCGCGGGCAATTCCCGGCCCAATTGCTCATACAAGGCAACCGCCTGAGCCCACTGCCCAAGGGCTTCGAGCACGCGCCCGGCTTCCCGGCCACCTTCTTTGAGCCACCACGCATCGGCCGTTTCGCCCGGCCGTAAAAGTTTGCCGTGCACGACGTCGAGGTAGTGGTTGGCCGCTTCGCGCAGCAGGGTGGCGGCGGTGCCGTTGGTTCGGGCGGCCGCCAATTTCTCCGCGATCAGGCCGCGGCCGAGGGTCGCCTTACAGCGGGGGGCCAGCTCCGCTCCCGGCCATTCAGCGACGCGCCGGTAAAGACCGGCCGCCACTTCGTAGGAATTGGTGCTCAGCGTGGCCAGTTGGAGGTGGCAGTCCGCCATCTTGCCGACGGCGGCGGGGGCGAGCGTCGAATTGGTGAATTGACCCGCCCGGGTGAAGGCCTCCAAGGCGTTGCGAAAATTGGCGAGGGGCAACGCGCCCGGCTCCGGCGGCCGTTCAAGGTGCAATTCGCCCAACGCAAAATACGCGGACGGCACCAAGGCATCGGGCAAGGCCACGTCGTTGAGCAATTCGAAGAGGTTGGTGCTGGCGTTGGCCCAAGCCTGCCGCCGGCGGGCCGCTTCGGCCGCCAGTAATTTGGCCCGATACCAACTCTCGGTGCCTTTCCACGCGGTATTGGTGACCACCGAGACGCAGGCTTGTTCGGCTCGGGCAAAATCGCCCTGCGAGTAGAAGTCGGCCGCCAAGGCGAGCTGGGCTGTAAGCACACTGGCGTGAGTCGGATAACGGGCCGACAGAATTTGCACCTGCTCGATGGCATTGGTGATCAGACCCGCCCGCGTCGCGGCCCACCAGCGGTCGAATTCCGCCCGGGGCAGGGCGGGGTGGTTTGTGTGAACGGCAATCCAGCGGTCGAGTTCGGTGACGGCGTTGGTCCATTCCCCGCTCCGCAGGCGGGCTGAGACCAGGGTCAGCTTGATCTCGGCACTCAAGGGGGCGGTGGGAAAACGCTTCAGAAAAGCTTCCAACAGCGCGGCCGATTCCACGTCGCGGCCGCGCACGGAAAGGGATTGGCCGACCAGCAGGACACTTTGCGCCACCGCTTCCCCCCGCGGGTTCATCGCCAGCAAGGCTCCCACCGCGATTTGGCCGTTGGCGAGATCGCCGGCTTCCGTCGCGGCGATGACCGCTTGTTGTAAGGCGGGTTCGGCCAGCGAACGGGCCGCCAACACCAGCGGATAGCCTTGCGCCGTCGCCAAGTAGTGGGTCAAAGCTCCGGCCCAGTCTTTGCGAAAGGCGAGGCAGTCCGCCGTCTTGAACCGGGCGACCGCTTGGTCAACGCCGTGGGGCAGCGCGACGACGGCCGCCGAAAAGTTGGTTTCGGCTTCGCGAATGCGGTCCGCGTTCTTCAGGCGCTGGCCTTCTTCCCACAAACACCAGCCGCGCCCCAGATTCAGGGGACCGACCAATTCCGGGGCGGGACTGTTGGTCAGTGCGGTTTGAAAACTTTGCGCCGCCAAGGTGAGCAACGTGGCCGCCTCGGCGTTGGTTCCGGGCTGCAAGTATTGCCGGAACAAGCCCTGCCCGAGCCGCAGGCGGAGGAGGTTGATTTCCGGATCCTGCGGCTGGGCGCTGAGGAACGATTCCAACCGCTGGCGGGCCGCCAGAAAATTGCCGGCGGCCAAGTCCAATTCAGCCAGGCGCAAGGTGGCTTCCCGCAGGTATTCCGCCGTGGTGCCGGCGGCGAGATTTTGGGCAAAGGCCTCGGCGGCACCGGTCGGCTGACCGAACCGGAGTCGCACTTGGCCGACGAGCGAGGCTGTCTCGGACCGCCGGCCGGCGAGCTTGGGCTCGGCGTTGCTGAGGGCGAGCAAGGCGGTGGCGGCCTCCAAAGCTGAATTAGTGGTGCCAGCGCCTTGCCGCAGACCGACCAACCGCCGCCAACGCACCCATTTTTCGTCGGGCGTGCCGGCAAATTTTTCGGCTTCCACCAAGGTGGCTTCGGCCCCAGCGACCTCGGCTTTGTGGGTCTGTGCCTCGGCCCGGACTAGCAGACCGCGAAACAGCACGGCGGCGGGCGTCCCCGCCTTTAGGGCCAGGGTGAAGGGTTGTTCCGGTTTGCCCAGCGGGATCAGGGCAATATCCGGCTTGTTCATGCGCAGCGCGGCCTCTGCTTCGCGCACGGCGGCAAGCACGGCGCGTGGGTTGGCGGGATACGCGGCTTGGTAGGTCGCAAAATTGCGTTGCGCCGCCGGGAAATCCCCGCGCAACAGGTCGAGTTCGGCCTGCGCGTAGAGGCGGCGCTGGTCGGCCTCGGATTTTAACTCCGATTTGGGATACGTGTCGGAGAAGGCATCGAGCTCCGCGGCAGCCCGTTCCCACAACTGCCCCTCGAAGGAGCGTAAGGCGGCGTCGAAAGCTAGGCGGTCAACGGCTTGGGCGCAGACGCCTAGGGGTAAGACCAAGCCGAGCCACACTAGGGCCAAGCTGACCCCTAACCGCCGCCCCAGCCCAGCGGCGGAGCGGTTTTCAGTCAGAGAAGCGGTTACGTGTGCAGGAGCCATTCGACTTGGTGGAGTGCAGCGGAGAGGCGGCGGCGCGGCGAGTGTCAATTCAGCGGCCGACGGGCCGGCGCTCACCACGACACGGTCTGTTCATTTTCCCAGATGGCGGCGATTTCTTGCCGGCGGCGAACGACGGCGGACTGGGTGCCGTTGACCAGAACTTCGGCTGCCAGCGCCCGGGAATTGTAGTTGGAACCCATCACCGAGCCGTAGGCGCCGGCGCTGAGCAGGGCGAGCACGTCGCCTTCACCCACCTTGGGCAACGGGCGATCCTTGGCAAAATAGTCTCCGGATTCGCAGATCGGACCGACGACGTCCGACGAAACGGTGGCGCCAGCCTTCTTCTTCAGGGGCACGATTTCGTGGAAGCTGTCGTAAAACGCGGGCCGGATGAGGTCATTCATGGCGGCGTCGACGATCACGAAGTTCTTTTTGCCGGTCTTTTTGATGAACTCGACCCGGGTCAGCAGCGCCCCCGCGTTGCCGGTGAGGAAGCGGCCGGGTTCGAGCAGAATTTTGAGGCCCAGCGGCTTCAACAGGGGCACGAGCGTGTTGGCGTAGAGTTGCGGGGTGAGCACGCGCTTGCCGGCCTTGCTCTGCCACCACTTGGCGTCGCCGCTCGCCAACGCGTCCTGATAGACGATGCCGATGCCGCCGCCGACGCTGAAGAAATCGAAACCGTGTTTGGCGCTCAGTCGCGCCACCAACGGAGCCACTTTGGTCACCGCGAGTTGAAACGGTTTTACGTCCGTCAGTTGGGAGCCGATGTGCATCTGCAAACCCCGCAGCCGCAAGTTCGGCAGCTTGGCGGCGCGAGCGTAGACGCCCTCGATTTCTTCAAAGGCGATGCCGAACTTGTTGGCGTAGGTGCCGGTGGTGATTTTTGCGTGCGTGCCGGCGTCGATGTTTGGGTTCACCCGCACCGCGATCGGGGCGATTTTGCCGATCCGGGTGGCGACCTTGCTGATCCGCTTCAACTCGGCTTCGGATTCCACGTTGAAGCTGTAGATGTCTTGGCGCAGCGCGTAGGCGATTTCTTCCTCGGTTTTGCCCACGCCGGCAAAGACGCATTTGCGCGGATCGCCGCCAGCCGCAATGACGCGCTGGATTTCACCGGCGCTCACGGTGTCGAAGCCGCTGCCGAGATTCGCCAGCGTCTGGATCACCGCGAGGTTGGAGTTGGATTTCATCGCGAAGCAGATGAGGTGATCCAACGGGGCGAGGGCCTGATCGAGCTTCGTGTAATGATCGGTCAGCGTGGCCTGAGAATAGACGTAAAGCGGCGTGCCGTGCTTCTGCGCGAGGTCGGCGAGGGCGACGTTTTCGCAGTGGAGCTGGCCTTTGACGTAACGAAACGAATGCATGGCGGCGCGTGGTGTGCCAGAAGCGGCGACGGTTTTGAATTTGGAAATTCGAATTCTTGGGCCGCAACGTTGCCTCACGACCGGGGTGTCGCCCCAAAGCGGACTAGGTCGCGGTGACGCAAGGCTCCGGCCGCGCCCGGCCGCGGACTCGGCTTCGGGCACCTGCGAAACTGCCTCCCGGAGCATTCAAAGGCGGGGGGCGGCGTGGGTGCCATTGGAGCGCTGGTCGCTCGTGCGAGGTCACTTGGCCAAAAGCTACCGCCCTGCTCGTCGGTTTCACTTGGGCTTGCTGCTGGGGCCGCCCTTGGCGCTTCCGCCCGGTCCACGCGAAGCCAGCCGTGGTCGGAAAACCATCGTGGCGGAATGCGCCCGCTTTGGCCTTTGAGCTTTGGGCGGTTTCGTTCCAAAGTAATCTCGTTCCAGCAAGTCCATCGCTTGCCTCCCAAGTAGGCGGGCGGGTTGGTCCTTGAGCCTTGGTCATTCGTCCCGGTTCTTCCGTATGAATTCGCCCGCTTCCCGCCGCGGCCCCGGTGCCGCCACCGTCGTCGTCGGCATCTTTGTGTTCGCCTGCCTGATTTCGGTCGGCGCTTGGTGGCTGGCCCGCCAAGCGGCGGGTGGCGCCGCGAACCAAGAGAACAGTGCCCGCGTGTTCGAGCAGTCGATGGCCTCGGGCAAAACCTTCTTCGACAAGAACGACGCGCCCAAGGCCATCACCGCGTTCCAATCCGCGCTCGCCCTCAACCCAGCGAATCCCGACGCGCACCTCAATCTGGCCAACGCCTTTTTGCTCAACGGCCAGCCGGATCAGGCTTCGGTGCATGCGCGTGAAACCCTGCATTTCGAAGTTGGCAACGCCGCCGCCGCCTTCGTCCTCGGGTGCGCTCAGCTCCGGCAGAACCAGTTCTCCAATGCCGTCCAGTCGCTCCAGCAGGCCAAGGATGCCGATCCCACGGTGAACGCGGTGAGTTTTCAGTTGGCCCGGGCGTATCAGGGCCTGGGGTTGGTCGACGAAGCCGCGGCGCAATTCCGCGAGGTGATCCAGTTCGAGACCAATCAGACTTCAGTTCATTTCATCGCCAGCCACTACCTGCTCAGCCAAGCGTTGCTCCGCCTCGGGCAGCGCGACGAGGCAGCGCAGTTGCTCGCGACCCACCAAACGTTGGCCAGTGGCACGGTCGGCAACGCGGACAATCCGGCCCTGTTTGAGCGGTCGATCTATACGGTGATCAAAGCCCCGTTCCCGCTGGAGCAGCCCGATCCGCAGGGCCTGGCGGTGAAGTATGCCGACGACACCGCCCGGGCCTTCGCCGGCGCCGGCGGGCAACTGGCCGGCCCGTTGGGGTTGCTCGACATCAATCGGCGCGGATGGAATGACCTCGTGTTGCGGGGACCGGAAGGGTTTCAACTCTACTGGAATTCCAACGGTGTCTTCAGCCCACGCGGCCTGCCCGTCGTGAATCCGGCGGCCGCTAGTGCGACCAGCGTCGCGGTCGGCGATTGGCAAAACGACCGTTACGAAGATGTGGTGCTCGTCGGTCCCGCCGGTTCCACAGTGCTGAAATTCGCCACCAACGGGCTCTTCATGGATGCCACCCGCCAAGCCGCCGTCGGTGAGCTCAAGGGGACCCAAGTGCTGACTGCGGACCTCGATTTCACCGGCAAGCTGGGGTTGCTCGTCGCGAGTCCCGACACTGGCCTCCGTTACCTGACCAACCTCGGCACGGGCGTTTTTCGCGAACGCAAAACCCCGCTCCCCTTGGTCCCGGCCACCGGAATCATCGGCCTCACGGTCGATGACTGGAACAATGACGACCTTCCTGACCTGCTGCTTACCCGCGCCGGCCAACCGCCCCTGGTGCTTTCCAATGTCCGGGGCGCCGGCCTGAGTGGCACCAATCAGCCCTCCGACTGGCCCGCCGCCACCGCCTTGGCCACGGGCGATTTCAACAACGACCTGCGCGTCGATGTGGTCCTCAGCACCGAAAAATCGATTGAACTGAACTACTCCGGCATCAAGGACACCGTCCGCTTGCCGGCCCGGGGCAACCGCATTCGGCAGTTGCGCACGTTTGACTATGACAACGACGGCTGGCTCGACCTGCTCGCGTGGGGCGGCGATGGCGTGCGGGTGTGGCGCAACCGCGGCCGCGACGGCTTCCATGAGGTGACCACCGAATTGGGCCTGGCCCCGTTCGCCCAAGCGGAAGTCCGGCACGTGGCGGTCGCGGATTTCGATTCCGATTGCGACTCCGACCTGATCCTCGACGTCACGGGGGCGGGCTTGAAATTCCTGCGCAATGACGGCGGCAACGCCAATGCCATGCTCAAATTGCGCCTGCTCGGCAATCGCTCCAACGCCAGCGGCCTCGGGGTCAAAGTGGAACTCAGTGCCGGCGGCTGGCACGGCCTCCGCACCGCGCAATCGCTGCCGGTCGAAATCGGCGTCGGCAAGCGGACTCAGCTCGATTCCGTGAGCACCCACTGGTTCGACACCAAGCTCGACACCACCGAGGTCGAAGTCGATTGCCAACAACCGCTGACGGTCTTTGAGCTGGTCATGCCCACCGGTTCTTGCCCCTACCTCTACGCGTGGGACGGCGAAAAACACCGCTTCGTCACCGACCTGCTCAGCGCCTCGCCCATCGGCCTGCCGATGAGCCCCGGCCGCTTCATCGAGGCCGACCCGGAGGAATTTGTCGCCGTGGGCAACGAGTCGAACTTCCGCCCGCGGGCCGGCAACTACGTGCTGCAAGTCACCGAAGAACTTCGCGAAGTGCTCTACCTCGACTCCGCGAAACTCGTCGCCGTGGACCATCCCGCGGGAACCGAGGTGCATCCGACGAGCAAGCTGCTGCCCGGCCGGCCGTTCCTCCCCCACGCACTCTGGCAACTCGGCGGCCGCGTGCCGCTGCGGGCGGCGACGGTAGTGGCACAGGCGCCCCCGCCTGTGTCCGTCCAACCGGCGCCCTCGCCGGTGGACGTCACCGCCGCACTCCGTGAAACCGACGGCCAGAAAGTCTCCCCGCTAGCCCTGCGCGGCTCGCACTACCGCGGTCTGGCCGAGCCCTTCAGCCTCACGTTGGATTTCGGTCCGCTCGACCCGGCGAAACCCTTGGTGCTGGCGTTGACCGGTTGGCTGCGTTTCGGCGGCGGCATGGCCAACATCGCCGCCGCGCACAATCCCGACTTCCCCTTCCCATTTCCGACGCTTGAAGCGGAGACCGCCACTGGCTGGCAACCGCTGCCCGGTTCCCTCGGGGCGCCGGCCGGCAAGACCAAGACCATCCTCGCCGACCTCACGGGCAAACTCCCGGCCGGCACCCGACGCCTGCGGCTCACGCAGGCCTTCGAGATTCACTGGGACCGCCTCGCGCTCTTCACCGAACGCTCAGTCGTCAGCCCCGCGCAACTCACCACGCTCGCCCCCGCGGCGACCGACCTACACTGGCGCGGCTACAGCGAGGTGGCCGACCTGCCGTGGACCGAACCGCTGACGCCGCTCTACGATCGCGTGCAACCGAGCCCGGTCTGGCTCCTCACGCCGGCGGGTTGGGTGACACGTTACGGCGCCGTGGATGAACTGGTGGCGCAACGGGACAACGGGCTGGCCTTGGTCGCCGGCGGGGATGAACTGACGCTCCAGTTTGCGGCCGGCGGATTCCCGACGAAACCTGCGGGAATGGCGCGCGACTTCTTCCTGCACACGGTGGGCTGGGACAAAGACGCCGACTACCACGTCACGCGCGGCACCGAGGTGGGCCCGCTACCGTGGACTGGCATGGACGACCAGACTTACGGCCAAGCGCCGCGTCCCGCCTTCCCGAGCGACCCGCTGCACCAACGCTTTAATACCCGCTGGGTCGGCGAACGGACCTTTGTCCGGAAAGGGCGGTAACGCGTTGATTTCAGGGCCGGCTTCACCCGCGTTTAAGCCCCATGACTTGCGGACGAAGTTTCTCCGGCGCCCCCCATCCGCTTCGGCTCAGCCACGGGGGCCTTCGGACGGCCCCAAGGCATTTTGCAGACTCCGGGCGAACCTCGCCGCGGCGGTAGCGATGACGCTCGCAGCCAAGGTCACGAGGAGGCTCATGAAAACACCCGCCGGTCGGTCGTCCTGGTCGCCGAACCTCAGGATAAAGCCCACTCCCACAGCCACGAAACCGATGATGGCGATCGCGCAATACTGGATGGTGCGCAACGCATCCACGGTCGCCTGCGAAAAAGTCCCGGTTTGCCTGACGTGCCCGAACAGCCCGAAGGCGTGATAGAGCGCTACGAAAACCGGAATCGAACCCACATACGCATACGCCAAGAAGGGATCCTTGAAGTAAATCTCGAAGGTTGTGGCCTGGGCATTCCTGCCTTCGATGTGCGGTTCCCCGAGCAGAAAGGTAAGCGCGGCGATGCCGATGAGCACAATGGCTCCCTGAAACAACAAGGCGGAGCTCCTTTTCAAGCTGAGTGGGGTGTTGTTCATAGCGGCCTACAACTAAAGCTCAGCGACCCGGCCCACGGGACGCGTGGATTGCATCTTGGACGCGATGACTGAGTTAGATACAGCACTTGGTTAGCGAATCTACCGCGGCGGCGGCGCAATGACGTGAAAAGCTAGAATTTAACCCCTCCTTTAATACCAAGCACTTGCGTATCCAACTATTTTGGATGCATCACTTTCAATTACTAGTCTTTACCTTCTGATAGAACTCATCGGAGGCGAACTCCTTCGCGGCGCGATTCAGGGCTTGATCGAGTGCTTGTCGGATAACTTTCTCAAACTCGGAACTGATGCCCAGCCAGAGAACGTTCGATTCACCACCCTGAATGTCCCTCTCCCAAGTCACTTTTTCTCCGGCTTTGTCGAGAAGGCTTATGTGAACATTGACCTTGTGCCACGTAGCCATGTAGAGGTCCATCCAGAATTCTCGTATATCGCCATCAAGCACAGCATCAATCTTCATTGAAGGGGGAGTTGCGGCGGCGGAAGCGTATTGAATAACTACATTGTATCCGGCGTGCTTGAGTGCATCCACGAAGAACTCCGTGACCATTCCCTCAACTCGCTTACCGTCTCGAACACCAATATTTCCCAACGGCATCCCGAAACCGTTCCTCTTTGTGCCGATATACTGTTTGTCTTCCTTCCTGCTGTCCGTGAACTGTCGGACAAGAATGACCCCGTCTCGCTTCGAGGCCAAGGGTTCAAGCGGGGAATGGGTGACCTTGACGTTTGTCACTCCAAAAGCACAACCGTTGAGTAACAGAACTGCCAGAACACTTGTGAGCCAAGATACGGCTTTTTTAATTTTCATATGATAACGCTAGTCAAAATGAGGCGCCTAAAGAGCCGTTTGGTGCAGTCCATTTGATAGAAGGCTAAAGTCATAATCCGTCTTCTTTATTGCAAAATCAAGATATAGTGATAGGCAAGATGTTATCGCTATTGGATTTATACTTTTAATCCGAGCACTCTGGAAAGCTTATGAAACTCCAAAAGACCGGATGGTTTTTTAGAACAGTATCTGAAAATGGCTAAAATTGTTATATGGACGAGGTGGTAAAAATGAATACAAGCCAAGTTTAATACTAACAAATGAAATCGGAGCGGTCTATTAT
>CAIJLV010000217.1 GCA_903821635.1 uncultured Verrucomicrobiota bacterium | reverse complement strand
AGCTCATCGCGAGTCGGATAACCCACCACGAGCTTGAAGAAAAACCGGTCGAGTTGCGCCTCGGGCAGCGGATAGGTGCCCTCCTGATCAATGGGGTTTTGGGTCGCGAGCACAAAAAACGGCTTCGGCAGCGGCCGATTCGCGCCCCCAGCGGTGACCTGTTTTTCCTGCATGGCCTCCAACATCGCGGACTGGGTCTTGGGGGTGGCCCGGTTGATTTCGTCGGCCAAAACCAAGTGGGCAAAGACCGGCCCCCGCTGAAACTCAAAGGCCCGGCGGCCATCCGCGTTTTCCATGACCAGATTGGTGCCTAGAATGTCGGCCGGCATCAGGTCGGGCGTGAACTGGATACGGCTGAAGCTGAGCTCCAACACCTCGCTGAGCGTGCGCACCAACAGCGTCTTACCCAGCCCTGGGACGCCTTCGAGCAGCACGTGTCCCCCACCCAGGATCGCCGTGAGGGTGCCCTCAACGACTTCGTCCTGCCCCACCATGACCTTGCCAATCTCGGCGCGGACGGCGGCGTAAGTTTCACGAAATTGGGCGATCTGCTCCTCGGTGTTCATCAATGTGGAATGGGGGGAATGACGCGGGCACAAGCCTAGGCAGGGGCGCCGAGGTGGCAAGCCAAGCGAAGCTTCATTGTAGGGGGGCCGGACGTCACCCGACAGCGAGGTGGGGCACCGGCCGCAAGCGTCCCGCCTACCCGAAACCAACCGGGGATGGGGCAAGTTGGAGCCCTCAAATAATTCCGGAGATTGCACTGGAGCCGGCGGTAATTGAATAGTCCGCCCATGCCACTTCGTCCGCGTTCATTCATGTCTTGGCCTCCCCTGCTGTTGCTCTCCCTCTGCGCCGGTCTTTCGTTCGCCGGCGTTACCCGGGCTGAGGGCTGGCTCCAACCCGCGCCGTTCGCGCCGGAGGTTGACGAGGGCGAAATCCTCCTCGGCGAACTCAATTGCGTCGCGTGCCACACGACTTCCTCTGAGGTGCTCGCCCGGCTGAACTCCCCCGGGGCCCCCAAACTCGGCGTCAACGGCTTGCGCCTGACGCCGCGGTGGCTCCAGCAGTGGCTGGCCGATCCCGCCGCCAAGAAGCCGGGCACGGGCATGCCGCACGCGCTGCACGGGCTGAACGGCGCCCAACGCACGGAAACCGCGGAAGCCCTCACCCATTTCCTCGTTTCCCTCGCCCCGACCGGAACGCCCGCCGGCGTAAGTGCCGATCCCGCCCGCGCCGAGTCCGGCAAGGCGCTATACCACGAACTGGGCTGCGTCGCCTGCCACGCGCCGATGGCACACCGTTCCGATGTGCCCGACGACGCCTTTGCTCGCGCCGTGGCCAAAGCGGTGCCGCTCGGCGACCTCGCCGCCAAGTATCCCGCCGGCGAACTCGTCCGCTTTCTCCGCGATCCGCTGCAACACCGCCCCGGCGGCCGCATGCCCGGCTCCGGCTTGAGCGAAGCCGAAGCGGTCAGCCTCGCCACCTACCTGCTGCGTGACCAGATCGCCGCAGCCACCAAGGCCAAGCCAGCCGCGGTCAACGGGCTCCAGTTCGACTACTTCGAGGGCGGTATCGGTAGTTGCGGGGACATGGAAAAGAAGACGCCTTCGTTTTCCGGCGTGACCGACGGCCTCAACACGAAGATGGCGAAGCGCGGGAACGATTTCGGTCTCCGCTTCAGCGGTGTCCTCGAAGTGCCCACCGCGGGCGAATACACCTTCTGGCTTAATTCCGACGACGGCTCGCAACTCTTCCTCGATGGGCAGCAACTGATCAACCTCGACGGCACCCATCCCCCGACGGAAAAATCCGCCAAAACCACCCTCAAGGCCGGCCCCCACAGCTTCACCCTGCTCTTCTTCCAAGGCGGCGGTGGCCTCGAACTCGACCTCCGCTGGGCCGGCCCCGAAATCACCCGGCGGCCAGTCCCCAGCGAAGCCTTCCGGCACTACGCCCAACCCCTACTGCCGGTCGGGCATACCGAATTCGTCGTCGACGCCACGAAGGCCGCCTTGGGCCGCCAACTGTTCGCCTCGCCCGCGCTGAACTGCGCCGCCTGCCATTCGGTGGACAACCTCGCCTCCATTCCGGTCAAACCACTGCTGGCCCTCGCCGCCCGCAGCTCGGCCGGCTGCCTCGCCGACAACGTCCCGGTTGGCGCCCCAAAGTTTGACCTGACTCCCACCCAGCGCGCCGCGCTCCGCAAAACCGTCGCCGCAGCGGCGAAGCTCGCTCAACCGGTCTCACCCAACCTGCGAGTCGCCCAGACACTGACCCGGCTCAACTGCTACGCCTGCCATTCGCGCGAAGGCTTGGGCGGACCGTTCGAAAGCGGGCGTTCGGATTGGTTCAAGGTCCACGGTGAAGCCGATCTCGGCGATGAAGGGCGCGTGCCGCCGCACCTCAGCCTCGTGGGCATGAAACTCAAGCCGGCTTGGCTCACGAAGGTCATCGCGGAAGGCCCGAAGGTGCGGCCCTACATGGCCACGCGGATGCCACAGTTCGGCGCCGCTCACGCCGCGAAGCTCGCCGCTTCCTTCGTCGAGGCGGACAAGCAAACCGACGCCCAACCCGAACCCGCCCTCACCGAGAGAGACGCGAAATTGGGCTGGAAGCTGGTCGGGCGCGACGGCCTGAGCTGCATCGCCTGCCACACCTTCACGACCTACGGCTCAATGGGCATCCCCGCGCTCGCGTTGGAAGACATGGCCGGCCGCGTCACCTGGGATTGGTTCCGCCGCTACCTGCCCGACCCTGCGTCGCTACGGCCGGGCACGCGGATGCCCACCTTCTGGCCCGAGGGAAAAGCGGTGAACACCGCGATCCTCGGCGGCCAAACCGACCCGCAGATCAAGGCCATCTGGGCCTGGCTGAATGACGGCGCGAAGGCCGAAGTGCCAGCCGGATTAATCCGCGGCCGCAAGGAAATCGTCCCCGACCAGGAAGCGGTCATTTACCGTCACTTCATCGAGGGCGCCGGCTCGCGGGCCATCGGCGTCGGGTATCCGGAACACGCCAACTTGGCCTTCGACGCCAATGAACTCCGACTCGCGCTCGTCTGGCAGGGCAGCTTCATTGATATGTCGCGCCACAGCACCGACCGCGGCACCGGCTACGAACCGCCGCTCGGCGACCACGTCCTCAAGTTTCCCGCCGGACCGGCCTTCGCCGCCCTGCCCAATTTTGAAGCTCCGTGGCCCGCCGCGCCCGACCGGCTGGCTGGCCCCAACCGCTTCCTCGGCTACCGGCTCGACGCCAAGCAGCAGCCAACCTTCCGCTACCGCGTGGGCGGCGTGACCATCGAGGAATTCCCGCAACCCAAGGCTGGCGAGGTGGACATGACCTTCCTCCGCAGCTTCAAGCTGACCGGCAACGGCCCGCTCTGGTTCCGCGTCGCCACCGGCGACCTCAAGGCGGCCGGCGATGGCACCTTCACCGTGGACGGCAAATTCAAGGTCCGCTGCCGCGGCGCAGGCGAACCGAAGATCGTCGGCAACGAACTCCGCGTGCCGGTAAACGCGCCGGGCGAATTCACTGTGGAACTGACGTGGTGATGGAATGACCAAGGCACAATGACCAACGTCCAACTCTTAATCCCTCCGCCTTCAACGATGAAATTCTCCGACGCCATTCGCCGCACCGTAACCTTAGCCCTCTCCTTCTGCTCCTTGGTCGTTGGCCATTGGTCATTCGGCACCACTGCTGCCACGACGGCCGAGCGCGAAGCCGAATTCTACCCGCTGATCACCGTGCCCATTCCCGAGGGCATCGTGCTGGAAGCCGGGGCCATTGCGGCACTACCGAACCAACGCCTCGCCGTCACCACGCGACTCGGCGACATCTACTTCGTGGACGGCGCGTTCCAGAATCCGCCGACCGGCGCCAAGTTCACCAAATTTGCCGCCGGCTTGCATGAAGTCCTCGGCCTCTTCCAGGGCAAGGATGGCTGGTTTTACGCCACCCAACGCGGCGAGATCACCCGCCTGCGCGACACCAACGGAGACGACCGCGCCGATGAGTTCGAGACCTTCGCCGACGGCTGGGGCATCGGTGGCGACTACCACGAATACGCCTTCGGCTCGAAGCCCGACCGCGACGGCAACATCTGGTTGGTGCTGTGCCTGACCGGCTCATTTACCAGCGAACACGAGTTCCGCGGTTGGGGCCTGCGAGTGACGCCCGAGGGCAAGGTCATCCCCACGACCAGCGGCATTCGCTCCCCCGGCGGCATCGCCACGAACCATTTGGGCGACATATTTTACACCGACAATCAGGGTCCGTGGAACGGCACCTGTTGGTTGAAACCACTCACCCCGGGCGGTTTCGTCGGCAACCCGTCGGGCTTCAAGTGGTATCCGCTCGCCACCAACCTCGGGACCGCGCCCAAGGAACCGGCCAGCAATAGCCGCATCGCCACGGAACGGGCCAAGATGAAGGAATTCGTGCCCCCGGCGATTGGCTTTCCCTACAACAAAATGGGCCAAAGTGCGTCGGGCATTGCGAACGACGGCAGCGGCGGAAAATTTGGCCCCTTTGCGAACCAACTCTTCGTCGGCGACCAGACGTGGAGCACGGTCATGCGCGTCTACTTGGAAAAAGTGAACGGCATTTATCAGGGCGCGTGTTTCCCGTTCCGCGAGGGACTCGACTCCGGGACCTTGAGTTTGGAATTCGCGGCCGACGGCTCGCTCTTCGCCGGCGGCACCGACCGCGGCTGGGGGGCCCGCGGCGGCAAGCCCTTCGCGCTGCAACGGCTGGTTTGGAGCGGCAAGACACTTTTTGAGATCCACGAAATGCGGGCGAAGCCAGACGGCTTTGAACTGACCTTCACCGAGCCCGTGGACCCGAAGACGGCCGGCGACGTCACGGCCTACACGTTCGAGCACTACACCTACATCTACCAGTCCAACTACGGCTCCCCCGAAGTAGACCGGGAGAAGCCGCCCATCGAATCAGCGACCGTGGCGCCGGACGGCCGGAGCGTGCGCTTGAAGGTGAAACTCACCCCCGGGCACCTGCACGAACTGAAGGCCCCGGGCGTGAAGTCAGCCAAGGCCCAACCCCTGCTCCACCCCGCGGCCTACTACTGGCTGAACGAGATTCCGGCCCAGTAATCGGGCGCCGCCCCAGACCGTTGCTTTCCGGTCCACCGCTCATTGGGCCGCCAGATCCACGCAGATCAGCTCGTGATCGTTGCGGACATACACGCGCCGGTTGGCGAAGGCCGGATGCACCCACACGACCGGCCGACCGGGATCGGTATTCGCGGGTTCGAGCAGGTTCGCCCGGCTGATTTCCTCGTAACCCTGCGGGGACAGTTTCGCGATGATCAGGTCGCCCTTTTCGCTGAAGAGGAAGCAGCGGTTACCCTGCTTCACCGTGAAGCAGTTGCCCCAGCGCTCGGACTTGCCGCTCGTCGGGGCAAAAGTTTCCCACAGCCGTTCCCCCGTGTCGGCCCGCAGGCAGCGGAATTGCCCGTAGCTGCAAGCGCCATAGATGTGGCCGTCCTCAATGAACGGTGTGGCCATCGTGCTGTGCAGATGTGAGGTGTCGCGCTCGCTCATCTTCGGCGAGCGCCAGACCACGACCGGTGCGGCTTGGCCAGGGACAAAGCGCAGCATCAACGAGCCATTGTAAAAGCAGGTCAGGTAAAGCTGTTCCCCCAACTGGCGCGGCGTGGCGATGGCCATGCCGTAGTTCAGCTTCCAAGGCTCGGTCCAGAGCACCCGCCCCGTCTCGGGATCAAGCCCGTTCACCGCCTCCGCGTGCCAGAGGATGACCTGCCGCTTGCCGCCGAACTCGTAGATCATCGGCGGCGCGTAGCCGGGCTCCTTCGCCGACAGCGCGCGCCACAGTTCCTTACCCGTGTCCTTGTCAAACGCCACCGCCACGCTGCCCTCGCCACCCACGACACAGATGAGTTTCTGCCCATCAAGCAGCGGGTTGGCCGACACGCCCCACGTCGGAATCTTCAGGCCGAAGTCTTTTTTGAAATCCCGTTCCCACACCACCCGCCCCGTCGCGGCGTCGAGACAGGCCAAGTTGCCCATTGTGCCGAGCGTAAATACCCGGCCGCCCGCGACCAGCGGCGTGGTTCGCGGCCCGGCGGCGTAACTCACCGTGTAGGGACAGTCATACGCGTGTTGCCACAGAAGTTTCCCGTCCGCCTCGTTGAAACACAGCACGCGTTCGTGGCCGGGAATCTGCGACGCATCAAAGGCATTTTTCGGCTTCGGCGCATTCGTGGGCACCAAGCGATCCATGACGAACACCCGCCCCCCCACGACGGCGGGACCGGAGTAGCCCGCGCCCAATTCGGTTCGCCAAACTCGTTTTGGCCCACCTTCGGGAAATTTTTCCACGATGCCCGTCTCGCGCCACACGCCGTCGCGCTGCGGCCCCAACCACTGTGGCCAGTCGGCTGCGGACATGGAGTGAAGGGCTAAGCACCACAAGGGAAGGAAGCCAAGGCGAGCTAGACCGGAAAGCTGGAGCGTCATGACGGCCTCACCTCAATGGAGCCGGGCTGGCGCACGCAAGCTTGAAGCGAAGCGGGGCGGCGACTTGGGGCGCCGGCGGCCCGCAAAAGTGGTGGCCTGCCGCCGCACTCCAAGACGCCATGCGACCGCCAGCCGCTGTCAGGCACTCGCAAATTCCAGTTCATCGTTCCGGCCCGCGCCAACCTTCACCGTGTCGCCGGGCTTGAAGTCGCCGGCGAGGAGGCGTTGGGCGAGCGGGTTCAGGAGTTTGTCTTGGATGGCGCGCTTGAGCGGGCGGGCGCCGAACTGCGGGTCGTAGCCTTCGCTCGCGAGCAGTTGCTTGGCGGCGGCGTCCACCTCCAGCGTCAGGTGCTGGTCGGCGAGGCGCTTCACCACGCGGACGAGCTGGATGTCCACGATCCGGGTCAGTTCCGCCTCGTCGAGGCTGTGGAAGATGATCGTGTCGTCCACGCGGTTAAGGAACTCGGGCCGGAAGTGCCGCTTCAGTTCGCCCATGACCTTATCCTCCATCGCCGAGCGCGCCCCGACGGTGGTGCGGCCGTCGAGGAAGTATTCCTGGATGATCGGCGACCCAATGTTCGACGTCATGATGACGATGGTGTTCTTGAAGTCCACGGTGCGGCCCTGGCCGTCGGTGAGGCGGCCGTCGTCGAGCACTTGGAGTAAGACATTGAAGACGTCGGCGTGGGCCTTTTCGATTTCGTCGAAGAGCACCACGGAATACGGCCGGCGGCGGACGGCTTCGCTGAGTTGGCCACCTTCCTCGTAGCCGACGTAACCCGGAGGCGCGCCGACGAGCCGGGCGACGGTGTGTTTCTCCATGTATTCCGACATGTCGATGCGGATCATCGCCTGTTCGTCGTCAAACAGGAATTCGGCGAGCGCCCGCGCCAGCTCAGTTTTGCCGACGCCGGTGGGGCCGAGGAAGATGAATGAACCAATGGGGCGGTTCGGATCGCCGAGGCCGGAACGCGCGCGGCGCACGGCATCGGAGACGGCCTTGATCGCCTCGGCCTGGCCAATGACGCGGTCGGCGAGCCGGTGCTCCATCTTCACGAGCTTCTCGCGTTCGCCTTCGAGCATCTTGGTTACAGGAATGCCGGTCCACGAAGCGACGACCTTGGCGATGTCCTCCTCGGTGACTTCCTGGCGGAGCAGGGCGTTCTTGCCCCCGGCGCCGTCGGCTTCCTTCTCGACCGCGGCCAGCTTCCGTTCGAGTTCCGGGATCTTGCCGTATTGCACTTCGGCGGCCTTTTGCAGGTCGCCCCTGCGGCTGACTTGTTCCAGCTCGGTTCGGGCCTGCTCCAGTTGTGACTGAATGAGGCTGACCGCGTTGATGGCGGCCTTCTCGTTCTGCCATTGGGCGGTGAGCGCGGCGGACCTCTCCTTCAGGTTGGCCAGTTCGCCGTCGAGCTTCTTGAGCCGTTCCTTGCTGGCGTCGTCCTTCTCCTTGGCGAGGGACGTGCGCTCGATCTGGAGCTGGAGAATCTGCCGGTCGAACTGGTCGAGTTCGGTGGGCTTGGAATCGAGTTCCATCTTCAGGCGCGAGGCGGATTCATCCACGAGGTCCACGGCCTTGTCGGGCAGGAAGCGGTCGGCGATGTAGCGGTGCGAGAGCGTGGCGGCCGCGACGAGCGCCGCGTCTTGGATGCGCACGCCATGGTGGGTTTCGTAGCGTTCCTTGAGCCCGCGCAGAATCGCGATGGTGCTCTCGACGCTCGGCTCGGCGACATAGACCGGCTGGAAGCGCCGTTCGAGCGCCGGGTCCTTTTCGACGTGCTTGCGATACTCGTCGAGCGTGGTGGCCCCGACACAACGCAGTTCGCCGCGGGCGAGCTGGGGCTTGAGCATGTTGGCGGCATCGGCCGAACCCTCGGCCTTGCCCGCACCGACGATGGTGTGCAACTCGTCGATGAAGAGAATGATCTTCCCCTCGCTGGCGGTGACCTCCTTGAGGAAGGCCTTGAGCCGTTCCTCGAATTCGCCGCGGAACTTCGCGCCGGCGACCATCGCGCCAAGGTCCATCGCGATGACGCGCTTGTTCTTCAGCGACTCCGGCACGTCGCCGTCCACGATGCGTTTGGCCAATCCTTCGACGATGGCGGTCTTGCCAACGCCCGGTTCGCCAATCAACACCGGGTTATTTTTCGTGCGGCGCGTGAGCACTTGCATGACCCGGCGAATCTCGTCATCGCGGCCGATGACGGGGTCAATCTTGCCTTGGCGCGCCAACGCCGTGAGGTCCTTGCCGTATTTCTCCAACGTCTGAATTTTGTCTTCTGGCGTCTGGTCGGTGACACGCTGATTACCGCGCAGTTCGGCGAGCGCCTTGAGCATGGCGTCACGCTTGAGACCGTGCTTGGCGAAGAGTTTTTTCAGGGAATCACCGCCCTGTTCGAGCAGAGCCAGCAACAGGTGTTCGGTGGAAACAAAGTCGTCCTTCAAGGTCTTCGCCTCCTTAGGCGCAGCGTTGAGGACGTTCTGAAAATCTTGGGAGGGGTAAACTTGGGAAGCGCCTTGAACTTTGGCTCGGCGACCCAATTCGGCATCCAGATCGGCGGTGAAACTACCCGTCTTCACGCCCAACTTATGGAGCAACTGGAGCACGAAGCCGTCCGCCTGCTCCGCGAGGGCCAGCGCGAGATGTTCGCCGTCGAGCTGTTGGTGCGAGCGATCCTGCGCCCCGGTCTGGGCCGCCTGCAGGGCTTCCTGCGCCTTGATCGTCCATTTGTCGAAATTCATGATCCTTAACCTGCACAGGTCGTGCCGTGCCACAGCCGGAAAATCCCGCGCAAAGACGGGGAAATTGGGGGCGCCTGTGTCGAACAGAGACAGGGCGGCCGGCCCGCTGCGCCAAGGCGTGACGCCGGCGGCACTACGGCCGAAAGCGGCCGGTATCGGGGCCTCCGGTCGGGGCGGACCGCCACCCCGCCATCCGCGCACCGAACCTTCCCCGCAGGGCCGAGGTCAGTAGCGCGGCACAGCGGGATCTACTTCCAGGCTCCAGCGGTCGATGCCGCCGGACAAGTTGATCAACCGGGCGAAACCGAATTGACGCAGGATACCGATGGCGTGGGCACTGCGAATCCCGTGGTGGCAATAAACGACGAGCTCCCGCTCGCGCCAATCACTGAGCTCGGCGGCGCGCTCCGCGAGTTCGCCCAGCGGAATGAGCCGGGCGCCAGGCAGCGCGCAGAAGGCGTTTTCCCCGGTTTCACGAACGTCCAACAGGGCAGGCGGATTGGCTTCGGCTAGCCAGGGAGCGAGTTGAGCAGGAGTGATCGTCATACAGTTTTCGGCCTCGTTACACTGCGCGGGACGCCGTGGGCAAACTCTCACGCAACCCACTGATTCCGGCCACGAAAACCCTTCGCAGACCGACCGCTGGGTTGAATCCCGCGCGACCGGCTCACGGACGAGTTGGCACCAGTTCTTAAACAGATGATTCTCCGCGCATGATTTATCGTATCGCGGATGCCCGCGACTGGATCCAAGCCATCCGAGAGGGGCAGTTTGTCAGTGCTGACCTAGCGGCTGAGGGATTCATCCACTGTGCCGAGCGCGACCAGGTTCAGGGCGTGGCCAACCGACATTACGCCGACCGGACTGAACTGGTGCTCCTAGCCCTCGATGAAGACCGGCTCACGGTGCCAGTCATTCGCGAAAACACGAGCGGCGGCACCGAACTTTTCCCCCACGTATACGGGCCTCTGCCGCTCGCGGCGGTGCGCGACCACGCCCTCCTCGAACGCGAGGCTGGCGGCCGGGTAATTTGGCCGGCCGGTTGGTGAATCAGCCCGGCGCAGATCCGGAATTCTTCCGGGCGACCACGAAGGCGTTGAACAGTCCGTAGCGCAGCGGCGTCGCGTTCAGCACGAAGTCCACCACTGGATTCACCACGCGGTCGGTGCATTCAGCCCGGAGCACCGTGCAACCGTGGCGCCGGAGGAAAAAACTCATGTCGAGTGCGTTGGTGCACACGATGGCGTCGTCATCGGGCGTAAACGGCTCTTTGATGATCGGCGTCATGCGCTCAAACCGAACGGCGGAGGGGGCTTCACGCATCTGCCGCAGGCGGGCGAACAAGGCTTGGAGGTTGCGCCACTTGTTGCCCAAACCACGCATCCGCGGGTGGTAATCACGCCATCCCCAAGCCCGGAGAAAATTCGGTGAACTGAGCACAATTTGCCCGCCCGGTTCGGTCACGCGGACGACTTCCGCCACAAAGGCTTCGGGGTCCTCAACGTGTTCAAGCACGTTCAACGCCCCCACGCTAGCGAAGTGCCCAGCCGGAAACGGCAGGCGCGCACCGTCATACCAGCGGCAACGGTCCGTGAGTTGGCGCGAACGCGTAATGTTGGCTTCAGCGACATCCACGCCCCAGGCGTCGAACCCGTCGGCCGCCAGAGTGGCGACGACTTGGCCGACGCCGCAGCCGACATCCAGCACCCGCCCACCCGGCGTCGCCGGGCGCAGCGTTTGGGTGAACTTGGCGTAGAAGCCGGCGTCCCAGTTGGCGAGGATGTCCGAATACGCGACGTCGTCGCGCACGCGGTCGAGGTGGCTGGTGTTTGCGCCCATGTTAAGTCGTGGGCTTCTTTTCCGGGACGAAAGCCAGCAGACCGACAAGGAGTAAGCCCACCACAATCGCCGACAGACTGACCCAAAGAGTGCCGTGGGGAGGGGCGAAACGGAACTCGACCATGTGTTCCCCGGCCGGCACGGCCACGCCGCGCATGATGAAATTGGCCCGCAATAGAGCCGCCGGTTGGCCGTCCACGGTGACGTGCCAATCTGGATGCCAACGATCGTTGAGGAGCAGCACGCCGGCCGCGCTGGACTTCGTCTTCACCACCACCTGCTTGGGAACGTAACTGATGAGGGTCGCCTCCGCGGGAATCGAATTGGTGGTTGGCAACATCCCTGACACCGCCTCCGCCACCAGAACCTGTTGCGCCGGATCAAATCCAGGGGCCCGAAGCAGCTCCAAGGTGTTGGTGTCGGACAAACCCGCCTGCCAGTCGGCGTAAAGTTTAACCCGCGGCAGAGCGCCAGTGAATTCCAGCACCGCAAACGGACCGGATTCCGAGGGCACGGCGGTGAGGCGCTGCACCACTTCAGCGATCGGCGTGGTGGGCAACGGTGCGGGCACGCCCGGTTTGAGCCCCAACGCAAACGGCAGCTTCAGCCGGACCCGCTTTTGCACTGGGTCTAACATCTGGTTGAGCTGGTCCACCGAATCTCTGGAACCCAACACGTAGCGCGTGTTCGTGAGCTGCCACAACCGGGCGACCAACGGCAGGTTGTTCTGGTTGGACAGCAGGGACAGCGCCCCGAAGTAAGCTTCCTCCAATTCCGGCGTGCGCGACATCTGGTCGATGTCGAGCGACTGGATCTTGAAATACTGGAAGTGATGTTCGAGCCATTCCTTTTGCAGGTAAACCCATGAACTCGCGGCCTCGCCACCCACCAGCGGACCGGCCCGGCGGGGGTCTAAAAACGCGGTAACCCGCTGTTCCCACGGTTTGTCCCGCAGCAGCTCGACCACCGCGTTGCTTTGATACCGAGTCACGTAGTCGTAGTGCTTCACCCACGGGGTGTTGGCTCGGTAGAGGTCCACCACGAGGATTCCGGCCAGCAACCACCAAGCGACCTTCGCCCGGCCACCGAACCAACCGATTACGATCCCCCCAACCACCGCCAGCGACGCGGCAAAAAACAGGATCGCGAGCCAGACCTCGCGGATGGAAAACGCGGCCGTCGCGGGCTGGCTTTCGCCAAACGGAATGGTCCCGAGATACGTCGTGAGCGAAGACGCGCTGCTGGCGTAAACCACCCCGGCGAATACCGAAACGCCCAGCGCGGCCAGCGTTCCCCCAAGCCACCGACGCTCCCCGCTCACCGCCACAGTCTTCCACGCGGCGAACTGCGCCTTCAGTGAACCGAGGCGATTTACACTGCTCGCCAGCGGCCCCCGGGCGAGGGCTTCAAGCCCGTAGGCAAAGAGCACCCACAAGGCGAGGTGCAGTCCGTGGAGGAATTTCGATGGAATCCGAATCGTGGACAAATACGGCAACTCAAAGAACAGGCGGTAAAACGGGGCAAACCGGCCCCAAGCCAGCCCCAGTGAAACCGCGGCGACCAACGCCCAGAACCAAACCAACTTCCGTTCGGTGGCAGTAAATGGCGATTTTTCCCGCCGGAGCGAAGTGGCCACTGCGAAACTCGCCAACAGCACCACCAGAATCCCGGCGTATTCCCCAGCGCCGCTGAAACGCCCTTTCGGCGTGCCGTCAAAACCCACGCTCCCCCAATAGGCGCCTCCTTCGGGCGTATCCATCCGGTAGCCGAACAATCCCGGCACCACGAGGCGCAATGATTCGATTTTGGGCAGGCTCACCGCCGTCGCAAACGACCACCGCTGCTCGCGGCTTTCGGCCGTCTGCTGCATGCCGGCGACCCCCACGATCTGGGTGCCGATGAGGGTGCTGAGCGCATGCGCCGCCAGCCAACCCGCGCACACCGCCACCAAGGCGAGGCGCAGGCCGCCCCGAAGCATTGCCCCCCACTGGGGACCGGATTCGACCACGGTTTGCCAAATGAAATAGGCCGCTACGTAAAGGCTGAAAATCGCGCCTACATCCGCGCCTTCCATGACGCAAAAACCGACCGCCCCACCGGCCAGGGCCAGGCGGGCCCAACCGCGCCACCCAACTCCATCCCGCGCCCGCAGCAGCAGGCCCAGCGCGATCAACGCAAAGCCTTGGGTGATCGCCTTGGGCGGCAATCCCCAGCAGGCGTAGGACAGCGGATTGCTATTCAGAGCGGCAGCGATTCCCACCAAGCCTCCGACCCAAACATTGAAGCCCGCCTGTCGGCAAAAAAACGCCGCGGAACCGCCCAAAAAGAGCAAGGCGATCGGGACGTAGAACTTCGCAAAACCGACCGCACTTTTCAGGGCCACAAACAGCCCCAGCGTCATGCCCGGTTGCGCACTGGGGGCAGCCTCGCCCAGCCAATTCAGGGGCCGCCAAAGCCCGGTAAACGTGGTGTGTGCCAGTCCCCCTTGTGAAAACAGGTGCCCCAGCGTGCCGTCGTTGGAAAAGAGCACGTTCTGGGGTAACAACGAGCCCCCGAAGAGAATCGCGAGCGGCAACGCAATGGCGAACCAAGTTGCTAGCAGCCTTAGCTTAGAGGTCGATCGGTTTGAGTTCATCACGTTGGGCACACCTGCACGCTGACCTTGAATCCGGCACGGTTTCTTTCTGGATAGACACTACCAGCCTTCCAATTTGTATGTCGCGCCGAAGTTTTTTTCAGGTCAATTCCTCCGCCCGAGCCGGTTTGCCGGAAAGACGTCGCCCGCAATCACGCAACCGCACCGCCAAGGTCCCGAGTAGACTCGGCACGGGGCCAGCAAGTTGCCGGCGCAGGCGGGCAAATTCAGCGACCTTCTCCGGCTTCAGTCGCCGCATCAGATCAATCTTCACCTGTGCCCGCGCCGCGAATAAGCAGGTCAATTTGAGCTGCCGCCGCGCCCGCCGCCAACCGGACTCCCGAAACCACGGCAGGATCGCCTGCATCAAGCGCCATTCGTCATGAATGAAGTGGTCGGCGTCAAACCTGTGCCGGCTGGAGGCATTGAAGGGATGGAGCCGGTATTGGCAGAGATACTCGGGGATTTCGACGATCGCCGACGAATGAGTGGCCCATTCCGCCAGAAACAGTCCGTCAGCCACCTGCGGCAAGTCGTGGAACCGGCAGACCGGCGGCAAATAATCCGTTTTCAGGACGACTCCTGGCAGCAAGACCGTGGCGAGTTCCGACTGTGGCCCCAAAAAGTCATTCAATTCCAGCCGCCGAGGCTCGCCCACGGGACGCCGAACCTGCGGACCGAGCACTTTGCCGAACTGGTCGATTTCGTCGTTCAGACTATAGGCCAAAGCCCGCCCCGAGACGGGCTCAAGCGGCGGGATAACCTTGGCGAAAAAATCGGGCGTCACCAAATCGTCCGCCATCAACAGATGCAGAAACCGAGTTTCCCGCGCCAATTCAAGGCCCCGATTCAAGTTTCCCAAGAGCCCTAGGTTGGTCTCATTGCGCCTAAATTCACACCGCAGGTCGGGAAAGCCCTGCACCAACTCCGGCGTTCGGTCGGTGGAACCGTTGTCGAGGACCACCACCCGGTCGGGTCGACGCGTTTGCGCCGCGAGACACGCCAGCGTGGCCGGCAGGAATCGTTCGCCATTAAAGACAGGAATGACGGTGGTCAGCTCCACCATAGGTCAGCAGGTTGGGGCGAGCCCCTCTTATTCCAAGCGCCGCAGCCAAGCGCCCGGCCAGTGCGTCAGGTTGCGCTTTAGTCCGCTTTCGTTGAAGGGCCAAGCCGGTTGTTCAATGACGAACTCCGGGTGCTGCGCCGCGAATTCGATCGCCGCGTCGGTCGGATTGTCGTGGGTCCAGTCCGCTTGACCCCGCGGCACGTCACTGAGGTCTTTCATGATGCCGTCGGTCGCCACCACGTAGGAACCAGGCGACACGAGATCGTGGTAAGCCGCGAGTTCGTCGAGCACATGCTGCCGAGTGTGGTTGGAGTCGAGCAGCACGAGCACTTTTTCACCAGGTTTGATCAGCGCTTTGGCCTGCGCGACGATCTCCGGGGCGGTCGAACTGCCCTCGATGAGCGTGATCAGCGGGGCGAGTTCATGGCCTTCGATCGCTTGGCGATTGGCGGGGCGAATCTCAATGTCGATGCCGATGACCCGACCGCGACCGAGCGCCTTGCAGAGCGACGCGTAAAAAATGAGGGAGCCACCGTGGGCGACGCCGGTTTCGAGGATCACGTCGGGCTTCACCCGGTAGATGACCTCCTGCGTGCGCACCATGTCTTCCGGCAACTGGATGATCGGGCGGCCAAACCAGGAAAAGGTATATGAATACCGCTGGTTCCAGCCCACTTTGACCCACTGCTCGGCGAGCAGGTCGAAGGCCCGGTCGGAATACAACGGCAACTGCTCGCTCCCCGCGGCGGTTTCGCAAACGAGCGTCTTCAGGTCGGTGTCTATGGTCAACTTCATGGTCTAAAGAGTCAGCACACGGCCGGTGAATCCGCGGCGTTGCAGAACTACCCCAATTTCCCGGGCGTAGTTCGGATTGGCAATCACGATGAGTCCCAGTTCCAACAACCCGGAATCGTCGGGCGCGACGATGGGAATCCGGCTGCCGGGCAGCACGCCCCCCTGTTTCGCCGGATTGGAATCCACCACGCACCGGGGCTTGAAGCCGTGCAGGTGGTTTACGAGCGCGACCCCCTTAGCCCCGGCGCCCCACACCGCCCAAGCGCGCCCGGCCGCCGCTTGGGAAAACTGCGCGGCCAGTTGGTCCAAATGCTTCCGCGCCCGGCGGGAAAAATCGCCCAACCGTGCCCGTTCCGGAATGCCGGGGGGCTTGAGCGCACGTTTGCCCGCCTTAGCGACCCGCAGTTCCAGCACCTGATACTGGCCGCCAAACACCTGCCGGTGGCGCACCACGCGGAAGCCGGCGAGGCGGCAGAGGTGCGCGAGCGAAGCGGTCGGAAAATAATTACAGTGCTCGTAGAAGACGTCCCACAGACTGAGTTGCTCGACAATCCACTCGAAGCGCGGGGTCTCCAACACCACGACCGGGTCGCCCGCCGCCGCCGCGATGGCGCGCAACTCCCGCAGGAAGGCACCAATCTCCGGCACGTGCTCGACCACGTGCCGGCAGATCACCGCGTCGAACGGGGCCTGCACATCGAGCGCGCCCACGTAGCGCTTGTGAAAGCTCAGGCCGGCCGGTTCCGCGCGCAGTTCGTAGGACGTGTCATAGCCTTCGCCCCGGGCGCCCGCCGTCTCGCAGAGCAAGCGGAGGAAGTCGCCTTTGCCACAGCCGACTTCCAGAATGCGACCGCCCTGCAACGCGTTCCGTTGCGTGAGCTCAGCCGCAAGTTTGTCGAGGTGCGTCTGGAAGGCGGGCGAAAACGACTGTCGGTTCTCGTAGTTCTCGTCGTAGGGAATGGCGCCAATGTCGAACGTCGCATTGCAAACGAGGCCGCACTTCCGGCACTGCCGCAACGTCACGTCCCGGCGGCGCAGCCGGGAGGCTGAGTCGGCATCTTTGAAGCGGTAATTGAGCACCACGGGCTGCCGGGGCAGGCAAAACGGGGCGGTCAGCGATTCGCTACCGCAGCCGGGACAGTCAGGGCGTGGCTTCATGACGCGCCAGCCTCTACCAGCCGACGCAACCCGGCTTCAAGCGTCACCTGCGGTTTCCATCCCAGCGAACGCAGCCGCGTGGCGTCCGCCACGACGTAATCCAACGGGTCGGCCGGCGGATTTTCCGGCACTTGGATCAACTCCGAACGGCCCATGAGTCGGCCCAATTCCCGCGCCACACGCTCGACGGTCACGCCTTCGCCGGTGCCGATGTTGACGGGGCCGGCAAACCCCTGCTCCACCACGGCGAGCAGCGCGGCGGCAAGGTCATCGGCGTGGATGTAATCCTTGGTGCTGCGGGGGGTTTTCAAGGAGACCGGTTCGCCCCGCCGGAATTTGGCGAGCAGGGAACTAGCGAGGCGGGCCGGGTGTTCGCCTACGCCGTAGGGATAAAAAATGCGGGCCCAAGCGAGCGGCGCCGAAGTCGGAAGTCCGCCCCCCACCAACGCCTCGTGCAGCGCGCATTTACAGCGAGCGTAGGTCGAGACGGGCGCGAGCGGCGTCACGTCTTCCAGCAGCTTTTGCCCAGTGATCTGATACTCGATGCAGGTGCCGAGCACAGTCAGATGACGCACACCCCAAGCGGGCAACCGCGTGAGGAAGTCGGCGCTCCACCGCACCCAGTCGTGGTTCTCAGGCGACTCCAAATAGACGCCCGGCGTCGCAATCCACGCGGCGTGAACGCAGGCTTCTGGCGCAAATTTTTCTAACTCCCGCCACGGTGGGAAACCCAACGAACCCACCCACCGCTGGACGCCCGCTTCACCAAGCGTGCGTCCGTTCCTGTCGCCCGCCTTCGCCCGCGACAGCACCGCCAACTGATGCCCGGCAGCTACCGCCGCCCGGACAAAAGCGCCGCCCAAAAAACCCGTGCCGCCGGTGACTAGGATGCGCATGGCGAGCAGCTCAATTCCGCGAGCAGTGGCAGGTTGCGGTCGCGCTCGGAAAGGAACGCTTCCGCCAGCGGCCAAGCGATCCCGAGCTGCGGATCATTCCACCGGAGTCCGCGGGCCAACTCGGGGACGTAGGTTTCGCCCATCAGGTAACTGACTTCGCTGTGGTCGGCGAGACACTGGAAGCCATGCGCGAAGCCCGCGGGGATATAGAGCTGACGACCGTTGGTAGCAGTTAGCTCATAGGCTTCCCAGCGGCCAACCGTGGGCGAGTCGCGGCGCACATCCACCACGACATCCCAAATGGCTCCGGCAGCGCAGCGAACCAGCTTTACCTCAGGTCGCGGTTCGGACTGCCAGTGCAGGCCGCGGATGATGCCGCGGCGGAGCGTGTGGGTGAGGTTGCCCTGCGGCCAGCGCGTATTGAGCCCGTGGGCGGCGAACTCCTGTTCGCACCAAGTCCGCGCAAACCAGCCGCGTTCGTCGGCCCGCAGCTCCGGTTCGAGCAACCAGACTCCGGAAAGTTGGGCGGACGTGAATTTCATTGTCGAATTTCCCCAGACGAACGTGTGCGGGCCACGGCGGCGGCAACCTCAGACCACCCGAACTTCGGGTAGCGGCACGATGAATTTGCCGCCCGCGGCGCGAAACGCCTGTTGTTGCCGGAGAATTTCTTCGGCGAAGTTCCACGTCAGCAGCAACGCGTAGTCAGGTTGGCGCTTCGTGAGTTCCTCCGGAGCCACAATCGGCAGATGCGTTCCCGGGGTCAGCCGACCTTGTTTGGCGGTGCTGCGGTCCGCCACAAAATCTAGGGTGTCGGCCGACAAACCGTAAAAATTGAGCAACGTGCTGCCCTTGGCCGACGCACCGTAAGCGGCCACTGATTTGCCAGCCGTCTTCAGCTCAGCCAGCAGCTTCAACAAATCCGTGCGAATGCGGCGGACGCGGTCGCCGAAGTCATCGTAATAACGGGACGAGCCAACCCCCTTGGCCTGCTCCTCCGCCAGCAGCGCGGTGACTGCGGGTTGGATCGGATAGACACCCCGACGGGCGGCAAACAGCCGCAGCGAGCCGCCGTGAATGGGCAACCGCTCGACGTTGATCATTTCGAGCTCATGCCGGGCCAGCAGCGGCCCCAAGGCGGTGAGGGTGAAGTAGAAGACGTGCTCGTGGTAAATGGTGTCGAACTCGACGTGCTCGATCAGGTCGCACGCGTAGGGAAACTCGAGGGCGACCCGCCCGGCGGGTTTGAGCAGGGCCGCCAAACCGGCCACAAAATCGTTGGTGTCCGGCGCGTGCGCAAAGACGTTGTTGCCGAGAATCAGGTCGGCGCGGCGGCCTGTGTCCGCCAATTGGCGGGCCGTCGTGGTGCCGAAAAACTGGCACAGCGTCTCAATCCCCTGCGCCCGGGCGACTTGGGCGATATTAGCCGCCGGCTCAATGCCCAAACACGGCACGCCGGCCGCGACGAAGTTTTTCAGTAGGTAACCGTCGTTGCTGGCGATCTCGACCACGAAGCTGTCGCGACCGAGTTGAAATTCCCGCAGGTGCTGGGCCACGGCCGCCGCAGAGTGGCGCAACATGGCGTCACTGAACGACGAGAAATAGAGGTATTCGCTGAACAACTCGACCGGCGGCACGATGTCGGTGATTTGCAGCAACCAGCAGGTTTCGCACAGCGCCAAGCGCAGCGGAAATTTCGGCTCCGGCTTGGCGAGGTCCGCGGCGGTAAGCAGGTTGTTGGCGAGCGGCTGGCTGCCCAAATCCAGGATCAGCCGGCCCGAAGTGGAACCGCACGCGCGGCAGCAGAAGGAGATCATCAAAGGGGGTCCATGGCCCATGCGATCCGCTGTCGGCGGGCGGCCGCATGGTAGTCCGCGATCTGGTTGAGCGTCAGCGAGCGGATGGCTGCCGGGGTAGCGGTGTGCGCCGTCCGATACCAATTCACCGTGGCTGCAATGGCCTCGGAAAAATTCCAAGTGGGCGACCAACCCAGCAGCGCGTCCGCCTTGTCCGTGCTGAGCTGGAGCCGACCGGCTTCATGCGGGGCAGCCGGTTGGGTCTGATCGGACCAACTGCCCGGCCAATGCCGCAGGAGTTCGGTTACCAATTCTCCGACGGTTCGGTTGGCATCATGCGCCGGGCCAAAATTGAAGGCCGTGGCCAACTTGGCGTCGGCTGCCATCCGCGCCGCCAGCCAGAGGTAACCGCTGAGGGGTTCAAGGACGTGTTGCCACGGGCGGGTGGCGTGGCGGTTGCGGACTGGAATTGCCCGGCCATCAATCAACGCCCGGATGCTGTCGGGCACAATCCGATCCAGCGCCCAGTCCCCACCGCCGATGACATTACCGGCGCGAGCGCTGGCCACGCGAACCGGGTGCTGGCTGAAGAAGGACCGGCGATACGCCCCCACCACAATCTCCGCCGCCGCCTTGCTCGCGCTGTAGGGGTCATGTCCGCCCAAGGGATCCTCCTCGCGGTAGCCGTAAAGCCACTCGCGATTTTCGTAGCACTTGTCGGTGGTCACGCAAACCACGGGACAGGGATGGGGCAGAGTTCGCAGCCCTTCGAGCACCTGCACCGTGCCCAACACATTCGTGTCAAACGTGCCGACCGGATCGACATAGGAGCTGCGCACCAACGGTTGCGCGGCCAGGTGAAACACGAACTCCGGCGCCGTGCTGTCCACGGCCCGGCGCCAGTTGGCGGCATCCCGGATATCGCCTTCGAGATGCCGAATTCGCGCCGCCAAACCGAGTTGCTCGAACAGCGCCGGCGACGTCGGACTCGAGAGCGCATACCCGGTCACTTGGGCGCCCAGAGTCAGGAGCCATTCGGCGAGCCAAGCGCCCTTGAAACCGGTGTGCCCGGTGACGAGAACCCGCTTGCCCGCAAAGGCATTTCCAAACGCAGCTGCCATGTTTACCAACGCTTCCACGGGGCCTGCCCGGATTGCCACAGTTTTTCCAGCAACTGCTGTTCCCGATAGGTGTCCATGCACTGCCAAAAGCCGTCATGGCAATGCGCCTTGAGTTGCCCGGCTTGGGCGAGGCGTTCCAACGGTTTGCGCTCGAAGATGCAGCCGTCATCCGCATCCAAATAGTCGGCAATGCGCCGCTCCAGCACCATGAATCCGCCGTTGATGTAGCCGCTCTCCTGCTCGGGCTTCTCCCGGAAGGACGTAATGGTCAGCCCGTCCATGGCCAACTCGCCAAACCGCCCGCTGGGTTTCACCGCCGTCATGGTCGCCACCGCGCCATGGGCGCGGTGGAAAGCCACGCTGGCGTTGATGTCGCTGTCGGTGAGGCCGTCGCCGTAGGTGAACAGAAACGTGTCGTCAGGCACATGGGCCAAGGCCCGCCGCAGCCGGCCACCCGTCTGTGTTTCCGCCCCCGTTTCCAGCAGCGTCACGGTCCAGTCCTCTTCGTCGTGGGTGGAATGGTATTTAATCTGCGGGTTGCGCCCGAGCTTCAGGGTCACGTCGGAGGTGTTCCACAGGTAGTTGCGGAAGTAGTCTTTGATGGCCTCGCCCTTGTAGCCGAGGCACAGGATGAAGTCCTTATGCCCGTGGTGGGCGTAGTGCTTCATGATGTGCCACAGGATCGGCCGGCCGCCGACCGGCACCATCGGCTTGGGCCGGTATTCGGTTTCCTCCCGCAAGCGCGTGCCCAATCCCCCGCAAAGTATGACAACTTTCATCAGTTAGTGGTCGAACTGACGCTAATTGAGCTGCCCAACCGGCCTCAAAAGGAATCTCCAACTGTTTTCAAGGTCCCCGGCTGGCCGGCTTCAGTTTTGAGCCGCACCCCGCCCTTGCTTCACCGACTGGCTGCCGTCGGCTTGAGCCAAGTCGCCGGTGCGCCCGCCATCCCGGTGCGCCCCACGCCATAGAGCCAGACTTCATCCGGCACTGCCCCACCGCGCTGGAGGTCGAAACTCCGGCGCCCCGAGCCAGCCGGCAGCACCTCCGTCCGCCAGCTCCGCGCAATGCGGCTTTGGAACACGAGCACGCGCGCGGGTTCGGCTTTGGCCCCACGGTTCCAGGAGAAATCCGCCCGCGCGCCGCCAGCTTGGAATTCCACCGTCAGTTCTGGCCGCGACGGTGCGTTGGTGCCGAGCCACGGAGTGGGCGGCGTCAATGCCGGCGAGCTGAACAATTCCTCGGTGAGCCCCGTGACGACCCCACCCTTGTTGAGTCGCAAACTACTCGCGTTCCAAAACAGCACGCCGTCAGCCTTGAGCTCGCGGGCGTGCCGGACCTGATTGGCGATGTCCGTCGAAGCCCGATCCTTGCCGATACTGGCGCTGGAAAGGCCAGGAATCATGAGCCGATCCTGCGTGTTCTGGGCCGTCCACCAGCGGAGCAACTCCGGAAAACTCTGCTCGCGCCGACTGGTCGGCCAGTAGAGTTGCGGCGCGAAATAGTCGGCCCAACCCCGGTTAAGCCACAACCGGGCATCCGCGTAGAGCGTCGCGAACTGGTCCAGTCCCTGAATGCCGGGCGGGCTACCCGGCCGCCAGATGCCAAACGGGCTGATCCCGAATTTGACCCACGCTTTTTCGCCGTGGACGGCCGCCGCCAGTCGCTCCACGAACCGGTTTACATTGTCCCGCCGCCAATCATCCCGGGCGAGCCGGCCCCCTCCCCGCTGGTAGCGCCCAAAAGACGCCTGATCCGGAAACGCCAACAGCGAGCCGTTGCCGGCGACTTTTTCGGGATACGGATAAAAATAGTCATCGATGTGGAGGCCATCGAGGTCATAGCGCCGCACCAAGTCGGTGACCACCCGGAGGGTGTGCGCCTGGGCCTCGGCATGGCCGGGATCGAGCCACAGATAGCGGCCGTAGGAGACAGTCCAGTCGGCGTGCTTCCGGCTGACGTGGCTGGCCGCCGCCGGCGAGCGGGAACCATGATAACGGGCGCGATACGGATTGATCCAAGCGTGCAGTTCGAGGCCGCGAGCGTGGGCTTCCTCACACGCAAACCGTAACGGGTCCCAGCGCGGACTCGGCGGCTGTCCCATGCGGCCGGAAAGGTATTCGGACCACGGTTCCAGGGCCGATTCATAAAGGGCATCGGCCGCCGTGCGCACCTGAAACACGACCGCGTTGAGGTTTAGTCTTTGGGCTCCATCCAGCAGCGCCCGGAGTTCCGCCTGCTGCTGGGCGGCCGGCAAGCCCGGCTTGGAGGGCCAGTCGATGTTGCCGACCGTGGCAATCCACATGCCGCGAAATTCGCGCGGCACCGGAGCCGGCGCCGCCAGCGCGGAAACCAGGGCGCTGAGGCAAGCCAAGACCAGCAGCAAAAAGTGGAAACGCATCAACTCTCGTGAACATGCCCGGGCCGTCCCGGAGTCGCAAGCGGACGCCCCTTCCGGCGCCACCGATAGATTCCCCATGCAACCTTCCAGCCCGCCGAGGCGTCTGCCGGGGCATATGGTCGCTGAGTTGCCCGCCGGGCGATGGAATTATAGCACTGCCGCCCACTTGTTAAACCGGGCCGGGTTCGGCGGCTCGCCCGCCCAAATCGAAGCCTTGGCCCGCCTCAAGCTGACGGACGCCGTGGAGCGACTGATTTCGTTTCCCGCGCTGCCGCCCGGCCCGTCAGCCCCGGCGTGGGCCAAACCGGATCCCGACCGGGTCGAACACCTGCGCACCTACCGCAAGGCGGGCGAAGAAGAGCGCAAACGCCTGCAAAAAGAGCGCAACCAACGGCACCGGGAACAACTGCTAGAACTCCAGCACTGGTGGTTGCACCGCATGGTCAGTGGGGAGCACCCGCTCCAGGAAAAACTGACGCTATTCTGGCACGGCCACTTCGCCACCAGCGTGCAAAAAGTGAAGGACCCCTACCTCATGTGGCGCCAAAACGACCTCTTCCGCCGGCTCGGAGGAGGCGGCTGGGAACCACTGTTGGCCGCCGTCACCCGCGACCCGGCGATGCTGATCTGGCTGGACCAGGCCCAGAGCAAACCCGACCACCCGAACGAAAACTACGCGCGTGAGTTTTTGGAACTCTTCACCCTCGGCGAGGGAAATTACTCCGAACGCGACGTGACCGAACTCGCCCGTGCGCTGACAGGGCTGACTTTGGATCGGGATAAGCTGGAGCCGGCCGAACGCCGCCGACTGCGCGCTGCGGGCCCCAAGACAATCTTGGGGCAGACAGGCAAATGGACGACCGACGAAGTGCTCCAGTTCATCGCCAACCACCCGCAAAGCGCCCGGTTTATTACCGCCAAGCTGTGGACTTTTTTTGCCGGAGCCGCGCCCGATTCCACGCTCCAAGCGGCTTTGGCCGCGGAGTTTCGCCGTCAGCGGGGCGAGTTTCGGCCCCTGCTGCGCACGCTGTTCCTCAGCGAAGCGTTCTACGCGCCCCCGCTTCAACGGCAGCAGATCAAGTCGCCGGTGCAGTTGTTGGTGCAAGCTTGCCGCCAGTTGGAACGCCGCCTGCCCCCGCCCCTGCTCTGCGTGCAGATTCAACGCAACCTCGGGCAGGAACTGTTCAACCCGCCCAACGTGAAGGGCTGGGACGGCGGCGCGGCTTGGATCAACACCAACACGCTGCTCAACCGACACAACCTCGCACTCCTGCTTGTCACCGGCCAAAACAGCCTGCCCGCGCTCGCCCGCAAAGCCAGCCAGCCTCAGCAGCCACGGCCGGCGAAACGTCTCCAGCGTCTCACTCGCTCCGGCGCGACGGAAGTTGCCCGGCTGTTTGCCCCGGAGGCCAGGCACGATCCAGACCTGATTCTAGCCGAACTGGAGCGCCGACTGATCAACGGCACCTACTCCGAGCGCAGTCGGCATTCGTTGCGTAACTATTTGGCTGCGCAGGACCGCTTGGAGGCCCGCGAGCTGCAAGGCGTGCTCCGACTCGCCATGTGCACGCCCGAATACCAGCTCACCTAAACCCCGTAATCACCCCAACCAGCCGCCCTTTCCAGCCCCATGAACCCGTTGTCCACCCGCCGTTCATTTCTGCGCACTTCCGCCCTAGGCGGCGCGCTGACCTGCACCGTGCCCTCGTTTCTTGCGGCCACTTTCGAGCAATTACACGCCGCGGATTCTCTGAAGGCTACCCCAGTGGCCGACCAGGACGCCCCAATCCTGGTCGTGCTCCAACTCGCCGGCGGCAATGACGGGCTCAATACGCTCGTCCCCTTTACCAACGACGACTACCACCGTGCCCGCCCCAAACTGGGACTTCGGGCCCACCAAGTGCGGCGGCTAAATGACCACACCGGCCTGCATCCCGCGCTCGCTGGCTTCCAAGCGCTGCACGACGCCGGCCAACTCGCGGTGGTGCAAGCGGTCGGTTACCCGAACCCGAACCGGTCCCACTTTCGCAGCACCGACATCTGGATGACGGCGACCGCCAGCGACCGGTTCTCCAACCAAGGTTGGCTCGGCCGTTACTTCGATCACGCCTGCGCCGGCAGCGAGCCCACCGTCGGGCTGTGCGTCGGTCGTCAGGCGCCGCTGGCCTTTGCCGCCCGGAAATCTAAAGGCGTCGCCGTGGAAAATCCCGAGTCGTTTCGCTATGTGGACGGCGATGCGCCGGAAGCCGGCGAGCGGGCCGGGGGGGAGACTTTTTACCGCGCGATGAACGCCGCGAACGAGCCCGCCGCGCTGCTGGATCCGAGCCAAGCCGGGGGCAGCGTTGAGCAGTTGAGCGGCAGTCCGCCGCCGGTTTCGCCGCTCGATTTCCTCGAACGCACGGCCTTGGACGCCCAGCTCAGCAGCGACCAAATCCGCGCCCGCTCCCAACAGGCAAAAAACCAGGTTAGCTATCCCGCCAGCCACCTCGCCAACGACCTTAAGCTGGTCGCCCGACTCATCGCAGGCGGCCTAGGCACACGGGTTTATTACGCCAGTCAGGGCGGTTACGACACCCACACCGGCCAATTGCCCGCCCACCAGCGGTTGCTCACGGACTTGGGGGATTCGCTCAAAGCCTTCCTCGCCGACCTGAAGGCCCTGGGCCAGCTCGACCGGGTGCTAGTTCTCGCCTTCAGCGAATTTGGGCGCCGGGTCGCGGAAAACGCCAGCGGCGGCACCGATCACGGCGCGGCGGCGCCGGTATTTCTGCTGGGTAGCCGGGTCCAACCGGGCCTGCACGGTTCCGCCCCTTCGCTCAAACCGGCCGACCTGTTGGCCGGTGACGTGCGTTTCTCCACCGATTTCCGCTCCGTTTACGCTGGCGTGCTGGAGGACTGGCTGGGCACGTCAAGCGAAGCCGTGCTGGGCGGCACATTTCCCCCGCTCAAGTTTCGGGCGTGAGGCCAGCCCACCGCCCTCGTGGGGGCCAATGATAAGGGGCCGAGCCGAGGCCTCACTCACTCCGCACTGGCCGTAGCGGAGGGGTTGACCCAAGCGTCGCGCCGCTGTTTGGCCGCCGTGAAAAACTCCGTGATGGCGGGCGAATCCGCCTGCTGGAGCGACCGCTGGAATTCCTGCAAATCCTCAATCAAAACGCCCAAAACCCGGCCGAGGTGTTCCCGGTTGGCGAGGGCGATGTCGCGCCACATCTCCGGGGAACCGCTCGCGATGCGCGTCGTGTCCCGGAAGCCGCCTGCACACAGGGCGCCCTGCTCTTTGGGGTGCGCCGGGCTCAACACGTAGTTCGCCAACGCCGCCGCCACGACGTGCGGCAGGTGGCTCGAACGGCCAACCAAATCATCGTGCTGCGCTGGCGTCAGCGACAGGACGCGGGCCCCGATCGCTTCCCATAGCTGGCGGATGCGGACCACGGCCTCGGGATTCGAGCGGGGCGTGGGCGTGAGGGCACAAAGCGAGCCTTCGAACAAATCTGAACGGGCCGCATGCACGCCGGTTTTCTCCGAACCCGCCATGGGATGACTGCCCACAAAGTGACCGCCGGCTTTGGCGATCAGCCCTTCAAGTTCCGCCACGATCGGGCCTTTGACGCTGCCGACATCGGTGACCAACGCGTCCGGTTCCAAATACGGCAGGAATTCCCGCGTGAGCGCACCCATCTGCCCAATCGGCGAGCAGAGCACCACGAGGTCGGCCCCGCGGATGGCGGAACCCAAGTTTCCCGTGGCGAGATCCACGGCTCCCAACCGCTCGCAGTCGGCGATAATCGTGGCCCGGCGGACGACACCGCAAACCTGCTCCGCAAGCCCCCGCTGGCGAATCGCCATGCCCAGCGAACCGCCCAGAAGGCCAACACCCACGAGGGTAACTTTTCGGAAACGCACGCGCGGATTTAGCGCGGCCGAGAAGCCAGGGCGAATCCAAAAAAAGCCAACCCGCGACCGGCCCGCCCGGCTCAGGCGGTCCAGGAAGCCGCTTCTCGCACCCGTTCGAGAATGACTTCGGCCAAGCGGGGTTCATACCCCACGCTGCGGGCATACCAAACCCGCCGGCCATGCCGCTCCGTCGGGTTGGCAATCGGGGGCTGGCCTCGCCGCAGGCGGTCCTGCACGACGGCCTCAGGCTCGCCCAGCATCACCGGAATGTCTTCTTGGCTGTGGAGGCCATCACTGATGAAAAAGGGCACCACGACCACATCCCGCGTGGTCGCCAAGTTGAAACAGTCCGCAATGCGCGGCTCCTCCTCCATAAAAACACCGTGCGTTGAGCTAAACTCGGCCCGGGCGGCGATCTGTTCCACTTGGCGTTCGATGGAACGGCGCGAGTTTTCGCTGTTGCCCGTGCCGTGGCCGGCAATGAAGAGACTGGTTTCGGCGGGAACCGGCGGCCTAGAAGGATTCGCTGACGACGGCGCGACCACCTCGGCGGCGCGGGCCAGAATGACGTCAGTCATGCTTGGGTGAGTGCCCACGGGGCCGCAGTAAGCCACGGTTTGTGTGCCTCGCAGTTGCACTCGGGCGAACTCGTTCGGGCCCCGGCGGGCAAAACCCATTTCCCGCGGAATGACCTGTTCGGTGAAGTAGCCCTCGCTGATGAACAATGGCACCACGAACACCCGGCGGCCCCAAGCCCCGCGCAACACCCCGGCGAGGGTCGGCTGCTCCTTCCAGAAACCGGTCAGCACTTGCCCGAAGAGGCCACGCTGCCGGAGGGCGGCTGCGTGCTGGTGCGTGGGCGCGGACGAGTCCGCGTTCAGGGTCGAGCCGTGCCCGACCAGCACGAGGGTGGAATCAGCGAAATCGTCGTTCAAGCCGGACGAGCTTGGCCCGAACGGTTCTCGGCGCAAGCCTGCCCGCTGGCGCCCTCGCCCAGCCCTAGAATTCTCTATTTCACCCCCGAATTCGAGCAGTTCACCCCAAGCCGATTACATCTCGCCGCACGATCCTCAACCTCGCCGCCAATTGTTCACCTAATATGGCCGACGACGCTTCCTCATCGCCCTCGACGAACGCAGCGCCCCCCGCGCCGGCCAAGAAAAAATACGTCCGCGCCATCGGCCCCAAGTTGCGGGTCGTGCTGAATTTGGTGTGGACGCTGCTAGCCCTCCTCGGGGTGAACTCGGCCTATCTCGCCGCGATCACATTCTTCGAGTGGCTGGAGCGGGGGAAGGGCGTCAGCTACCAGAACTACTTCTATCAGTTTCAATTCCTCGGGCACTTGGTGCTGGGGATCATCTTCATCCTTCCGTTCCTAGTTTTTAACGTCGTCCACATTCTGAATACGGCGAACCGGCCCAACCGGAAGGCAGTGTGGGTGGGCTACGTCCTGTTTGCTGCCAGCCTGGTCGTGCTGGGCACGGGCTTCGTGTTGATGCGCGTCGAAGGTTTGGAATGGCTGGAAGTGCGCCATCAGACTGGGCGGAGCGCCGCCTACTGGGCGCATGTGCTCGCCCCGTTGCTCTGCGTATGGCTCTACATCCTGCACCGGCTCGCCGGCCCGCGGATCAAATGGAAGGTCGGCCTAGGGTGGGCCGCCGGCATGGCGGCGCTGGTGGTCGCGATGATAGCTCTGCACCGACATGATCCGCGGGTTTGGAACGCCAAGGGACCGAAGGAAGGCGAACAGTATTTTCACCCCAGCAGCGCGCGCACGGCGACCGGCAATTTCATTCCACCGGCGAAGCTGATGAACAATGAGTATTGCCTCGAGTGCCACCAGGATTCCTACAACGGCTGGTTTCATTCGGCGCACCGCTTCAGCTCGTTTAACAACCCGTTTTACCTCGCTTCGATCAAGGGCACCCGTGATTTGGCCCTGAAGCGCGACGGCAACGTGAAAATGTCCCGGTGGTGTGCCGGTTGCCATGACCCGGTGCCGTTTTTCAGCGGCGCGTTTGACGATCCGAACTTCGATTTTGAAAAGCATCCGACCGCCTTGGCCGGCTTGACCTGTGTGGCGTGTCATTCGATCACGGCCCTAGAAGGCAGCGACCCGGGCCATATCGGCAACGGCAACTACACGATCGAGGAGCCCGTGCATTACCCGTTCGCCTTTGCGCCCACAAATTCCCTAGCGTTCTTCCTCAACAAGCAGCTCTTGAAGGGCAAACCGGAGTTCCATAAAAAGACGTTCCTGAAGGACTTCCATAAAACGACCGAGTTCTGCTCGACCTGCCACAAGGTCAGCATCCCGAAGACGGTGAACGACTACAAAGACTGGCTCCGCGGGCAGAATCACTACGACACGTTCCTGCTCTCCGGCGTCTCCGGCATCAACGCACGCGCCTTTTACTTCCCTGACCAGGCCAAAGCGAATTGCGCCGAATGCCACATGCCGCTCGAACGGTCCGCCGATTTCTCCGCAAAAAAATACGGCACGAACGAGTTCACCGCCGTCCACAACCACCTCTTCCCCAGCGCCAACACGGGCGTCGCCTACGTGCGCGATCAACCCGCCGAGGTGAAGGCCGAGATCATCCAGAAGCACCAGGAATTCATGAAGGACACCGTGCGCCTGGACATCTTTGGCGTGAAGGAAGGTGGGACGATTGACGCTCCGTTGATGGCTCCGCTCCGACCTGCGTTGCCGAAGTTGAAGCCGGGCCACACCTACCTCATTGAGACCGTCATTCGCACCGTAAAGGTCGGCCATCCGCTCACTCAGGGCACGGTGGATTCCAATGAACTCTGGGTGGACGCCACCGTGACCGACAGTTCGGGTGACGTGCTCGGCCGCAGCGGCGGACGCGGGCCTTTTCAGGAGACTGACCCTTGGTCGCACTTCGTAAATGTCTACATGCTCGACCGCCACGGCTACCGGATCGACCAGCGCAATGCACAGGACATTTTTGTCCCCCTCTACAACAACCAGATCCCGCCTGGGGCCGCCCACGTCGTCCATTATCGCCTCACCGTCCCGCCTGACCAAAAGGAGCCACTGACGGTCGAGATGAAGCTGAACTACCGAAAATTCGATACGATTTACTACAACTACACCTTTGCCCCCAGCTACACCCGCGGCGCCGCGCTCCAACTCACCAACCCGCTCCCGATCACGGTGATGTGCTCTGATAAGATCACCTTCCCGATCGAGGGCGGCCCCCCACTGCCCGCCGCGTGGGCGACGCAGACCCGGGAAATCCCCCCCTGGCAGCGGTGGAATGACTACGGCATCGGCCTGTTCCTGAAGGGCGACAAAGGCAGCGAAAAGGGCGAACTCATCCAAGCGGCGCACGCGTTCGACCAAGTGGAGAAACTGGGTCGCCCTGACGGGCCGCTCAACTTGGCCCGAGTCTTCTACAAAGAAGGCCGCCTCAACGACGCCGTGCTCGCCTTACAACGCGCAAACGATACCAACCGATTTACCCCGCCCGGCAATCGTTGGACCATCGCCTGGCTCAATGGCCTCGTGAACAAGCAGAACGGCTACTTGGACGAAGCCATCAAGGAGTTCACGAGCATCTTGGAAGACCGCTATCCCGAACTCGAACGGCGGGGCTTCAACTTCAGCCGCGACTACGAGGTGATCAATGAACTGGGCCAAACCCTGTTCGAACGCGCCAAGCTGGAGCGGACCAATCCAACCCGCCGGGACGAATTCCTGCGCGCCGCCGAAAAACGCTTCCAAGACACGCTCACCATCGACACCGAAAACATGACGGCGCACTACAATCTCGCCCTCATCCACGCCAGCTTGGGTGAAAAAACCAAGGCCGAGGAACACCGTCGACTCCACGAAAAATACCGCCCCGACGACAACGCCCGCGACCACGCCGTATCTGCCGCCCGGCGTCGTGATCCCGCCGCCGACCACGCCGCCCAAGCCATCGTCATCTACGACCTCCAGCGGCCGGGTGCCTTGGGGCTGCCGAATACCCGCTTGGAAACCGCCCAGCAGCCTCGGACAGCAGTAAAATAATTGTCACCGAGGCCACCCGCCGTGCAGCAAACGAAGCAAAAGCCCGATCGCGTCCCAGAAACCAGCCCAGCGGCCGAAATCCGGAGCGGATCACCGGTAGCCAAACCGCCCTCCATGTCCGGCACCGTGCGCGCTGCCAAGGACCAACTCGCCAACCTCTTGGTTGAAACCGCCCGCGCTGGCCAGCGGCCCGCCGCCGCCAAGTTGCTGGGCTCCGCCTTAACCAACCTCACTCCCGGCCTTTCCGCCCCATGAACACCCCCAATTCCCGCCCTCCCGAAGAACCGGAGGAATTCGTCCAGCAGGATGACGCCGCCATCGGCCGCGGCGTCCGCAATTCGCTGATCGCCGTGGTGGCGTTGGCCGTGCTGGGCGGAGGCGCCTATGTCGCGCTGAAGCCCAAGCGGACCGCCGACCCGGTGAAGGTCACGCCCGTTTCAGCCCCGGAAGCGGCCTCAACCAACGCCTTGGCCCAAATTCCCGCCGCCCGTTTCACCGACGTGACAGCGGCCGCCGGCATTACCTTCCGCCACCAAAATGGCGCTACCGGCGACAAGCTCCTGCCGGAAACCATGGGTAGCGGCGTGGCCTTTGCCGACCTCGACGGGGACGGCGCGCCGGAACTCCTCTTCGTCAATTCGACCCACTGGCCCGGCCAGCAACCCGCCGGAACCCGCCCCGCAACCGCCGCCCTCTACCGCAATGACGGCTCGGGCAAATTCACCGACGCCACGGCCGGTTCTGGCTTGGAGGTGCCCCTTTACGGCATGGGCGTCGCGCTCGGCGACTTCGACAACGACGGCCAAGTGGACGTCTTTCTCTCCGCCGTCGGCGGCGGCCGGTTGTTCCGTAACGAAGGTCAACTCAAGTTCCGCGATGTGACCGCCAGTGCTGGGGTGGCGGGCGCGGCCTCGGATTGGAGCACCGCCTGCGCCTTCTTCGACTTGGACAACGACGGCGACCTCGACCTCTACGTCGGTAACTACGTCCGTTGGTCGCCCGAAATCGACCGCGAAGTCGGTTACACGCTCGTCGGCGTCGGCCGCGCCTACGGTCCGCCGATGAATTTTCAAGGAGCGTTCCCACACCTTTATCGCAATGACGGCAACGGCCGGTTCACCGACATCTCCGCCGCGGCCGGGGTGCAGGTGAAAAATGCCGCCACCGGGGTCCCGCTAGCCAAGACCTTGGGCGTCGCCCCGTTCGACTATAACGGTGACGGCTGGATGGATCTCGTGGTCGCGAATGACACGACGCAAAACCTCCTCTTCGAGAACCAGAAGAACGGCACCTTCAAGGAAGTCGGGGCGTTGAGCGGTCTGGCCTTTGACAGCTACGGCAACACCCGTGGTGCGATGGGCTTGGATGCCGCCCGGTTTACCAAGGACGGCAAGGCGGCGATCGGGATTGGCAATTTCGCCAATGAAATGACCGCCTTTTACGTCGCCCAAGGGGACGGATCCCTGTTCACCGACGAAGCGATTTCGTGGGGCCTCGGCCCCGCCAGCCGGCTGCTCCTGAAATTCGGCTTCTTCTTCTTCGACTACGACCTCGACGGCCGCTTGGACGTGCTCACCAGCAACGGCCATCTCGAAGAGGAAATTACCAAGGTCCAAGCGAGCCAATCCTACCGCCAACCCGCCCAACTTTTTTGGAACGCGGGTGACGCGGGCTTCATCAATGTGACCGCCAACCAAGCCGGCGGCGAACTCTTCAAACCAATCGTCGGTCGCGGCAGCGCCTTTGCCGACCTCGATGGCGACGGGGATCTAGATGTGGTGCTGACTGAAGTCGGCAGCCCGCCCCTGCTGGTTCGCAACGACCAATCGTTGAGCCATCATTTTGTCCGGCTGAAACTCGTCGGCTCGAAGTCCAACCGGGATGCCCTCGGCGCCTGGGTCAAACTCACCGCGGGAGGCGAATCCCAGTGGCGCCAAGTCATGTCGGCCAAAAGTTACCTCAGCGCCAGCGAACTCGAAGTCACCTTCGGTCTCGGGCGGGCCACTCAGGTCGATGCCCTCGAAATTACCTGGCCTTCCGGAACCAAGCAGTCCGTTACTGGAATTACCCTCGACCGGCGAATCGTGATTGAAGAGGGCCGCTAAACCGGAATCTGGCCCGTTTGACTCTGAACTCGCCGACCGCCCCCGGGCCGGCTTAGGGTTCGCTGGGCGGGCGGTTCCGGCCGACCGCCCCGTTATTGTTACCCTCTGTTCCGCTCGCGCATGAATCCGCCCGTCAAACTCAAAGACCTCGTTGACACTCTGAAGCTCCGGACCGCCGAGCACGCCGCTTACATCAACCGCCAAACTGGTCGGGTGATCATCATGGATGCGGTCTTGGTCAGGGCCGCGAAATCACAGCGGCTTGAAGGTGAAGAATTGGGCGACAGCTCCAACCTGCCATTGGAACAAGCCCGCGCCATCGTGGCGGATCAGGGCAAGCGCTTCATTCCTGCCCCCAAGCCCGCCGATTTTCCCGAATATACCGCCATGCAAGGGTTCATCTCCGCCCTAGCAGACCGCACCGTGGCCTTTGAACTCGCCCAAGCAACCAAGGCTCGGGGCGCCTTCCGGCAATTCAAGGCCGCACTCACCCACTACGGCCTGCGCGACGCGTGGTCGGAATATCGGCACCGAGCGCTGGTAGATTTTGCACTCCACTGGGCCCAGAAAAACCAACTTACGTGCGTGGAAGGTAGCTCCCCGGGCCGCCCGCAATCGCAGCCGGAGTGGTGAAATCGCCCACCGCCGCTGGGGATCCAGCTTGCGCTGGAAACAGCGCGCCCTCACCGCGGCGGAAGCCCAACGTAGCCCAGCGGCTCGGCTTCGTGGGCGTAAGTTTGCCCAGCTACCGCTACGCGCGGTCGAAACGGGCATGCCAGGCCGGTTCGCTCGAACTTTTCGCGCGGGAAAGTCCTCAGCCCGAGGGCTACGGACGGACCTCGGGCGCATGCCAAAGGCGCGCGTGTGGGCTTCCTGAGTCGGGAGGCCTCCGAGCCGCGGCCCAACGCTAACCGCCCCGAAATTATTTCGTCCGGACGGCCCGGGCGGCCGCCTGCCGACGCCGACGAATCCAGCCAAAGACACCCAAGCCCACTCCGGCAAAGAGGGTGACCTCGGCCGGTTCTGGCACGGGCGTCACTTGCCAGCCGATGTCCTCCAGCGCCGCCCAATCGAGATCCGTAAACCATTTGCGCGTGCCCGCGGTGATGTCCGGATCCAAGGCCGCTTCCTGCGGGGTGATGGAGTTGGGCAGTTCGCTGGCGGTGTTGCTGGCCCAGTGTCCCCCGTCAGTCTGCAGCGGCGGGGCAACGCCCCCATTGGCGGCAACTGAGGCGGCGCCAGTGAAGGTCGTGCCCGAAACTTGGCGGGTCCAAGAGCTGGCGAGGCCGATGCCCAAGAGATGCCCCAGTTCATGCACTGCGACGGAGAAAAAATCGAATTGGCCGCTTGGCACCTCGGTGGTGCTGACATCCGCATCGAAATACCAACTGGAGCTGGCATCGAAGGCAATGGAACCGCCCCATGGCCCAAAGTCGGTGCTCGTGTTGGGGGCGACCGTCGGATAAATATCCACGCCCGTCTGCCCTCGTCCCAATACGGTGGTTCGCCAAGGATCGCCGCTGGGCCCCTGAAGCGCGGTCACCGAGGTCGCGGACGTCGCCTGCGCCAGGGTGCCGCCGCCAATCGAGCGACTGCCGACATAGATCAACAGCGTCTGCGCGGGGACTGAAATGGCCGCCATGTTGGCATAGTCCACCAGCACTCCGGTCGCCGGGTTCCGATAAACCGGCTTCCATGTTTGACCGCTCGAAGCAGTGGCGGGAATCGCCAATAAGTTATCCTCAATGCGCGTCTCCAAATACGAAGCGGCTGACTCCAAGGCGCTCTTTTGGGCCGCGGAGAAAAAGTTATTAGCGTCGTAGCTGTAGTCGAACTGGAAGATCAGCCCGGCTTGCGCCACCGGCCAAGTGCCCACTGTCGCGGTCAGAAGTGCCAAGGAAATGAGCTTCATAGGAAAATTAGTGAACCCAATTAGCCGGGAAGCCGGCCTTCCCGGCCATCGGCTAATTTAGTGATTCCCTTGAGCCCTGAGCGGCAGATTGCATGCCCACCCAGCCCCGCTCGAGCCCCCGGAGAGCCTCCCTACTTGGTCATAGCAGGACGCGGCCGGGGCTTGTGCAAGGCCAAGACATCCGTCTGGTGACGTTGCCCGTGCCGCGACCCGGAACTGCGCCCGGTTTGGCCCACGTGCACTCCGCCATCACCGATTTTTCCCGAAATGACTTCGGGGGTGAGCTCGGCAACGCTCTGTAGAATCCGCGTGGGTTGGTAAACGTAGTCACCGACATCTTCTAACTTGGTGGAGCCGGTGAGGACTAGGTAACCGAGCAGGCCCGATTCCACAGCGCCGCGAATGTCGGTTTCCATCGTGTCGCCGATCATGACGACCTGCTCAACCGTGGCCCGGGCCGATTCAGCGAGCTTTTTGCGCGCCCGCTGAAACATATAGCCGTTGGGTTTGCCCAGATAGTAGGCGCGGCGGCCGGTGCTGGATTCGAGGAACGCGGCCAGCGCCCCGGCCCCAGGACGGGTTTTCTGACTGGAGACCGGGCACCAATTGTCGGGATTCGTAGCCAGCAGCCGAGCGCCTTTTTCAATCAGTTCATGCGCCTTGGCGAGTTTGTCCGTGGTGGCCGCGCCTTCGCCGACGACCACGTAGTCAGGTTGGATGGCGTCATTCGCGATCTTGTGCTCGTGGAGCGCCGCGACCAAACCGCCTTCCCCGACGACGAACACCGTGCAGTTGGGGTGGGTCTCACTCAGAAAGTCGGCGGTGTTCATCGCCGACGTGTAGAAATGGCGGCCAGCGAGTCCTTGCACGCCCAAGTGACGGAGGCGGACCGCGAGATCTTCCGCCGTGGGGGCGGAATTATTGGTGAGAAACAGGAAGGGTGTGCCCGTGGCCAGTAGTGCCGAAACAAACTCCGTTGCCCCGGCGATGAGTTGGTTTTCACGGTAGATCACGCCGTCCATGTCGATCAGATATCCGGTCTTCATAAGGGAGACTGGCCCGGACGCACGGTGGAACGGCGCTGAGTCCGGGCATTTGAGGAGGGGCCGGTTGCGGGTTTTGCTCACCGGCCAAGCGCAGCATGCACGGAGGCCGCCCCGAAGCAACCGGCGGTTCAGTCTCGGTCCAGACCGGTAACCCGGCTCCGCGGAATGACGGCACGCGGCGGGAAGCCGGCTCGCCGCATGAATTGCTGCCACTCCGGGCCGTGTTCGGCAATCCCGACGCCATAGCGCACATGCGCGACAAGGTGGGCGGCTTCGTGGCAAAGCGTCTCGTGAAGCAGGCCTTCGTTGGCGGAATGCAGCAGCACGGCGTTGAGTGTAATCCGGCCGGCGCGCAGGTCACATTGTCCGAGGGCGTCATTCAGGGAACCGGTGAATTCGATCGTGGTGTCGCGGGCGAGCCGGGCCAACCCCCAGAGCACGCACCAGTCGCGAAAGCCGGCAAATAGCCGGTCTAATTTGCGCTGCAGGGCCACCGCTGCGTGAGGATCCGTCATCGAAACCGAATCATTCGTAGCGAAGCGATTCGATGGGATCAAGGTTGGCTGCTTTCCACGCGGGGAAAGTGCCGAACACAATCCCGACGATGGAGCAGACGACGAGCCCGATGAACGCCCAGTCCCAAGGGAAGACCGGGGGAGTTCCCAACGCCATGGCCGCCAGATTACCGGCCCCGATGCCCATCAGGATTCCCAACACGCCGCCGAGTTCACTGAGCACGATCGCCTCCAGGATGAACTGGGTCATGATGTTCCGCTTCTTCGCCCCGATGGCGCGGCGAATGCCAATCTCCTTGGTCCGCTCGGTCACGCTGACCAGCATGATGTTCATGATCCCGATGCCGGCGGCGACCAAGGCGATGCTGGCGATGATTCCCGCCCCAGCCCGGATCGCCAAGGTGATCGTCCGGAACTGCTTGATCAGGGAATCGTTGGAAACAATTTCAAAGTCGTCACCTTCGCCGGGTGGCACTTTGCGCATTGCCCGCAGGATGCCCCGGACCTGTTCCACTGTGTCTTCATAAACTGCCTGATTGTGCGCCTGCACTTGGATCGTGAGCGGAGTCTCCCGTCCGTAGCGGTTCAGCAGGGTCGTCATCGGCACGACGAGGAAGCCATCCTGACTTTGGCCGAAAATGCTGCCCTTAGGCTCCAGCACGCCAACGACGGTATACTTGACTCCCTTGAACTGGACCCATTCTCCCAAGGGCGAGCCAAACGGAAACAACCGTTTCGCCACGTCGGCCCCCAGCACGGTAACGTAACGAGCCCCCGCCAAGTCGCTGTCTACAAACGGGCGCCCTGCGGAGACCACCAGATTGCGCGTCGCGAACGACTCCGGACTCATGCCGCGAAAGCTGATGCTCGGATTGGTCTTTCGAAAGCGGGACGAAACTTCACCAAAATCCACCTCGGAGCTGACGCTGACGTTCTTCGCCAAGGTGGCGCGTTCGCGGATATAGGCCGCGTTCGGGTAATAAAACCGCTTCCGCCGCATGTATCGCTCCCGGGACTCGATGTCGTCTTCCACCTGAATCGCCGGAAAGCGCTGCATTTGGAACGTATCACTCCCCAACTGGGACATTTGGCCCTCGATGCTGCCCTGCAAGGCGCGAATCGCCGTCATCACCAAGATGATGCTGAACACTCCGACGAGGATGCCCAGCAGCGTGAGGGAGGAGCGCAGTTTGTGCGCGGCGATCGCATTCAGCGCCATGCTGAAGGCTTCGCGGAGTTCGGAAATGAAGTTGATCCGTTTCACGTTGAGCCCCTTTTAATCTGCCCTCAGGGCATCCACCGGATTCATCCGGGCGGCCCGCCAAGCCGGCAGGAAACCACTCACGACGCCAGTCAGCACGGACACCACCAACGCTACCCCGACCAGCCACCACGGCATGGAGGCAGCCAAGAACTTGTCCACCACCAGCGTTAAGGGCCACGCAATGAGGAGCCCCAGAATGCCGGCACCGAGCGTGATCGTCGCGGCCTCGACCAGAAACTGCACCAGGATGGTCCGGCGTTTGGCGCCAATGGCTTTGCGGATACCGATTTCCTTCGTCCGCTCGGCGACGCTCACAAACATGATGTTCATGATGCCAATGCCGCCGACGAACAGCGACAGGCCGCTAATGAACAGCCCGACGGCGGCAATGGAACCACCCACGGCGTTGAAAAAATTGATCAGCGCATCCTGCTGGTTGATGGCAAAGTCGTCGGCCTTATCCGGCGGCACGCGGCGCAACTTGCGCATGATGCCGCGGAGTTCCTCCTTGGCGTCCTCCATCTGACTCAAGTCCCGAACCTTCACCTGGATCGTGAAGTCGGGCCACCGGCTGAAATCGCGGGTGAAACGGGTGATCGGGAGGACGATCTGATTATCGAGATTGAAGCCGGTGAAGAACGAGCCCTGCTTCTCCATCACGCCGATGACCTCCAGATTCATGTCGTTCAGCTTCACCTTGCTGCCGACCGCGCCGCCGTAGGGGAAGAAGCGCTCCGCCAAGTAGCTACCCAGCACGCAGACCGGCCGGCCAGACTGCACATCCGACTCCGTGAGCCAGCGCCCGGACGACAAGGAAAGTCCGCGCACGAGCAAGCTGTTTTCGTCGTTGCCTTCGACCCAGACGCCGCGCGCCTGCTTACGACCGACCGAGACCGTGCCGTTGCCCTGGGATTCCACGGCGACCGCCGCCGCCAGCGTGGCCAGACGCTCCACATCGCGAGCGTTCTGTAGCGTGATTTCCCGACGATTTCGCGACAGTCGCCACTCCGTTTCACCGGTCATCCACGAGAAGCGCTGGATGAACAATGTGTCGGCGCTAATGCCAGCGAGGCTCTTCTTGAAGGCGGCGTTCAGGCCCGTGATGGCCGTGCCCATGAGCGTCACCGAGACGATGCCGATGACGATGCCAAGCGTCGTCAGACCGGCGCGCAGCTTGTTCGCCCGGAGCGCGGCCCAAGCGATGATCACGGACTCTTTGAACTCGGAAAGGAGGGTCATATGCGCCCCGATTGCACCCAGTGGACCCGAGACAAGACAATTGCCACACCCCAAGCTATCAAGTTTGCAAAGCCAGCAATGATCCACTTCAAACGATTCTCGGGCTTAGCTCCCGCGCTGCACACCCACAGCACAGGAGAAACAAACAGACCAAGAAGAAGCCATGTTCCGAAAACAATGCCGATCGCTCCTTTGAGGATGCTCATGCTAGCGACGTGAGAGTTACCCGTTTAGGGTCAATGCCGATTGCTCTTGGGCAAACTTCATCGCCGCCCTCGGATGCGGGTTCACCTCGTCCGCCGCGATCAGGCCGTCGCGGATGCGGATGATGCGGCGGGCGTGCTGGGCCACGTCCTCCTCGTGGGTGACCACGATGATGGTGTTGCCCTTGCGCGAAAGCGTCTCGAACAGGCCGAGGATTTCCTCGCCAGTCCGAGAGTCGAGGTTGCCGGTCGGTTCGTCGGCCAGGACGATGCTCGGGTTGTTCACCAGCGCCCGAGCCACGGCGACCCGCTGGCGTTGCCCACCGGAAAGTTCGTTCGGCTTGTGGTGCATCCGCTCGGCCAGACCGACATGGGTGAGCGTCTGGATGGCCTTCTCCCGCCGCTCTTCGGACGGCATCCCGGCGTAGATCAGCGGCAGCTCGACGTTGTGGAGCGAGTCTGAGCGCGGCAGCAGATTGAAGCTCTGGAAGACGAAACCGATCTCACGGTTACGGATCTCGGCGAGTTCATTGTCGTCCATGTGGGCGACATTGACGCCGTTCAGCTCGTAATAGCCGCTGCTCGGCGAGTCGAGGCAGCCGAGCAGGTTCATGAGGGTGGACTTGCCCGAACCGGACGGCCCCATGATGGCGATGTATTCGCCGCGCTCAATCGACAGCGACACGCCGCGCAGCGCGTGGACCGTTTCCGTGCCCATCACGTAGCGGCGGGTCAGGTCGTGGATTTGGATGAGGGACATGCGGCAGCGGCAATTTTCAAGGGCCAATGACCAACTCCGAGCCGGCTACTTTTTCTCCTCCGGTTTCGCGTCCTTCTTGGTGTTGTCCACCTGGGCCAGCTTTTCGTCCTCCAACTCGCGCGCGATGGCCTTGTAGCTGCCCGTGACGATCTCTTGGCCTTCGGTCAACCCCTCCAAGATCTCGTAATACGATTCGTCGCTGAGTCCACGCTTTACCGGGACCGACTTCGCCTTGTCACCGGCCACGGTGAAAACGACATCAATCGGCTTCGGACCGGACTTGTCTTTCTTCTGGGTCAGGTCGGCGAATTCTTGTTCCAGCTCCTTGTCCTCGGCCTTGGTCACCGCCGGCTTCTGCGCGTCCGGTTTGGCCCCTTTGGGGAGTCGGGTGGTGACCGACTGGATCGGCACCGTCAGCACGTTCGTGCGATACCGCGTCTCGATTTCAGCCGTCACACTCATGCCGGGCAAAAACCGATCCTTGTCGGCAATCCGAATGCGCACCTCAAACTTGGTGGCCTCCTGCTGGCTATTGAGGCCAGTGGTCTTGGCGGAATTGGCAATCTGGGTAACGAAGCCGGTGAACTTGCGGTCGCGGAACGAATCCACTTCCAACCGGGTGCGCTGCCCGAGTTGGACCAACACGACATCCACTTCGCCCACTTCGACGCGCGCCTCCATTTCGTTAAGGTCAGCCACGGTCATGATCTCAGTGCCGGCCATCATGCCGGTGCCCACCACGCGTTCGCCTTTCTCGGAGATGAGCTTGCTGATCGTTCCGTCCACCGGGCTGTAAATGGTGCATTTGAGCAGATCTTCCTCGGCTTTTTTCAGTGACTGCCGGGCCATTTCAATTTGGTGGCTGGCGGCATTCGCCTGCGAACGAGCCACATCGAAGGCGGTGCGGAACTCATCGTAGATCGACTCGCTGACCAGTCGCTTCTCGAACAACTCCTGATTCCGTTTGAACTCGGATTCGGCCTTGGCCGCCTGAGCGATGGCGGTCGTGCGCCCCGCCTCGGCCGATTTGAAGCTGGCTTCCGCGGAATTGCGGCTGGCGATGTAGAAGTCGGGTTTGATCCGCACCAAGAGGTCGCCCTTTTTGACGGCCTGACCTTCCTTGACCGGCAATTCGATAATTTCGCCGGAGACCTCTGGGCTGATTTTCACAGACAGGAACGGCTGAACCTTGCCGGTGGCCGTGATCAACTCCGTCAGGTTGCGCCGTGCGGTCTTCTCAGTCTGCACCGTCAGCGGTTTCTTGGAGAATTTTTGGTAGCCCCAGAATCCACCCGCGCTCCCAGCGACGAGGAGGAGGGCCGCGGTTACCCACAGCCACTTCAGGCTGCGCTTTTTCTTGGGGCCGGAGGTCATTGTCTGGCCCGATGACCCGGCGGCAGGGGCTTTTGTTTCAGCCGAGTTTGGGGGGGAAGATTCCATGCGCGAATTCCTCCCGAGCGTGCGGCCCACTCTTCTCAAGTCAAGCAGCCGGGAGGATCAGCCCGCCAAACCGGTGCCTAAGTCAGTGCTCAAGAAAAACGCCATCGGCAGCGGCCGATGGCGTCAGGCAGGCGGGCGAACTTGGATTATTTACCACCCACCCCAAAGCCCACCATCGGCTGGCCACCTTCCGTCAGCTTGCCGCAGGACCACAGTAGGCCGCGGGTGACGAGGTCGAGGTAACGCGGATCGGCCACGGTTTCGTTGTTGTGGCCAATGGTGGTCGAAAAAACGCGCGCCTTCTTGGGGCCGTATTCGTGGGTCCAAGCGACCACGGAATCAGTGGTGCCCACGCGGTTGCCCTCGCCTTGCACGCCGCGAGCCAGCGGCTTGGCCGAACCCCAAACCATGAGGTTGTTGTAGAGCTCTTCGTTAATGGTCACCCAGTTCCCCAATCCCTTGGTGATCGGGTGCGTGGGCTCCGTGTAGGTGACGGTAATTGGCTTTTGCGGGCCGTGGCCGCTGGATTGCAGTCCGAGGTAGTCGAACCAATAGCCATGGGGCGTGCCCGGCTTCGCCGCTTCGTTGGGGTTGCCGATGCGGTAGGAATGCATGGCGCAGTGGAGGTTCACTCCCGGCATTCCATCGCGATGCGGCTGGAGCACGCCTTTCACAACTTCTTCGTTGTTTTGGTCGGCGGCACATTCGTCGTGGATCACCACGTCATAGCCCTGCGCGTAGTCGGGTTTGCCGTAGATGGCCAGCGGCGGCTTGGTGCTGCCGTCCGGCGAATAGATGATGTCGATCTGGAGATTGGCACGGGCCTCGAGGCCGGCTTTCAAAAGGTCCTTCTGCTTGGCGTAGTCGTGGCAGCACCCCCCGAGTAACAGCAACGCGCGCAACGGCTTGACCGCGGGTTCGGTGCCCGGCTTGCGTTTGTAATTGGCGATGAAAACGCCGTCGCCATCACTGGTCTTGAACGAACTGGGACGGCTGCCTTGAAAGCTGTAGGCGGCGCGAAAACCGGTGGCTGTCAGTTCAGCAATGGCGGGAATCTTAGCACCGGGATTTTGACCTTCGACCTCCTCGACGTCCATGACGATGGGCGTCTTGGTCATGTCCACGGTAACTTTGCCCTTGGCCGTATTTTCCGGACCGCGAAACACGTAGGCGCCATCCTTCAACTCCAAGTCGAGCATCGGCACGTCACCGGCTGCGATCGGTTGGCCGTTCATTTCGGCCGTGTCGATCACCCAGACACCGTTGAAGACATTGGGCTCGGCCGCCATGGCCGTGGCCCCTGCGAGGAGGAGGCTGAACAGAAGTTTCTTCATGGAACCGCGCTAGTGAATCACCCGGTGCCCCCGAGGCAAGCCCCGCGACACCGCCGACCCCAAATTGAGCGATCCTAGACCTCGGGCCAGCCGGGCCAAGTGGGGCGGCACCCCAGAAATTCCGGTCCGCCTCAGCAAAAAGGCCCGCGCCGGGTTGGGCGCGGGCCGGCAATTTTTGCCAAACGCATCGGCCGATTGCTGTGCTTTAAGCCTTCACCTGCTTCACCTTGACCCATTTCTTTGCCTTGGCCGAGGCGAGCACGGCGTCCACCACGTAATCGGTGGCGAGGCCATCCTTGAAGTCCGGCTTGCAGCCCTGACCGCTTTCCAAGCCCTGCACGAACTCAACCATGGCGTGGATAAAGCTGTGTTCGTAACCCAGTTGGAGCCCGGGCACCCACCATTTGCCGCAGTAGGGATGGTCGCCGTCGGAGACATGGACACTCTTCCAGCCGCGTTCCTTGCTCTCGTCGGTGTAATCGAAGATTTGGAGGCGGTGCAAGTCATGCAGGTCCCACTTGAGGGACATGTTCTCGCCGCTCACCTCGAAGGTATAGAGCGCCTTGTGGCCGCGGGCGTAGCGGGTGGATTCAAACAGCCCGAGCGAACCATTGTTGAAGTGGCAGTGGAACAGGCAGGCGTCATCGATGCTCACCTTTTCAACCTTCCCGGTGAGGTTGTGTTTGCGCTCCTTGATGAAGGTTTCGGTCATGGCGCTGACGTCCTTGATGCCGCCGTTGAGCCACATGGCGGTGTCGATGCAATGCGCGAGCAGATCGCCCGTGACGCCAGAACCGGCGACCTTGGCATCAAGGCGCCAGAGGCCGGTGCCGCCCTGCGGGAGGTCGGCATTGATGGTCCAATCTTGGAGGAAGTTCGCGCGGTAGTGGAAAATGCGGCCCAACTTGCCGGAATCGATGATCTGCTTGGCGAGCACAACCGCGGGGCAACGGCGGTAATTATACCAAACCATGTTGGCGACGCCGGCCTTCTCAATGGCCTTGAGCATCTTCTCGGCTTCCTTGGAGTTCAGCCCGAGCGGCTTCTCACAGAGGATCATCTTGCCAGCCTTGGCGGCAGCGATGGCCTGCTCAGCGTGCATGTTATTCGGCGTGGCGATGTCGATGACGTCGATGTCGTCGCGCTCGATGAGCTTGCGCCAGTCAGTCTCGATGGATTTGTAGCCCCACTTGTCGGCAAACTCCTGCACCTTCGCCGCGTCGCGACCGCAGACGGCCTGCGGGACGACTTCATAGCTGGAGGGGAAGAAGTGGTTAACTTGGTGAAAGGCGTTGCTGTGGGCACGACCCATGAAGCTGTAGCCGATGAGTCCGATGCGAAGTTGTTTCTTGGCCATAACGATGTGCTGGAGAACCCGAAAACCGTCGTCGTGATGCGGCCGACTTCGCAAGCCAGAAGTCGGCGAACCCCAAGCCCGGCTCCTGCCCGCAACCGGGGTTGTCAGCCGGCCCCGATTCGTGACACTCAGCCATCTCCATCGTGAAGCTGCCCCGTTCCATCTCCACCCGACTTGCCCTTGCCTGGTTGGTGCTGCGCTTCGCGGTGCCCGTCACCGCCGCCGCGCCAGGGACCAGCCCGCGGGATCTCGCGCTGGCGCACAAAGCCCTGCCCCTGCTGCGCGACGAGTGCTTCGCCTGCCATAACCCGGAGAAAAAGAAAGGCGGGCTACTGCTCACCTCACGCGCTGCCGTCCTCAAAGGCGGCTCCGAAGGGGTAGTCGCCGTGCCCGGCAAACCCGACGCCAGCAAACTCGTCACTTCGCTGACCCCGGACGCCGATCCGCACATGCCGCCGAAGAAACAACTCCCCGCCGCGCAGGTAAAAACTCTGCGCGCTTGGATCAAGGCCGGTTTGCCGTGGGACCCGGACGCGTTGTCAGACGAAGGCCCCGCCCCGGCCCCGGTAAGTCTCCAACTCCTGCCCTCCAACCACCAACCCGTGGGTGCGCTCGCCTTCGCTCCGGGCGACACTTGGCTCGCCGCCAGCCAGGGCGGCACGTTGCAACTGCACGACCTGACAACCACCAACCAAGCCGCCGCCGAAACGGTTCCGGCCCACCTTGATGTCATTCAGGCCATCGCTTGGAGCCCCGACGGGAAGCGCCTCGCCACGGCCGCATTTCGCCGCGTGACGTTGTGGGAAATCGCCCCACTGCGCCGGATTCACGACTGGACGAACGGCTGGGTGGGCCGCGTCACCGCCGTTACTTTCACGCCCGATGGCCAAACACTTGCCGCCGGGGATGGCGAAGCCGGGCGGTCCGGCTTCGTGCGCCTCTTTAATACAGCCACCGGCGAACGCGTCGCCTCGTGGCGCGCCCATGCGGATTCCGTGTTCAGCCTTCAGTTCAGCGCCGATGGCCAGCGCATGGTGACCGCGAGCGGAGACCGATTGGTGCGCGTCTGGGACGTCAAGACCCACCAGGAAGTCGCCACCTTGGAAGGCCACACCGCGCAGGTCTTGGCCGCGGCGTTCAACACCAATGCCACCCAAGTCGTCAGCGGCGGAACGGACCGTCAACTCAAGGTCTGGGACATCGCCACCCGCGAAAAACTGGTGACGCTCGGCAACCACTCCGCCGCGATCAACGCGGTGGCTTGGCCCGCCGACACCAATGCGATCTTTGCCGCGACCGAAGCGGGCGGCGTTTACCGCTACACCAACCTCAAGCCCCACACCGGCGAACAGAGCTCCGCCACCGCCGACGAACGCCTCCTCGCCACCGCGCCAGACGCGGTGTTCAGCCTCGCGGTCGCCGCCCACGGCCAACGCGTAGCGATCGGCCGACACGACGGCGCGGTGCAAGTGTTCAACAGCGAAGGTCAGGAACAGCGGCACTGGCCGCGCGTGCCTGAAGCGCAGCCCGCCCACTCCCGGGGAGAGCTGGTCAAGGTAAAGGCGGGCTCCGCCAACCGCCGGGAGCCGGCTCGATCCGCTCCGCCCCAAACCCAACCAGTCGAGCCCGATGAAGCCAACTCCCGGCGCCTGCTCCGCGCCTCGCTGAAGGCCACCCCCATCACCGGCCTCGTCGCCGAACCGAAAGCGTTGAACCTTTCGTTGGCGGCCCCTCGGACTCGCCTGCTGCTCACCGCCACGACCGCCGACGGTTTCGAGCACGACGTTACTGACCTAGCCAAGTTCAGCGTCAGCCGGAAGGCCCCGTTCACCATCAGCGCGGCGGGCGAAATCCTCGCCCAGACCGCCGGCAAAGGCGTCGTTAAGGCGACCTTCGGCCAACAAGTGGTGACGATTCCGGTGAAAATTGCCCCATCGACCGCTCCCGCGCCGTTGAGCTTCGGCCGCGACGTCTTGCCGGTGCTAGCGCGCGCGGGGTGTGCGGCCGGCGCCTGCCACGCCAAGCCGGAGGGGCAAAACGGCTTCAAGCTGTCCGTCTTCTCCTACGACCCCAAACACGATTTTGCCGAGCTTGTTAAAGACGCCCGCGGCCGGCGCGTCTTCCCGGCGGCGCCGGATGAAAGCCTGTTGCTGAAGAAGCCGCTCGGCCAGGTGCCGCACGAGGGCGGAAAACGGTTCGAGGCCGGTTCGGAAACGCACCACGTCCTGCACCGCTGGATTCAGGAAGGCATGGCGTTTGCCCAAACCAACGAACCGGTTTTGGCGCGGTTGGCGGTGTTCCCGCGTGAGCGGCGTTACCACCGTGGCGCAACTCAACGATTGCGACTGGAGGCCTTTTATTCCGATGGTTCGGTGCGCGATGTGACCCGGTTGGCCGCCTTCGAAGCCAACGACAAGGAAATCGCCCAAGTGGACGAATGGGGCCGACTGACCGTCGGCAAGATTACCGGTCAAGGAGTCATCGTGGCCCGGTTCATGGGCTTGGTCGCGGCCGCCCACCTCCTCGTCCCCGCGGAACGCCAGTTGCCCGCCGAGCAGTATGCCCGCCTGCCCCGCCACAACTTCATTGATGAATTGGCCTACGCTCAGTTCCAGCGCCTCGGTTTATTTCCTTCGGAACTCAGCTCCGACGCGGATTTCCTACGGCGGGCGTCGCTGGACGCGATCGGGGTGCTGCCCACTCCAGACCAAGTGAAGACCTTCCTCGCCGGCACCGGGGCGGCGGTCGCGGGTGAGTCGAAGCCTGCCCTCACCCACGCCGCGCCCGCGCCGGAAACCCAAGCCCGACGACGCGCCCTGATCGACCAACTCCTTGATCGGCCCGAGTTCGCGGATTACTGGGCCAACAAATGGGCCGACCTGCTCCGACCCAATTCTGACCGGGTTGGCGTAAAGAGCGTGCTCACGCTCGATGAATGGCTCCGCGCCAGTTTCCGCACCAACCAGCCCTACGATCAGTTTGTTCGCGAGCTCCTGCTGGTGGAGGGTTCGAACCACCGCGACGGGCCAGCCGTCGTCTATCGCGACCGTCGCGAACCGCCGGAACTCACAACCCTGTTTAGCCAGCTTTTCCTCGGCACGCGGTTGGAGTGCGCCAAGTGCCACCACCATCCGAACGAAAAATGGAGCCAGGACGATTTCTACCAGTTCGCCGCCTTCTTTGGGCCCGTGAAACAAAAAGGCGCCGGTTTGTCGCCGCCCATTTCCGCCGGGCGCGAGACGTTCTATTTTGCGCCGGGCGGCGCGGTGAAACATCCGGTCACCGGCCAAGTGATGCCCCCGCGCGCGCCCGACGGTCCGCCCCTGAAGCCAGAGGCCGGCCTGGATCCGCGAGTTGAATTAGCCGCTTGGCTGACGGCGACCAACAACCCTTTCTTCGCCCGGGCGGCCGTGAACCGGGTTTGGGCGACGTTCTTTGGCCGCGGTCTGGTTGAGCCGGTGGATGACTTCCGCAGCTCCAATCCGTGCGTCAACCCGCCCTTGCTGGACGCACTCGCTGCCGATTTTGCGGCCCACGGTTACGACCTGAAACACCTCGTCCGCACCGTCTTGGAATCACGGCTCTACCAACTCAGCTCCACGCCCAACGACACCAACTTGGGCGACACCAAAAACTTCTCCCGCGCCTACCGCCGCCGCCTGCCGGCCGAGGTATTGCTCGATGCGGTGAACGACGCCACTGGCGTGCCCGATTCCTTTGCCGCCACGGCGCCCGGCACCCGGGCGATGCAGACGTGGAGTTACAAGATCGATTCCGCCTTCATGGACGCCTTCAGCCGGCCCAATCCGAGCAGCGATCCGCCCTGCGAACGCGACCGCCAAATGAGCGTCGTGCAATCGCTGCACCTGATGAATTCACTCAACCTTCAGGCGAAGCTCAGCCACCCCGACGGGCGCGTTCGGCAACTGGCGGCCAGCTCCAAACCTCCGGCTGAAGTCGTCGCCGAACTCTACTTCACCACGCTCAATCGGGCGCCCACCGCGGACGAACTCAGTGTGGCGACCGCCGTCTTCGGGCTCCCGGACACCACCCGGCAAACGGCTACGGAAGACCTCTTCTGGGCGCTGCTGAATTCGCCGGAATTCGTGTTCAACCACTGATCGCCCGAAGGCCCACACTTGGGCGAAGCGGCACCGCGTCAATTACGCCGCATTCGCCGCCCGGCGCTTGGTCAGGCGGCTGAGGTCAGCCCCTGCGGGTGCGCCAATCGGGCGCGGGCGGTGCGCACACGGGCCACCGCTTCCTCCACGGTGGCGCCGGTCGCCGTGAGGTGACCCATCTTGCGGCCTTTGCGAGGTTTGGCCTTGCCGTAGAGGTGCAACTTGACCCGTGGATCCGCGAGCGCAGCGGCCCAGTCCGGAGTGCCGCCAGCGGCCAACCAGACGTCGCCCAACAGATTGGCCATGGCGGTCGGCTGCCGCAGCTCAGTCGAGCCCAACGGCAAACCGCAAACCGCCCTCAACTGCTGCTCAAACTGGCTGGTCACACAGCCATCCAAGGTCAGATGACCTGAATTGTGAGTCCGCGGAGCCAGTTCGTTCACCAAGAGGCGGCCGTCGCGCGTGACAAACAGTTCGACCGTCAACAGGCCCACGACGTGCAGCGCTTCGAGGATGCCACGCGCCAAGTCCCGGGCTTGCTGTTCCACTTCCGGGGCGATGGCCGCGGGCGCAAACGTGACATCGAGGATGTGGTGGGCGTGGGCGTTTTCGAAAACTGGGAAGGCGGCAAACTGGCCGTCTACCGTTCGGGCCGCGACCACGCTGACCTCTTTTTCAAAGTCCACCCAAGCTTCGTAGATGCCTTCGGCCCCGTTGAGCTGGGCAAACGCCACCGGCAGCTCGGTAGCGGCCCGAAGTTTCTGCTGCCCCTTGCCGTCGTAGCCAAAACTGGCCGTTTTCAGCACGGCAGGCAGCCCGAGTTCACTGGCGGCAGCCTCCAATTCGGCGAGCGAGCGGATCCGCCGGAAGGGTGTGACTGGGAAGCCTTGCTCACTGAGGAAAGTCTTCTCCCGCAGCCGGTGCTGGGTCAGGTGCAGCACCTCGCCTTCGGGCCGGACCGGAACGACTTCAGCGCAGGCTCGACTAGTGGCGCTGGGCACATTTTCAAACTCAAACGTCACCACGCTCACGCCGCGGGCGAACTCACGCACACGGTCGAGGTCCTCGTAAGGGGCCACACATTCGACGTCCCCCACCTGCCCCGCCGGCGTGTCCGAATCGGGCGAATAGATGTGGACGCGGTAGCCGAGCTGCCGAGCCGCGATGGTAAACATCCGGCCAAGTTGTCCGCTGCCCAGCACGCCGAGCGTGGCGCCGGGAAGAATGGGTCCTGCTGCCATTGAAAGCCGCGAGCCTAGGCAGCAATCCCGCACGGCGGCAATGGTCGTGTCGCCCGCTGACCACTTGGCGGCAGGCTCCGGGGGGCGCGGCAAAGACGCAGCTCCGAGGCGGAAAGGGAGCCCGACAGCCCGATGCGTGCGCAGGCCGTTTATTCGTCGTCACCCGTCGAATCTAGCGGTGGGACGCGGCCCGCTTCTCCACCCGTGGCTTGGGCCACAGCCGTGCGGAGTTGGTGGCGAAAGGCGTAGCGGTGCGTGGGCGTGATCAGCAGGCGGCGACGCCAACCCGACTGGCGGTGGATCACCAAACCGCGATGGGAGACATCCCACGAGTTGGTCCACGATTCGGTCGCCAGCCAATTTCCCTCCCGTTTGGGCGTGCCCACCCGGCGGATATCTGTGAAGGGAATTCGGCGAACCGGTAGCCCCAACAAACGGATCGAAAACTCGGCCCGCCCTATTTCGTATCCAATTTGAGCTCGAAACCAAAGCCAACCGCCGGCGAGAAAAAACAGGAACCCAATCCCGAGCAGAATCTTAAAAATTGGGGACACCTCCGGAGTCGAGCCCAGCCCTCGCCGGCGTTCAAGGGCAAAGACGGCGCGGCGGGGCCGGATCGTGATGTTATTACAAGCCCGGCAAAGGCGGCGGCGGGGGCGCCGGACGGGTGCGTGGAACCGGCACCGGTTGATTTTGGAAACCGCCGGCGGGCACAACGTAACCGGACTGCACCGGAGTGATTCCGGCCGGAGCGGTCGCATCCATTGCCGCGCCGCCGGTAATGACCGATCCCCGACCGCGAACCTCCACCGGTTCCGGGGCAAAATTAGCGCCGCTGCCGGTCACTCCCGCGCTGCCGGCACCGCGCCCGATGATGGTCGGCCCCGCCCCGGCCGCCCCCACGCCAGCACTAGGCCGCGGGGCCGGAATCGAGCTGGGGCCGCCAGGGACCGTGCCCGCGCCGCCCGCCACCGACTTCATACCGTTGTCTTTGAAGTTGAGCGTCACCTCGTTGCCGGCGTTGAGCACGCGCACCGATTCCTGTCGGGGGTTAATTTCAATGACCTGAAAACCCTCAAATTCCTCCCCTTCACTGGCCGTCACGTAATCTGGGGACTTGGAGCCGGGCCGATTCACGACGAGATAAACTTTTTTTACCCCTTTCAGCAGCGAAAAGCCGGTCACAAAAATCGGCAGCGTCACCGGCGGATTGGTCACGGCCGGGGGCGGCAACACCGGGGCTGGAGGCGGGGGCGGCTTGATGGCAAAGGCGTTGCGAAGGGTCAGCCGGCGGTAGGGATTGGCATGATCCGGTTGGGCCACCGGGGCCTCGGCCGACGCGGCCGGCTCGTCGATTACGTCCGCCCCGGCGGCGACTTCGGCCCGGGCGGCCAAGGCATTTTCCACCGCCAGTAACGGCGTGAACACGAAGCTGGCGACGCAAAGCGCCACGGGCAGTCGGAAGCTCAAATTCACGGGCAAACCGTAAGGCATCGACGGTTTCAACACCAGCCGGAAGGAATGGTTGCCCGGCCTCGTTGAGCTCGTCTGGCATGGCTGGCGCTACGACGTAGCGCCCGCGTTTCGCCGACCCGGCCTCCGGTGGCGCGGACCAAGTTGGGGGCGGCGACCAGCGGATTCACAAGTCACCGCAGCGCAGGCTTGCCGCCCGCCAGCGGTCCGGTTACTGGCTTGGCCCGTGAGTTCTCCCGCTCCCGCCAGTGCCGCTGGCAACCGTTGGCCGCCGCAGGTCAAATTCATCGTCGGTAACGAAGCCTGCGAGCGTTACAGCTTCTACGGGATGAAGGGCATCCTAGCCGGTTACATCACCGGAGAAGTGGTTCGTGGTGGCTTGGGCCTGACCAAGGACACGGCCACCCTGTGGATTCACCTCTTCATCATGGCGAACTACTTCATGCCGCTCTTGGGCGCTTATGTGTCCGATCGGCTTTGGGGTCGCTACAAGACGATCTTGTGGATTTCCCTGTTCTACTGCGCGGGACACGGCGTGCTGGCCCTGAGCGACTTGGCGCAAAGTGTCTCGGCCCGTTCGTGGATGCTGGGGGCGGGATTGGGCCTGATTGCGTTTGGCGCCGGTGGCATCAAGCCCTGTGTGTCGGCCTTCATGGGCGATCAATTCCGCGAAGGCGAGTCGCGGCTCTACCAGAAGGCGTATGCGGCGTTTTATTTCTCGATCAACTTCGGCTCATTTTTCTCGTTCCTGACCATTCCATTCATCGCCAAAAAATACGGCTACGCGTGGGCCTTCGGCATTCCGGGTGTGCTTATGGCCGTGGCGACGTTCATCTTTTGGCTGGGGCGCCACCGTTACGTCATGGTGCCGCCCGCCCGCGAAACCCGCACCGCCGGCTTTTTCCCCGTGTTCTTCGCCGCCTTGACGAACCGCCAGCCAGGACGCGCCTTTTGGGACGGCGCCCGCAGCCGCTTCTCCGCAGAGGAAGTCAGCGCGGCCCAGTCGGTTTTGCCCGTGTTAAGCATCTTTGCGCTAATCCCACCGTTTTGGGCCATGTTTGACCAACATTCGTCTACTTGGATTCTCCAGGCCAAGGACATGGTCGCCTTCCAAGTGACTGAAACCTATTCGATCGGCGGCGAAGAGATGCAGTCGCTCAACCCGGCGCTGGTCATGATTTTGGTGCCGCTGTTGACCGGTGTGCTTTACCCCTTGTGCGGCCGCTTCGTCACGCCGCTGCGCCGCATCGGGCTCGGGATGTTTATTGCAGGCGCTTCCTATGTGGCCGTCGCGTGGCTGCAACAACGCTTGGTCGCCGGGGAAAAGATCAGCGTGCTTTGGCAGGCGTTACCTTACCTGATTCTGACCACTGCCGAAGTGCTCGTCTCGACCACCGGCTTGGAGTTTGCCTACACCCAAGCGTCGAAATCCATGAAGAGCACGATCATGAGCTTCTGGCTGCTAACCGTGGCCGCCGGCAATGGTTTGGTGGCGTTGATCACCCAGTTTGGCGGCGGGCACGGCGCGAGTGATTCTTCCGTGACCCCAGGCCGCTTCTTACTCTATGCGGGCATGACGTTCGCCGTTTCCGCAGTGTTTGTGTTCGTGGCCAAGTTCTACCGTTACCGCGATAATCCGACTCCGGCCGCGACTCCCGCCTGAGCCCCACCGTTTCGTCTCTTCACTTAACAGTTCACCACCATGTATCGCGTCCAAGGTGCCGATCAAAAGGAATACGGGCCTATCTCCGCCGAGCAGGTCCACCAGTGGATCCAGGAAAACCGGCTTAACCGCTTCTCGCTAGCCGAGCGGGACGGTGACCCTGGCTGGAAACCGCTGGAACAGTTCCCGGAGTTTGCCGGGGCGCTCGGGCCACCCCCCAGCGGACTAGGACCAACGGCAACCGGCGGCCTCCCCGCACGGGACGCGGTCCTCGTCCCGGATCCACAGGCGGCAGGACGCACGCTGAAGGCACCAGCCATCACCCTCATCTTCTTCGCGATCGCCGGCATGGTGTTCGCCGTCTCCGGGCTGTTCCTGAAGGGCTTCTTCATGGGCACTTGGATTCAGCTGATTGAGCAGATGAACCTGCCGCTGGATGACAATGCCCGGGCGCAACTGCAAGCCGCGGCGACCGCCGGGATCGGCATTTTCGACGTCGTTCAAGTCTTGGTCGGAATCGGCCTGAACGTCGTGATGCTCATCGGGGCGCTGAAGATGATGAAACTTGAGTCGTGGGGGCTGGCCTTCGCCGCGGCGATCTTGGTGATGCTCCCCTGCGGCAGTTGTTGCTGCTGCCTCGGCATCCCGCTGGGCGTCTGGCTCATCGTCCTACTCAACAAGCCCGAAATCAAAACAGCCTTCCGCTGAGCTGTGGACACCCCGGCCACCAACACCCCACCGCGTCTAACACCTCCAAGTTGGTTGACCCGCTGGAGCGGACTCGGATTTTTGGCCGGGGGCGCGGCGTTGGGCGTGCTGTGGAGTTTTGAGCCCGCCGGCCAGTTTTTCTACCCGCGCTGTTGGCTGCATGAAACCACCGGTCTGCTCTGTCCCGGTTGTGGCACCACCCGCGCGCTGCACGCCCTGCTGCACGGCCAATGGGTCGCGGCGCTCAAGCTGAATGCGTTGGCCGTCAGCGGTTTGGGCGTCGGCGCTTGGCTGGGTGTGCGCTGGCTTTGGGGCACCCGCACCGGACGCTGGTGGCGGAATCCGTTTACCCATCCTTACGTCATTGCCGCCGAGGGCGGCCTCGCGGTCGGTTTCGGAGTCGCCCGCAACCTGACGTGGTAAAACGAGCCCGCTGAGTTCGGGTTCCGATTAAAAGGCGGCGGCACGGCGGCTCGCCGCAACACGCTGAAAACTGATTTCCGCCAACAAGTTCTCCGTCGGCCTTCAGCGAAATAGCTCAGCCAAAAACAACCGCATCGCTTCCCACGACCGTTTGTCCGTGCGCTCGTGGTATTGCGCGCCCTTGGACGGCCCGGTGGCATTCCAGTCGGTAAAGCTGTGGACTGCGCCGCCATAGGCGACCAGTTGCCAATCGACACCCGCTTCGCGCATCTCTTTTTGAAAGGCCGCCACCTCCTCCGCAGGCACAAAGGGATCGTCCGCGCCGTGGAGAGCGAGGACCCGGGCCTTGCTGTTCTTGGCGTCTTGCGGCGTCGGCGTCCCCAAACCGCCGTGAAAACTCACCACCCCCAACGTCTCCGCCCCGCTGCGAGCGAGCTCCAGCGCAGTCGTGCCGCCAAAGCAGTAACCCAGCGCGGCCGTCTTCTGCGGATTGCATTGCGGGAGCGACTTCAGCTTCGCGAGGGCGGCGTTCACCCGCTGGCGCAGCAGCGGACGGTCCCCCTTGAACTTGCCCGCCAGCTTCCCCGCCGCCTCCGCCGTCGCCGGGCGGACGCCTTGTCCGTAAATGTCGGCGCAAAAAGCCACGTAGCCCAAGCCCGCGAGCATCTCGGCGCGTTTCTTTTCATAATCACTGAGCCCCTTCCACTGATGCACGATGACCACGCCGGGTCGGGGGCCGGATGTGGCGTCATCGTAAGCGAGGAAGCCTTCGAGCGTGGTGTCGCCCTCGCGGTATTCGACCACTTCAGTGCGGATCGCCGCAGCGCCACGCAGCGCCGTGGCGACAACCCACAGGGTGAGCAAAAATATTTTCATGCGGGCCGCAGCCTACTGGAGAATGGAGGTTTTCCAAGAATCCAAGCGCCCCGACAGCCACGCCACCGCCATGCGCCCGAGACCTCGGGCGAAATCCGCCCCGGGAACATTTGACGGTCGAAAACGCACTCCACATCGTCCGCCCCGTGAAACGGCTCCTGCTAACCCCACTCACCCTACTTGCCACCCCAGCCTTCGCGGGGCTGCTCTACGAGCCAGCTTCGGGACAGCTACCCGACGGCTACCTGCTCAATCCATGGACCTACGGGCAGGCAACCCTAGCCGGAGCGATCAATAACACGGTCACCAGTCCGATCGCAGCCAGTGTCACCGGTGGACTTTTGAGTTTCGACACGACCGGCGGGCTGGTCCGCGGGGGGTGGAACACCACCGGCAACACCTTGGATCGAGCCACCGGCTACACGCTCGGTTTTGAGCTTAAGGTGAATTCCGAGTCCCACGCTTCCAATGACCGCTCCGGGTTCAGCGTGATCGTCATATCGTCGGATTTGCAGGGCGTTGAACTCGGTTTTTGGGGTGACGAAATCTGGGCGCAAAACGCCGGTTTCACCCACGGCGAAGGCAGCAGCGGTTTCAATCCCAGCAGCGCCGTCGTGGCCTACGCGCTCACCGTTCAAGGTTCGGCCTACACCCTGACAGCCAACACGGTGCCCATCCTGACCGGCAGTCTGCGCGCTTACGGAACCGCCCCTTACACGACCCCCAACTTCCTCTTCCTCGGCGACAATACGTTTTCTGCCAGCGCCGACAGCACGCTCGGGAACGTCACGTTTACCGCCGTGCCAGAGCCGGGTGAGTGGGCGGCGATCACGAGTCTGGGCGCGCTCGGATTCGCCGCCGTCCGCCGCTGGCGACAAGGCCGCGCTTCCTGAGGTTGGATCGGCGGACCGCCGCACGGCGCAGCCGGCGCCGTGCCACCCAGCCAGCCCGTTTTAAGCGGCTTCAAAACGATCACCCACGCTCAAAAAGTCCCCCGCGCCCCGGATCAAAATAGCATTTTGACCGAACACCGGGGCGCTGAAGCGCGGGTCGCGACGATACTTGGCCAGTGTCCGCAGGGGCTCGTGGTGCCGTTGCCCCGTTTGCTGGTCCGTCGTGGTCATCACGCAGCGAATGCAGGGTTTTACGAGCCGAAATTCGACGACCTCACCGCGTAGCATGGTGGCCGTATCTTCGCCGGCAACGCCGAGCCCCGTGAGCAGGAGGTTGGTGCGGAAACGATCCAAGGGCACCGGGGGGCCCGGCCACAAGCGGCCGTTGAGCTCCGACCACGTCTCCTCGCCGAGCACCAGAAAGGGAAAGGCGTCACCGAAATAAACTTCGGCCGGCTCCCCCCCCGTCCACGCGGGATCGGTGGGCCGGCGTTGCGCTGGATCCCAACGCACGAGCCGGAAGTCGCCGCCTAGGAATGTCCCCAACCACGCCGCCGCCGCGTCACCTTCGTCCGTCGCGGGCATGGTCTCCCCCCAAACGGTGGCTGGGCGGGTGAGGCGTCCGGTTGCCACCAAGGGTATTTTCAAGCTCGTGCGCCCCGGGGCCCGTAACTCCAAGCGGTCTGAGTGCAGTTCCGTCTCGATCAACGCGAGGCGCGGGTCTTCGCGTTGGGTCAGGCATTGGCCAGCCGGATTCACGATCAGCCATTCGCGATCATGCTCCAGACCGTGCGCGGTCACTCGCACGGCGGTGCGGGCGAGCCCGCGGCAGGACTTGACCGGATAAACCCAGAGGCCGGTGAGGGTGGCGAGGGCCATGGCGCTCAACGGCTGAGATCGGACTGAAACAACACCGTAAACTGGTGCGCACGGAGCGCCTCGCCTGCCACTTCCTGTTCCTCAATGCTGATCACCAGGGCGGATTTGCCACCGGGCCGATTGAGGAACGGATAGACATAATGAATGTTCAGCTCCGCTTCGAGCAAGGCGGCCAACACATCCTTAAGCCGGCCTTCGCCTTCGACCTCCACAGCGAGCACGACCACTTCGGTGAAGGGAAAGCCGTATTCCTGAAGTAGGCTTCGGGCGCCGTCGGGATCGTCCGAAATGAAGCGCAGGATCGTGCTCTCGGTCGTATCCAGCACCGTGAGTGCGAGGATGTGCACCTCCCGATCGGCCAAGCGGCGGGTGAGTTCGTGCAGCCGCCCCAAACGGTTCGGCATGAACACGCTGAATTGAATCACCGGCTCCGGGTCGCGGCCGCGCAAAGTCGCCAATGGCATGAGCCCAGTATCAGGAGCGGTTCGAGCCGGGCAAGCGCAACGCTGGCCGGGGACGCCAAGCCGAGCTAGGCTCCGGTCCATGATCACCGTCGTGGGCAGCGTCAACATGGACCTCGTGCTCGAAGTTACCCGCTTTCCCCAACCGGGCGAAACAGTTCAAGGCCGCAATTTTCGCAGTGCCCACGGCGGCAAAGGCGCGAACCAAGCCTACGCCGTGGCCCGCATGGGCCGACCCGTCGCGCTGATCGGCGCCGTGGGGGACGATTCCTTTGGGACCGACATGGTGGCGGGGTTGGCCGAGATCGGCGTCGAGGTTTCGCAAATGGTGCGCCGGGCCGACGCCGCGAGTGGCACGGCGCTGATCACGGTGGATGCCAACGGGCAAAACCAGATCGTGGTAGCCAACGGTGCGAACGACACCCTGACCGCCGCCGAGGTCACCACCGCCCTAGGGGATTTGCACGAATGCCGGGCCCTGTTGCTCCAACTTGAAATCCCCCTGCCCACCGTCGCGGCGGCCATTCGACACGGCCGAGCCGCAGGGGTGCCGGTCTTCCTCAACACCGCTCCTTTCCAAGAACTACCGGACGAATTGCTGGGCCAATGCCGGTGGCTCATCGCCAACGAACAGGAAGCCACCGAGCTCACCCGGCAACACGTGAGTTCCCCCGCGGAGGCGGGTTTTGCCGCCACGGCGCTGCGCCAGCGGGCGCCCCAAGCCGGCATTGTTATCACCCTGGGGGCCGCGGGGGCGTGGATCGACTCGGCCGAATTCACCGGCCATGTGCCCGGATTTGCCGTCGAGCCGCTGGATTCAGTGGGCGCGGGTGACGTGTGGATCGGCGCGTTTGCCACGCAATTGCTGGAGGGACGTTCCGTGGTCGAAGCAGCCCGGTTTGCCCATCTGGCTGCGGCGTTGGCCGTGACCCGGCGCGGCGCCCAAAGCAGCATGCCCACGCGCGCTGAGGTGGAAGCCGATCCCCGTGCGGCGGCGCTTTAACGAATGACCAGCGTCTTCAGGCAGGCATCGGCGACGAACGCCATGCGCAAAGCATCTTGCTTCGAAGCCGAGACGGAAACCACCAACTTGGTCTCGCCCGGTCCCGGAAACAGATAATGGGCGTGCCAGATTCGGCCGCCTGATTGGAACGAATACACGACCCACCGGCGGCCTTTCACCCCGGCGGTCGTGACGAAAGGCGAGTCCTCTTCCACGCCGGAGACCTCCGGTTGCCGCGCCAATTCCGCCCGCGCTTCGGCGAGGTAAAATTCAAAATTCAGAGGTGCCGCCTCCCGACTAACACGAATGTGGGGCAGGTAGCCCTCAAAAACCGGCCCGACAGCGGCCTGATACGAACTTTCGACAATCGCTTGGGCCGTCCAACCCAGCGGCATCCGAAAGGAAAAACCCCCGCGAGGTTCGTTTAATCGGTCGCCCAGATACTGAAGTTCGTTGGCATTCAGGGGCGGCCCGGGGAGGACCGGAACGGACTCTGGTCCGCAGCCCACCCATCCGGGCCACCACGCGAGGGCCAGAACGGCCAGCGTCGCGGACAATTGGCGCCGGTTTTTCATACTCCAACGATGCGCGCGCATGGGCCGATGTCACGGGCGTTCCTCGAACCTATTTTGTTCCGAACGGGTCCGGCGCAGTTTGCCTAGCGGCTAGGCGGAGGCGGGTAACTTTTTCCCAGTGCCCGTCTGCCAGGGCGCCGGCTGGTAGAAAAGGCCAGTGAATCGCGGGTTCTAACGCTATGGCATGGCTGGTGCTTGGTGGGGTTCGTCAACGTGGGAATCGGGAGCCATGATCAACGCCATCTTCAATCAGCCCGCCTACACGGCCGCCAAACAGATGCTGGATGCCACGGCGGTCCGACACCAGGCCATCGCCTCGAACCTGGCGAATCTGGAGACGCCGAATTACCGCCGGGTGGACCTTTCGCCGACGTTCCAAGCCGAACTTCAGCAGGCCATCGCGAGCGGCAATCCTAACCGGACCAGTCCACTGAAACCCACCCTCGAAGTGGATTCAACCGCCCTCGTCTCCAGCGCCGACGGCAACACAGTGCAACTGGAGAACGAACTGTTGCAACTGAACCAAAACACGCTGGCGCACTCGGTGGAGACGCAGTTGGTCACCGGTCCCCTGCTCCGCCTGCGCCTCGCCATCACCGGTCACGCCGCCTGACCCCCACTGCCATGATCAATTTCATCGCCGGCCTGCCCAGCACCGCCTCAGCCCTCAACGCGGAACGCATTCGCATGGAGGTGGTTTCGCAAAACATCGCCAACGCCAACTCCAGCCGCGGCCCCAACGGCCAGCCTTACCAACGCCAGCAGGTGCAGTTCGAAAGCGTGCTCGCCGCCCAGCGCGGCGCTTTGTCCGGGCCTGGACTGGCCCAAGTTCGGGTCGCCGGCATCACGCACGATAACCGAGCCCCGAAGATGGTTTACCAACCCGGTCACCCCGACGCCAACCCGCGCGGCATGGTCTCCCTGCCCGACATCAACATCCATGAAGAGATGGCCGACCTCATCAGTTCCTCCCGCGCCTTCGAAGCCAATCTCGCCGTGGTGAAAAACGCCCGCGCCATGGCCTTTCAGACCCTTTCTATCGGCAAGCGCTAGGCGCTCCCAACCATGACCCCGCGCCATGAATCCCCTTTCCGCCCTCGGCTCGCTGCCGCTGTCCAGTCTCCAGTCGTTACCCCAACAGTTGGGCCGAAGCGGTGCGATTCCTCAGGCGGAACTCCAAAAGCTGTCGGCGCTGGTCGGGCCGAGTGGCCCTCCGGATTTGGCGAAGTTTACCTCCTCCCTCCCTGGAGCTGGACCGGCTGGAGTTACGGAATCACTGGCGAATCGCGGTCCGGGAGCCAGTTCACCGCTCCCTCCCACGGGCGGTCCCGACGGGTTCGGAAACCTACTCGGGCAGATGGTCAACGACGTGAGCGCGAAGGGCGCCGCGTCGTCCGAAGCAGTCAACGGTCTACTCAGTGGCAAAGACGTCTCGCTGCACCAAACGATGATCGCCGTGGAGGAGGCCAGCGTTTCCTTTCAACTGATGGTCGAAGTCCGCAACAAGCTCCTCGAGTCGTATCAAGAACTGATGCGGATGCAGGTGTGAAACCCCTTTCCAAAAACCCGCTGTGAACGCGACCCCCGCCCAATTCGGCCAACAGTTGCTGACCGTCTGGAAAGAACTCGGACTCAATCAACGGGTGTCGATCCTCGTCGCCGGTCTCGCCCTGATCGGGGGCTTGGTCGGGGTCGGTCTTTGGTCAGCCCGGCCGGACTTCGCCCTACTCTACGGCCGACTGGATGAGGCGGAATCCGCCAAGGTTATTGCCGCCCTGAATGACGCCAAGGTGCCCTACAAAATCACCCAACCCGGCGGCGGCATCATGGTGCCGGCCGACAAGGTGTATCTCATGCGGTGGCAACTCGCCTCGAAGGGCATCGGGCGCAACACGTCCGGCGTCGGTTTCGAAATCTTCGACAAACCGGCCTTCGGTATTTCGGACTTTGTCCAACGCGCCAACTACCAGCGCGCCATCAAGGGCGAACTGGAGCGCACCATCGCCCAAGTCAACGGCATCGAGAGTGCCCAAGTGATGATCGTCATGCCGGAAAACCGCCTACTGGTAGATCGCCTGAAGCGCCCCACGGCATCTGTTTTGGTGAACACCCCGGGCACCACGCTGCCGGCACAAACGGTCAACGCGATCCGGTTTCTGGTGGCAAATTCGGTGGAAGGACTCCAGCCCAACAACGTCGCCGTCATGGACAACCAAGGCACGGTGCTCTCGGAAAACAATGAGGAGAACTCCATCTCCGGACTCACCTCCACACAACTCTCGTCCCGCCGGGAACTCGAACAATACTTCACCAAGAAAGCCGAAGGGATGCTCGAAAAAGTGCTCGGCCCCGGCCAAGCCGTCGTGCGCGTGTCGGCCGAGATCAATTTCGACAGCCTGACCCGCACGGAAGAGAAGTTTGACCCCGAGGGGCAGGTGCTACGCAGCTCCATCAACAACGACGAGAACACCGATTCGTTTGTCACTACGCCGAACGGCGCCGGCGCCGGCGCCGGCATCTCCGCCAACACGGGGGAGACAAACAGTCTGACCAACCTGAATTCCACCAACCAGACCAACACCAAAAAGAAGGTCATCAACAACCAATACGAGATCAACAAGACGACCGTCAGCACCACGCTAACCGCCGGCGGGCTCAAACGCCTGACCGCCGCCGTCTTCGTGGCCGCGCGCCTCACCGGCCCCAGCACCAACCGAGTCGCCACCCCCCGGACCCCGGAAGAATTGGATAAACTGAGGAAGATCGTCCAGAGCGCCCTCGGGATCATGGACGGAGCCGACGGCGTCCGCACCGACGCGATCACGCTGGAGGAAATGACCTTCAACGATCAACCCGCGCAGGAACTCACCCAACGCCTTGAGACGGAGGAAAAGAAGCAATTCTGGCTCAACCTCGCGACCCGCTCCATCTATCCCGCCCTAGGCCTCGCCGTGCTCGGCTTGTTCTGGCGCACCCTCAAGCGCACGCCGCTGGATTCGATCCCCCTAGGCATTCCCGTGGGGCAGTTGGCGGGCAATGGCCAAGGCAACGGTCACAACAACGGTCAGGGCGGCGACGGTAAAAATGGCCGCAGCGATTCCCTGCCTCCCGGCATCGTCACGGTCGACGTTTTGAATCAACTGATCCGCGAAAATCCCAACAACATGGCCGAAGCCATCCGCACTTGGATGGATCGGGGTAACTCCAAATAACTTATGGAAGCCACCACCGATAAATCCAGTTCCACCGAGCCTTCACCCGCCGCTGCCGCGGCCGCCGCTGAGGTCGCCAAGATGACCAAGGTGCAACGGTTGGCCGCGTTGTTGATCGTGCTCGGTCCGGAAAGTGCCTCCCTCCTCCTGAGGCAACTCGACGAGCACGAACTGGAGGCCGTCTGCACCGAAACCACCAAGCTCACCATGCTGAGCCAAGAAGTGCAGGCCGAGGTGCTGAAGGAATTCAGCGCCATCGCCGTCCACGCCAGCACGGCGTTGCGCGGCGGCATTGATTTTACCCAAGGCACGCTCGAACGCGCCGTCGGTTTGTTCAAGGCGTCCAACATCATCAGCCGCGTAGCCCCCCAGCGCGCCCCGGTCGCCGCCATCCAGCAGATTGTCGACCTTGAGGCCCGCCAGCTCTTCAATCTGGTGAAGACAGAGCAACCGCAGACCATCGCCCTGATCGCCAGCTACCTGACCCCAGAAAAAGCTTCCGAACTCATCATGCTGCTCCGTCAGGAACTCCGGGAGGATGTCGTCGAACGGCTCGCCACCCTGTCCCCGACCCCGATCGAGGTGGTGGAAAAAATCGTCGAAGTCATCACCCAACGGCTCGGCGGCAAACACACCCGCGCCCTGAATCAAACCGGCGGCGTCCGCTCAGCCGCCAGCATCCTCAACGCCCTCGACAAGAACATCAGCAAGTCACTGCTGATGATTTTGGAGGAACGAAATCCCGAACTCGGCCTCTCGATCCGTCAAAAAATGTTCACCTTCGAAGACCTGCGGAATCTCGAAGTCATGGCGCTTCAGCGCATCCTCCGCGAAGTGGATATGCGCGACCTCACTGTGGCGCTCAAGACGTGCAGCGAAGACCTCAAGAACAAGTTGCTCAGCTGCATTTCCAAACGCGCCGCCGAAACAGTCGCTGAAGAAATCTCCCTCATGGGCCCGCTCAAACTGCGCGACATCGAAGCCGCGCAACTAAGAATCATCGAGACGGTTCGGCGCCTCGAAAGCGAAGGCGAAATCGAACTCGGCGACAGTGCGAAGGAAGGCTCCAAATGAGTGCCTGGCGTGAACCAATCCGCCTAACCAGTCCGCTTTACGACGCCCGGATCACCGGTTCCGCCCGGGCTGATTCGCTCGCCGAGCGCACCCGTGAAATCGAACACACCGCCTACGAACGCGGCCGCCAGGAGACCGAACATACCCTCCGAGAGCAACTGGAACGTCAGCGCGCCGACTTGGTGCAACTCCAGAACGGCGTCCTCCAGTCCCTCCGCCAATCCATCGCTCAAGTCGCGCGCGAGTGCGAAAGCACGCTCGTCTCCCTCGCCCTCGAACTCGCCCGCAAACTCGTCGCCGGCCTCCCTATTTCAGAGGCGCATGTCGAGGCCGCCGTCCGCGAAGCCCTTGCCGACATCGAAGATAAAGCCGGGTTGCGCGTGCAGTTGCACCCCGCCGACCTCGCGCTCTTGCAGCAAGTCGATTCGCCTCTCTTAAAATCCGGCACCGGCGCCGAACAGATCACCTTTGAGGTTTCCTCCGAGGTGACCCGCGGCGGCTGCATTGTGCAGACCAATTTTGGCAGCATTGATGCCCGCCGTGAAACCAAGTTCGAAGTGCTCCAGGAAGCACTCCAAAGCTGATGCTCATCACGCCCCCAACCGGCTTTCCTAAAGCCCGTCTCCGAACCCTCCTACACCGGGTGCGCCACACTCGCCCCCTGCAAAATCGTGGGCGGGTCGCACAACTCATCGGCCTGCTGATCGAAGCTCAGGGTCCGATGGCCGCCGTCGGCGAAGTATGCCGCATCGAGTCGCCCCGGCATGAAACGTCCACCCTGGCCGAGATCGTCGGCTTCCGCGATCGCCACGTCCTCCTGATGCCACTCGGCGACATCCACGGCATCCATCCCGGTTGCGAAGTCATCGCCCTCGGCCGGCCGCTCCAAGCCCCGGTCGGCGCCAAACTCCGAGGGCGAATCATCAGCGGCCTCGGCATTCCGATCGACGGTCGGGGTCCGCTTCAGGCGGAGAACTACGTCAGCGTCAACGTGCAGCCGCCTCATCCGCTGCGGCGCCAACGGATCACGCACCCCTTCCAAACCGGCGTGAAAGCCATTGATTCGTTTGTGCCCTGCGGGCGCGGTCAACGCCTCGGCATCTTCGCCGGCAGCGGCGTCGGCAAGTCCACACTACTCGGCATGATGGCCAGTCGCGCCGAGGCCGACGTGAACGTGATCGCGCTCATCGGCGAACGGGGTCGGGAAGTCCGGGAATTTCTAGAAAAGGATCTCAATGAGGCCGGGCGCCAAAAGTCCGTCATCATCGTCGCCACCTCCAACGACCCCGCACTGGCACGGCTCAAAGGCGCCTTCGTCGCCATGACCATTGCCGAGCACTTTCGCGACGCTGGCCTCAATGTCCTGCTGATGATGGATTCGGTGACCCGCTTTGCGATGGCGCAACGGGAGATCGGCCTCGCCGTGGGCGAGCCGCCGGCCACCCGCGGTTATACGCCATCTGTTTTCTCCTACCTGCCGCAATTGCTCGAACGCGCCGGCACCGGAGAACGCGGCTCAATCACCGGCCTGTTTACGACCCTTGTCGAAGGCGACGACATGAACGAACCCATCGCCGATGCGGTCCGCTCAATCCTCGATGGCCACATCGTGCTAACCCGCGAGCTCGCCCAAGCCAACCACTACCCAGCCGTGGACGTCTTGCAGAGCGTCAGCCGACTCGTGCGCGACCTGACCACACCGGAACAGATCGACCTAGCGGCTCGGGCCCGCGAATTGATGGCCGTTTACAAAACCAATCAGGACCTCATCAACATTGGCGCCTATCCGCAGGGCACCAATCCGGTGGTGGACCGTGCGATCCAACTGCATGGCCCGCTGAACACCTTTCTCAAACAAGGCGTGCAGGAAGGTTTCGCCGCCGCCGACAGTTGGAAGCTGCTCGCCCAGTTGATGAACGTGCCGGAACCAACGCGCCCGCGGCCCGCAGGTGCCCGGTAAATGAGCCCAACCCATGAAAGCCTTTCGCTACCGACTCCAAGCCGTGCAACGCCTCCGCGACCGGCACGAGCACGAAGCCACCGAGCACTACGCCGGAGCCCTGAACCAGCGCGCCCAAGCCAGCCAACGGCTTGACGCCGCCGAACGCGAACTCGCCGCCAATCAGGCCGAATGCAGCCGACTGCTCGACGAAGGCGTGCCCGCCGGCGACCTCCGCCACCAGCAGGCGTTTGGCTCCCGCCTGCAAGACCAGTGTCAAGCCGCCGCCACCCAACTCGACCAAGCGGAAGCCCACCTCAACCAAGCCCTCGGCCTGATGGTCACCGCCCGGCGCGAAAGCGAAGCCGTCCAGAAACACCACGACCGGGCCCAATCCGGCCACCAAATGGAACAGCAGCGCGAAGAGCAAAAATGGCTCGATGACCTGCCCGCTTCCCGCACCGCGCCCGGCCTTTTAGGCTGACCTCTCCCTCCCATGAAAGCGCTTCAATCCCCGCTCATCTCCTCCATGGCCGGCGGCCTCGCCTTCCTCATAACTTGGCTTCTTACCCTGCAATCCGCCGCCCCCTCCATCCGCCCGCCCGCCCCCCCGGCCGCCCACGCCGAGGAGGCCCCGCGGACGCCTTTGGCGCCCGTCGAGTCGTGGGTCTATTTCAATCCGGAGATCGACCAACTCATCAAGGAACTGAAAGCTGAAAAAGAAGCCCTGACCACGCGCGAACACGACCTCAACCAGTTGTCCACTCGCTTGAAAACCGAGCGCAAGGAAATTGACGAAGTCGCCGAAACCGTGAAACGCATCCAAGCCGAAATCGACAAACGGGTCGTCGAGGTAAAAGCAGACGAGGTCACCAATCTAAAACGGCTCGCCAAAACCTACGCCAGCATGACCCCCGGGGGCGTCGCCGGAATCTTCCGCGGCCAAGACGATTCTTCCGTCGTGAAAGCGCTTACCCAAATGAAGGAGATTGAAATCGGCCCCATCCTCGAAGCGATGTCCGCCCAAGGCCCGGCCGAAGCGAAACGCGCCAACGAGCTGATTGAAAAACTCCGCTTGGCCAAGCTTCCCCCAGCCAAACCCAAATCATGAATCCTGCGCCCGCCACTTTTCCCCACGCGACGCCGGCGGTGGAATTCTCGCCGCGCCCCCTCGGCCTTCACCCCACCTCGGCCCAACTTCAGCGATCGTTTGAGTCGTTCACCGCTGGGCTGAAAGAGGGCGGGCCGGATACCGCTAACCGGCCCAGTGCAGAACCCTTCGCCGCCCAAGCGGACGCCGAGAAATTGAAGCCATTGATCCGATCGGAGCGCCGTCCCGGAGCGCCTGAAACGGACGCGGACAATGAACCCGCGTCGTGGTCCGGAGCCCTGTGGTCGAGTTTGCCCCCACCGCCCCAGGCGGATATTCGGCTGCTAGAAACGGCCCCGGAACTGCAGGCCGGTTCCGAGGTCGCGGCGGCGACCGCTTTGGGCGTTAGCTTGGAGGAGGATTCCTTGCTGTCGTTGAGAGCACGGGATTTGTTCGTCGAAGGGGCCCTTCAGCCGGAGCCCGACTCGTCGCTCCCGCCTGCTGCCCTGCGCACGGAAGCCCGCGCTCGGACCGACGAAAGCCGAGTGCAACCCGATGGACCCGCTTCAGCGCCGAACCAATCCAAGGAAACTGACGCTGGCAAACTGCGACTCGACTCGACTTGGACCGCAACCTCGGACGAGGCAGAAATCACGGTCGTTCGCGAAGGTGGAGCGCCAATTCACAATCAGCCCGCCGCTGGCACAACCGTTGCTCAACAGCAGTCGGACATGAAACCAACGCTTCAACAGGAGGAAATTGCCGGGTCGCCGGTTCCACTGGTGACAGCCCGGCAAGGATTATCCAGCCCGGCCCGGTTGGGAGCCCACCGGCCGGGGACCGGGGCGGGCGTCGAGAGTCCTAGCGGAGAAGAACTTTCCCGGTCTCAGACTCAGTGGGTCGGTGAATCGGCCACGGGCACGTCCCTCGAGAGCGAAGCGCTCGACGCGGTGGCCCGCTTGGAACCCGCTCGGGATCTGGCCCCCCTGATCCTTGAGCAGGTGGTGCATTTCCGGCGTTCCTCTCTGGAAGCGCTCGACGTGGTCCTGAAACCGGATCGCGGGACGGAGCTGCACCTTCAACTGACGCAGCATGGCGGGCAGATTGAGGTCCAGATCCGTTGTGAGCGCGGTGACTCGCACCAATTGAATACCGGCTGGGCTCGCCTTCAGGAATCACTCGCCCAGCAAGGCATCCGACTCGCACCGCTTGAAGGCGGCTCCCTGTTCGCCGGAGGCGAACAGTTCGGGCGCCAGCAGCAGGGGGCGCCACACCACCCCTCGGACCCGACCGAATGGTGGCCCGACCCCAGAAACCAAGCCGTCGGCGCCCGCCCCATTTCCGCCACCTCCACGATTGCCCCCCTTCAACGTGCCTTCACCGGACCGCAACGGGTGCTCGAATCGTGGGCCTAAATCAAACCATGTCAGCCACCTCTGCCATCCTCGGCCCGACCGCCACTAGTGCCAGCTTCACCGCCGCCGAACGCGTGCCGGTGCAGACTCTGGACCAGCAGGATTTCCTCAAGCTGCTCGTGGCGCAGATGACCAGCCAAGACCCGCTCAAACCGACCCAGGATACCGAATTCATCGCGCAGATGGCCCAATTCAGCGCCTTGGAGCAGTCGAAGACCATGCAGTCCGACATGGCACAGATGCGCGGGGATCAACAATTTTTGCAGGCCTATTCGCTGCTGGGGCAAACCGTCAGCCTGCGAGTGGACGAAAACACCACGGCCGAAGGGATTGTCGCTGCCGTGCAAACCGTGGAAGGGACGCCCAAACTGATGGTGGATGGAAACGTGTATGACCTCGGGCAAGTGCTCGCGGTCACGCCCACCATCCCCCAGGTAACTTCATCCGAAAGACCATGATTCGCTCCCTTAACTCCGGCGTCAGCGGCATCCACCAGTTCCAATCCCGGCTGGATGTCATCGGCAACAACATCGCCAACTCCAACACCATCGCCTTCAAGTCCGGCCGGGCGGATTTTGGTGACGCCTTCAGCCAAACACTGCTGGCGTCCAGCGGCAGCACCGGCGGATTGGGATCTTTACCCGGCCAACAGATTGGCGCGGGAGTCACTACCACGGCGATCCGAAACCTGTTCAGTGCGGGCGCGGTCAGCCAGACCGGGGTGGACACGGATCTGGCTCTCGCCGGCGAAGGCTTCTTCATGGTGCGCGACCCGATCACCAGCAATGAATTCGCCACCCGGGCGGGTAACTTCCGCCGCGATGACGCCGGTTTTTTGGTTACCAGTGAGGGCTTCCGACTTCAGGGCTTCAGTGACATGGCCGGCACCACGCGTGGGGATATCAAGATCGATGCCGAGCAGCGGCCAGAAGACGCGGACGCGGACGCGGCGATGCGGGCCTTTAACATCACCCCCGAGGGATTGATTCAAGTCTCGTTGGAAGGCAGCAGCGCGGCCCCCTACACCCGTGCGCAGATCTTGCTCCAAAACTTCCGCGACCCGCAGGCGTTGTTGAAGGCGGGAAATAACCTCTATACGTCTATCGCTGCCGCCGGGCCGTTGGGTGGAGCCGATTCGCCAACGACGGCCGCGCCCGGAACCAACGGCTTGGGAAAAATCACCGCCGGCTCGCTGGAACTCTCCAACGTCGATCTAACCAACGAATTTGCGAACCTGATCACCACTCAGCGCGGCTTCCAAGCCAGCGCCCGCATCATCACCACTAGCGACGAGGTGCTACAAGAAGTGGTTAATCTGAAGCGCTGAACCCCATCCCGCTATGGAAGCCACCAAAGAAGCCCCCGAGGCGGCCACCGCCGCACCAGCCGCGAGCGGTGGAATCAAGCCTTTGCTACCGCTGATCCTCAACCTCGTGCTGATGCCGGTCATCGCGTATGCCCTCACGCAATTCGTGCTGCTGCCCAAACTGCGTGCCCCCGCACAGGCGGGCGACGCCGGCGGCGCGCACGGAGCCGAACCGCAAGCGCACGAACCAACGGGCGACGCTCACGGGGAAGCAAAACCCGCTGCCCACGGGGACAGCGGGGAACCCGGTGAGGCGAAGGATGGCAAAGATACACATGGTGGCGGTGGCCCGGTGTCCAAAGCCCCCGTGCCCTTGGGCGAAAAGATTTTGGTGAATGTCTCTGGGACCAAAGGCACCCGTTACCTGCAGGCCAAAATTTCACTGGCCAGCAGCAAGCCCAATCTAAAATCCCTGATCGAACAGTTTGACGCACAACTACGGGACGCTGCGTCGAACACATTGGCGGCAAAAACCATCACCGACTTGGAAAAACCCGGCGCTCGGGCATTGATCCGCACCGAGTTGATAGGAGCTTTCAACATGATCCTAGGCAACGGGACAGTGTCCGACATTTTTTTGACTGATTTCGCCATCCAATAGGGGTCCTATGGAGTCTATCGACAACATTGCCGCCGGGCAGGAGGTGCTCTCCCAAAATGAGGTGGAGAATCTGCTGGCGCAGGTCGCTGAACTGGAGTCGAAGACCGTCATCCATCAAACCGATGGCGCTAGATCGCACCAGAGCAAAGAGTCGATCCAGCCTTACGATTT
>CAIJLV010000216.1 GCA_903821635.1 uncultured Verrucomicrobiota bacterium | reverse complement strand
CACCGCTTCGACGATGCCGGTGGCGATCACGTTGCAGTCCATGATGCCGCCGAAGATGTTGACGAAAATGCCCTTCACATTCGGGTCGCCGAGGATGATTTTGAAGGCCGCGACGACCTGATCCTTGGAGGCGCCACCGCCGACGTCGAGGAAGTTGGCCGGGTTGCCCCCGAAGTGCTTGATGATGTCCATCGTGCTCATCGCGAGGCCGGCGCCGTTGACGAGGCAGGCGATGTTGCCGTCGAGCGCGATGTAGCTGAGCCCGAAGCGGGAGGCCTCGATCTCCTTGGAGTCCTCCTCGTTGAGGTCGCGGAGTTCGGTGATGGTTGGATGCCGGTAGAGGGCGTTATCGTCAAACGAGACCTTGGCGTCGAGCGCGAGCACTTGGTCGTCGGGCGTGGTGATGAGCGGGTTGACTTCAATCATCGAGGCGTCGGTCTCCCAAAACATATTCCAGAGATTGCGGATGAGCTTGGCCGCGTTCTTCGCCTCGGTGGGGTTCAAGCCGAGCTTGAAAATGAGCTCGCGCACTTGGAAGTCGGCCAAGCCGTAGGCGGGATCGACGTGGGCTTTGTGGATTTTTTCCGGGGCGGTGTGAGCGACGGTTTCGATCTCCACGCCACCTTCGGTCGAGGCGACGATCACCGGGCGCGACGTGGCGCGGTCGAGGAGGATCGCGAGGTAGTATTCCTTCTTAATGTCGCTCGCGGCGGTGAAATAAATCGTCTGCACCTTGCGGCCGGCCGGACCAGTTTGCAGGGTGACCAGCGTGTTGCCGAGCATCTTGCCGGCGATCTCGCGGGCGTCGGTTTTAGTTTTGCAGAATTTCACCCCACCCTTGAAGCCGTCGGTGAAGGTGCCTTTGCCGCGTCCGCCGGCGTGGATTTGTGATTTCACCATCGTCGGTCCCTCGGGAAGGGAGGCGAGGGCGGTGATAAATTCTTCGGGCGTTTTGGCGGGCGCGCCCTTGGGCACGGGGACGCCGTATTTTTCAAAGAGGGACTTGGCCTGATACTCGTGGATGTTCATGGCAAATGATCTGGGTCGCAGTTGGTCAAAATGAAGAAGGCGGACCGGGGCCCGCCAGCGAGGAGTCGGATTGGTTTAACGTTGTTCGATCGGAATCACCTTGAGGCCGACCGCACCGGTGTAAACGGACTGTGGCCGAATGAGCCGGTTGTCAGCCAACTGCTCCAGCACATGGGCGGTCCAGCCGCTGGTGCGGGCGATGGCGAAGATCGGCGTGAAGAGGTCGGTTGGGATTCCGAGACTATAATAGACCGTGGCGCTGTAGAAATCGACGTTTGCGTGGAGATTTTTCTTCGTGAGCATCAGGTCGGCGATGCGTTCGGACATCTGAATCCACTTCGGTTCGCCCAGCTGCGACGACAGAATTTGGGCCATGCGCTTGAGGTGCGGAGCGCGCGGATCGAGCACTTTGTAAACGCGGTGGCCGATGCCCATGATCTTTCGCTTTTGGGCGAGGCAATCGTCCACGTAGCTGTCCACTTGGTCGAGTGAGCCAATCTCCTGGAGCATTTTGATGACACCCTCGTTGGCACCGCCATGGAGCGGTCCCTTGAGTGTGCCGATCGCGGTCGTTATCGCCGAATACATGTCGCTCAGGGTCGCGATGGTCACGCGGGCGCTGAAGGTCGAAGCGTTCATGCCGTGGTCGGCGTGAAGCACGTAGCACATATCCATAGTGCTAATTTTCTCCGCGGAGGGCTTTTCGCCATCGATCATCCACAGGAAGTTAGCGGCCTCGCCCAAGGTCGGGTCAGGCGCGATGAGGGGCAGTCCCTGTCGGGCCCGGTGGAAGTAGGCCATCACCACGGGAATCTGGGCGATTAAGCGCAGGGCCTTGCGGCGCTGCGCGTCCATCGTGTCGTCGTCCGCGATGCTGTCGTAACAGCCCAGCGCGCTCACGCCGGTGCGGATGGCATGCATCGGCGGGCAGTCTTTCGGCAGCTTGGTTAGCAGTTCGATCACGCCCTGCGGTAATTCACGGTAACCGGCTAGGGTGGCCTTGAGTTCGGCCAGTTCCTTGGGGTTGGGCAGGTGATTATGGTGGAGCAGGTGAACGATTTCTTCGTAGGTCACCTTGCCGGCGAGTTCGTTGATGTCGTAGCCGCAGTAAATGAGTTGGCCAATGTCGCCCCGGACGTCGCTGAGGCGCGTATGGGCTGCGATGATGCCTTCGAGGCCTTTGGAGACGGCAGAAGCGGTGGCGGGGGTGGCGTTACTCATCGGAAAAATACGGTTCGATCTGTCAAAAAAATCACGCGAAGTCTGTGGGCGAGCTTCGGGGCGTCAACCGATTTCCCGAAACCAGCGCGGCATGATGTCCCGCGAGCCCGCAATTGGCAAATAGTCCAATGTGCGGCAACCTCACCAGCAATCGTGGTCATCTCCGTCATCATTCCAGCTTTTAATGAAGAAAAACTCCTTCCCGCCACGCTCGCGGCCATAAACGTGGCCCGGTCGGCCTTCGAAAAACGCGGTTGGCGGTCCGAGTTAATCGTTTGTGATAATAATTCCTCAGACCAGACGCCACATTTGGCGCGGGCGGCTGGGGCCACGGTCGTCTTTGAGCCGATCAACCAAATTGCGCGGGCTCGGAATACCGGCGCCAGCATCGCGACGGGGGACTGGTTTCTGTTCGTTGACGCCGACTCGCACCCTTCGCTGGAGCTCTTCGCGGATGCCGCCGAAGCCATTGCTTCCGGGCGGATCATCGGGTGTGGCGCGACCTTAAAGCTGGATGCGCCCGGTTGGTGGTATCACCGCCTTGCGGGACTTTGGATTTGTTGGAGCCGGCTGGCCAAACACATGGCGGGCTCCTTTGTCTGCGTGGAAGCCGCCGCGTTCCGGGAACTGAAGGGTTTTTCCGACCAACTGTTCGCGGCCGAGGAACTCGAATTTTCTGCCCGCCTCAAAAAACTGGGCCGGCAACGCGGCCAACAGATCGTCATCCTACACCGGTATCCACTGCTGACTTCGGGTCGCAAGATTAAGCTTTACAGCCCTCGTGAGCATATGGCGTTCCTCCTCAAATCACTTTTTCGACCGCGTAAAATGCTGACGAGCCGGGAGAAATGCGCGTTATGGTATGACGGGCGCAGGTGAGTCAAAGCTGACGAACGTGGACCGGTGCGCTCCGGTCTGGGCTCCCGGTGGCTTCCCTCACGCTGTTGGGAAGGTGACCAGTTTTAACTCTTTCAGCGCATTGAGCATGAACTGCATGGCAATGGCCGCCAGCAGTAAGCCCATGATGCGGGTCGTCACGCGCAGCGCGATCGGGCTGAGCCATTTGGCGCCACGGGCGGACAGGGCGAACACGAAAAAACTACCGACGGACACCGCGATGATGGCTCCGAACAGAATCAAATGCTTGGCCCAGTCGCCCCCCGCTTTGGCTTGGAGCAGGATCACTGTGGAGATCGCGCCGGGACCCGCCAGCATCGGCACGGCGAGCGGCGTGACCGCAATGTCCGCTTTGGCGGCGCCGGCTTCGACCTCCGCCAAGGTTTCCTGGGCCTTCGAACGTTCGGCCTTGAGCATGTCCAAGGCGATCATCAGCAGCACGACGCTGCCCGCCATTTGGAAGGCCGGTAGGGTAATCCCGAGAAAGTGAAACACCCAGCGGCCTAACAGGGCGAACACGAGGAGCAGCCCCGCCGCCACCTTACACGCCAGACGAGCCATGCGAACCCGCGCCTCAGGCGTCTCGGTTGGGGTCATGGCGAGAAACGCCGGCACCGTCGCGATCGGGTCAATGATCACGAACAGCGAACTCAGGGCGAGCAGGGCGTATTCGAGCGAGGTCATGGCGGCGATGACTCGCTAAAACCGAGTCGCAGCAAGGCTTGAGTGGTGGCGTCGCGATTGAAAGCTTCGAGTAGTGGGAGGTAGTCTTTGCGGGACGCCCCCTCAATCGTGTTTCGGACCGGAGGCTCTTCCCGCCCGAATTCCTGCCGAGCGGCATCATTGTCCGGCCACGTCGCCGGCGTGCGGCCCAGTCCTAGGGTGGTCCCGCCAAGGCGCCGCTCACTCTCCAAACCAGCGACTGTCGCTGGTTTGGGCCTGCGCCGGTGATCTAATCCGCCCGCCGTGGGGGCGCGGTAGCCGGATCGCGATTCAGTCGTTGTTTGTGAATATCAGGATTGGGCCCAAGAAAACGGCGTGAGCGCCGCCGCCAAGTGGTGGCTCCGGATAGCCTTGCGAATGACTCCGCGCGCCTCGATTTCGGCCAGCGCAAGGGGATCGCGGAACCATACTTCCGTGCCCACCGCGCCCGCCCTGAGCTGGGTGGCGACCAAGAATTATTGGAAATGGCGTCTGCGGGGGGGAGGGGAAGTTGGAGGCTAGCTTTTCAAAAAGGCGCGCCTCAATTAGCTGCTCCCCGAGCGTGGCCCGGCGGGCTGGAGGCCCGGCGAAGTTTTCTAAAAAATTGTGATTGAAGGGGTTGCGAATGTGGCGATTGCGCCAATTCTAGGTTTATACTGAGCTTGTTACGCAGTCCCATGATTAGCCTTCCGGTCAAGTCGTAGAAATAGCCTCGCCGGAGAGTGTTTCAGTTGCGACAATTGCTAGTCGTTAATCACCAAAGAAAGTAGTGATCCTGCCGCGGCTTGAATTAAGGTAACACTCGGGTTCGGTGGTTGCCGATGGGCGGCAAGGCCGTGACCGCATTTTTGAATATGACAATTGAATCTGTCCCTCCGGCTCCCGTGCGGCCGACTGAGCAGCAAGTGCTGAAGGCGCTGGCCGCACCTTATGAAAAGCCGTCGATTCCTCGCGCCGTCTGGCAGGTGATGAATTCGTTTGGCTCCTACGCCTTGCTCTGGGTCGCCATGTATTGGACCCGGCAAACATCTTGGTGGCTCACGGTGCCCATGGCGGCGTTGGGCGGCCTCCTGTTGGTGCGAATTTTTATCATCTTCCACGATTGCGGTCATGGCTCCTTCTTTGCGTCCAAGAGGGCCAATACCCTCGTGGGTTCCCTAGCCGGTTTGCTCACGTTCACTCCCTACCATCACTGGCGCTGGGAGCATTCCGCCCACCACGCCACGTCGGGTAACCTCGATGGGCGCGGCATGGGCGACATCTGGACGATGACGGTCGAAGAATATCTCGCGGCCACTCCGGGCCGAAAACTGGCCTATCGACTGGTGCGTAATCCCTTGATCCTGTTTGGACTCGGGCCGCTGTTCCTGTTTGTGATCTGGCAACGGGTGCCATCGCACAAAGCCCGGCCCCGGGAGCGCCGTGAAGTTCACCTCATGTCCCTCGCCGTCTTCGCCATGGCGGCCGGCTTGAGCTGGATCTTTGGCCTAAAGGACTACTTGATCATCCAAGGTATAGTCTTGCTCGTCGCCGGCGCTGCCGGTCTCTGGATGTTCTACGTGCAGCATCAATTCGAAGACGCTTACTGGGAACACGACGACCAGTGGAACTACACGAAGGCGGCTTTGGCGGGCAGTTCGTATTACAAGCTGCCCCGCATTCTTCAGTGGTTTTCCGGCAACATCGGTTTTCACCACATTCACCATCTCAACTCGCACATTCCGAACTACAATTTGGAGCGGTGCTTCAAGGCCTGTGAGCCCTTTCAGCAGGTCAAACCGATCACCTTGTTGAGCAGCCTGAAAACCATCAGGTTACGACTGTGGAATCAGCAAGAACGCCGGATGATCGGGTTCCGTGAATTAAAGAACTACCGGCCGGCGACGGCTTGAAGGCAGAGCCCGCAAAATTCCGTTAAATAAAGCAACGCCGAGCCCAATCAGGCTCGGCGTTTTCCGTTCTACCGGTTCAACTGATGCAGTCGGACCAGTAGTTGGACGTCTTTTTCAAAATCGACCCCGTAATCCACTTCGAGTCGGTGGGTGACGGCTGTGCGCCATTCCGCCGGAAAAATCTCCGGCCCCCAAAGGGCGCCGACGAACGCGCCGAGCAACTGGGCGTAGGAATCGGAATCGTGGCCCCATTCCAAGCTCAGTTGCAGGGCCGCCAACGGGTCGTAACCCGCCAATTCGACGCCTGCGAAGACGACCGTGAACGGCACTTGGGCTTCCCACTTGGTCGTGTGTTCAAACTCCCGATCCAACGTCCCAAACAAACGCGCGGGGCAGCGATCCGCGGTGCGAACGGCGGCGTGGCTAACTTCCAACCAGCGGTTTACCGCCCGGTGGGTCCAGCGCACCTGGCCATGCCGATAGGGATCCGTTGCGAGCATCTGCCGTTCGATCGTCCGCCAAGCCGCCGCCGGGTTGGCCGAATCGTTTTCAACCACCAGTGCGACGGCTAAGCCGGCGATCAGCGCTGCGTTCAAGTCCTTGCCGAAGCCATTGTCGAAATACGCAAGGTCATACGCGGCCCGATACGCTGCTTCCGGCTTGCCGGCATAGAGGGCGGCCAAGGGCGGCAAGGTCATTTGCCCGCAGCAAGTGGGTAGCCCGATCCACATTCGCTCCGGGGGAAGTGCCCGTTTTAAGTTTCGTTCCCCGAGCACCCAGCGGGCGCCCAGTTGCCATTCTTCGAGCCAATCGGCGCACAATTCACGGTATTCGGGGCGCGTGCGCAGGGCGGGCAGAGTGGGCCAGTCGAGATACGCTTGAGCCAGCCCGCGCACGTCCAGCGGCCCCGTCCGGCGGCGCTCCGCTTCGCGCAGGGCGTGGAGCAACACCAACTTGTGGCGGCTGTCGTCGGTAATCGTGCCGGCGGCGGCGTGAGGCGACCAGTGGGCGTAAGCTTCGGGCACCGGCCGAAGTTCACGATACGAGCGCAATTGCAGCCGGTTGATTGTCGCCCGGCGGGCCGCGTCGTCGAAGACCTCCGGTTCGCGCCACGCTTTCGGGGCGGCGGCCATGGCGTGGACTTTTTCCGAGGGTTGAAACTCAATCGGTCCGCCCAGCGAATCGCCAAGGTAGGTGCCCAACATCAACCCCCGGATTCTGGATTCCAGCCGGGCCTCGACGGGTTGGGGGGGCGGTGACGTGACGCACGAGGTTCCGGCGAGCATCGCTCCGGCGCTGGTCGCGGCGGCGAGAAATTCACGACGGGTGAAGTGGGATGGGTTCACGGCTGAACGAGAAGTGTTAGGCTGGGGTTGAGCACCAGTTCGACAGCCTGTTCCGCGAGTCGGCGGCGTTCTGCCACCGCCGCGCGCAGCGGTAACTGAGCGTAGCCGAGCAAACGTCGGAGTATTTCGACGCCGGCTAATTGGAGGACAACGGCGGGTTCAAAGTCTGTTGCGGGTTCGTAACCGTTCAGCCACGCGGTGCAGGAATCGGCCGGCTGGTGGCTGAGCAACAGGTGAGCGAGGAACACCCCGACATCGAATTCAGGTCGGCCGAAGAAGGCGAATTCGGGATCAATTACCCGGGGGCCGCCGCCGGTTCGCACCAAGCTGCCCGGGAAAAAATCGCCGTGCAGCAGGCACGGGCCGTCGGCGAGGTAAAAAGTCTCGCCCAAACGTTCGATGGTCGCCAAGAGGGAGCAGTTTTCGCGGATCGGTAAGGCGACGGCGGCGAGGCCGAGACAGATTGAGTCCAGATTTAGGCCGTTATTTGGTTGGAACGGGAGCACGAAGATGTGGGCATGGTTTAACGCCCGCATTTCCCGATTGGCGAGCGATGAGAGTGGCGGGCTCTGGCGGAACACGCGGTGCAGTTCCGACAAAAAACTGGCCCCAACCGCGAGCTCCGTGGGGAGGAGTTGGGCGCCGCCGTAGAGGTCGGTGTAATCGCCCTGCGTGCCCAAGTCCTCCAAGACCAGCAGGCGGCTGACCGGATCGCCCGCGAGCAGGCGGGGCAGGGCCTGGGCGAGTTTCGGAAAGGGCGCGAGCAGTTGGTAAAACTCAAGTTCTCGCACGGCGCGATCCCAAGGCGCCGCCAACTGCGGATATTTTTCCACCCAGGGATGGGCTTGTTTCACAATCAGCGAGCGCTTCGGAGTTTGCACCCGCACAGTGCAGTTCATGTTGCCGTCGCCGGCCCGGGTGGCGCGCTCGACTTCTTCGTCGGCCGCCAATACCTGCAAGGTTCGCAAATGGGTGGTCAGCCTACCCAGTTCCGCTGGATCGAGGAAAAACACGTCGGGATGCTGAGCTCGAAATGCTTCGATGGGGGACATGGCGATGATCCGGCCGGAGACAACAATCCGCAGGCTGGAGCCCCAGCTTCAGAAGGCCCGAGTCGGTCTGTCGAGGCTTTACCCGGAGTCTTTCAGGTCGCGGCGATGGGGCGCGCCGGTTGCTGGAGGAGTTGCTCCACGAGGGTGGCCAGTTGTTGCAGGACCACCGGCTTGGAAACATAGGCGTTGGCGCCGGCGTCGAGGCAGAGTTCGCGGTCGCCCTGCATGCTCAGGGCGGTCAGGGCGATAATGGGCACTTGGGCCACTTCGGGATCGGTGCTAGCGCGGATGCGCCGGGTGGCTTCCAGTCCGTCCATCCCGGGCATCTGAATATCCATGAGGATGAGGGCGGGGTGCAGGCGGTTCGCCGCGGCGATGGCTTCATGGCCATCCCGCGCTACTTCGACCCGGTAGCCGCGGCGTTCGAGTGATCCGCGAATGGCCAATTGGATAATCGGGGTGTCTTCCGCCAGCAGGAGTAAGGCGCCGGGCCGAGCGGCGGGCGGCGCAGCCGTCGTGGTCGCCACAGGCCCGGTGGCTCTGGGCGCACCGGGTTGCTGACAGCGCCCGTCCCACGGTAGGGTCACAATGAATTCCGAACCCCGGCCGGGCTCGCTTTGCACTTCCACCCACCCTTGATGCAGGGCGGCCAATTGTTTGACCAAGGAGAGTCCCAAGCCCGTGCCTTCGAACTTGCGGGCAAGCCGGTTGTCGAGCTGGCTGAAGGGTTTGAAAAGGTGCTGCCGGTCGGTGGGATCAATGCCGATTCCACGGTCCCAGACGGTGAAGCGGACCACGCCGTCGCCGCCTTGCACACGCAGCCCAAGTTCGCCGTTGTCGGGAGTAAACTTGACGGCGTTGCCCAGCAAGTTGACGAGGATCTGGATCAGTCGCCGCCGGTCGCCCCGCAGGATCATGCCCGCGGGTTGGACGTCGCAGTTCACGGTTTGGCGGCGTTTCCGGGCGTTTTCGTGCACCAGTTGGATGGCCGATTGGCAGAGGTCGTCCGCCAGGCAATCGGCCACGGCGAGTTCCGTGTGGCCGGCCTCGATCTTCGCCAAGTCCAAGAGGTCGTTGATGAGGGCGAGGAGGTGTCGGCCGCTGGTTTCGATGTTGGTGAGGTAGTTTCTCTGCTTGTCGCTGAGGCCCCCGGGAGCGCTTTCGAGCAGCAGTTCGGTCAGCCCGAGGATGCCGGCCAGGGGCGTTCGGAGTTCGTGGCTCATGCTGGCGAGGAACGAGTCCTTGAGCCGGAGCGCACGCTCCAATTCGGCATTGGCCCGCAGGAGTTCTTCACTCCGCAGGCGCAGGGCTGTCTCCGCGTTGAGGCGTTCGATAAACTGACCAATTTGCCGGGCGAGGGCTTCGAGCAAATGCTGTCGGGTGTCGTCGGGGGGCGTGGTGGCGGGTGAGGCCAGCACGAGGCAGGCGTGGATGATGTCCCCCCCCGGGATGGGAACGACGAGGCGGCTGCCGCGACCCTCGCCGTTATAGCGCCACTGCAATTCGCCCGTGGCTTGGGCGCGCTGGAGCAAAGTTTCCAGTGGAGCGAAAGCTTCGGGCGGGCTGCCGGCGGCGGGTTGGGGCCAAGCACTGAGCGCCCGCCATTCGCCTCCCGGTTTATCTTCGAGCCACAGGGCGCCGGCGGAAAACTCCAGTTGGCCGCAGAGTCGGGCAAGAATGACCGCGGCTGCTTCGGCGAGCGGCCGGACGGTGGCCACTTCCTGCGAGACTGCAAACTGGACGCGGAGGTATTGTTCATCCTGCCGGCGGGCGGTGATGTCCGTCTCTAGGCCCATGAAGTGGGTGATGGTTCCCGCGGCGTCCCGGATCGGCTGCACTTCGATGGCCGCCCAGTAGCGCCGGCCGTTGCGGGCGTAATTGACGATTTCGGTGCGAAACCCTTCGCCGCGCGCCAGTTGGGCGTGCATGTGGCGGATCGTTTCGGGGGCTGAATCCGGACCTTGCAACAGGGCACCGGGTTTCTGACCGCGCGCTTCGACCGCGGTATAGCCGGTGAGCCGCGTGAAGCCTTCGTTGACCCATTCGATGCGGCCGGCGGCATCGGTGAGCACCACGGCGTTGTCCGTGCGGGCAGCGATCAAGGCCAGTTTTCGGGCCTCGGCTTCTTGGGCGCGCAGGTCGTCGGTGGCGGTCCGGAGTTGTTCCGCCATCCGGTTGATTGATTCGCCGAGGCGGCCGATTTCGAAGGGGCCATCCTGAATCGTGCGGACGGTGAGGTTGCCCTTGGCCAACTCGCGGGTCGCCTCGACGAGTCGCTCCATGCGGGTCGCCACGGTGCGTTCAAACAGGCCCCAAACCAAGACGCACAGCGCCAGCGAAACTAGGGCCATTAATTGCGACCGGCGCTGGCCCGTCGCGTGGGCTGCGTCTTTTTGAGTGCCCAGTTCGGATTCGGTGAAAAAGACGGCGAGCGACTCCCCGGGGGCGTCGGCTTGAAAGACGAACGTGGCTAGCAGCAGGCGCCGGTCAGCGGAGAATTCCCGTAATTCGGTGCCGTTGGTGAGGCTTTCGCGGATGAGTCGGGCGCGTTCAGAACCGAGTTCACGGATGTTCTGGCTCAAGAAGTTGGTGTGCGAAGCGAACTTGACTTGGCCCAGCCGGTCCACGGCCACGGCTAACTCCAAGTTGGGGACGTTGTGTAAGCGGGCGACGGCGCTCTCGGCGTCGCCCCGGTGGCCATGCGCGACTTCGGTGACGATGGTTTGCACCATCAGATCGCCGAGCCCTTGGGCGCGTTGGAGGATGAGGGTCTCGATTGCACCATCCGCGGTCCACCGGGAGTGGTAGTGGGCGATGAGCGTCAGCAACAGGCCCAGTGTCGCCAGGGCACCAGTGGCCAATTCACGGAGGGAAAAGCGGGATTCCATCTTGGCGCCAAGCCGGCCGAAACCAGCTTGGCACCCGGGGAGTAGAGCAGAAAACCGCTTGTTGCGGCGACACCTTTTTCAGGGGTGGAACGCGGGCGAATGGAGTCCACTGCAGCGGCCGGTGCGGCTGCGTTACCCCTTCGCGCCGGTGGCTCGCTTACCCGGTTTTCCGCGAGGCGGGCTCGCCCAGGCAGCATTTGGGGGAACTTGCGCTTGGCGCGCCTTTCCGCCCTTGAGTAGCGTGCCGCCGCCCGCATGAAATTTACCGCCCTCGGTCTAGCGATCCTGTTCACCGCCACCAGCCTCACGCGGGCGGCGGAAGCTGTGTCCGCGGCGGAACCCGTCGACGAGGGGGAAGTCCTCATCGAAGCGGCGGATGGCATGGGCGAAGTCGAGATCGACCGGGCGACGGGGCAGGCGAGCGCCAAGAATGGAGTCATCGTGCATTTCCAAGGCAGTGTGCTGCGGGCCAAGACAGTGACGGTGGATCAGGATAGCCACTCCGTGCTCGCCGAAGGTGGGGTGATCATTGAGCGGACTGATCGCAAGGGAAACGTCCAACTCTGGCGGGGCGAAAAAATCCGTTACGATTACATCAATCGAGCGGTGGAGGCGGACACGTTTCGGGTCGGGCAGCCCCCGTTTTTCGTCGCCGGCGAAAAGCTGATGGGCGGCCAGTTTGCCACCAACCAGGTGGCGACCAATGCCGTCGTCACCACGGAGGATTATTACCATCCGCGTTACAAAGTCCGGGCGCGTAGCCTGACGCTGGGGAGTGACCGGCGGCTGATCGCCAAGGACGCGGTGCTCTACGTGGCGGGCGTGCCGGTGATGTATTTTCCCACCTACTCGAGGCAGCAGGAGGCGCATCCGAATTTTTGGATCTTTCAGCCCGGTTATCGCGGCTACTTCGGCGCCTACGCCCTGATGTCCTACAACTTCAAGCTTTCGCCCCAGCTCGAAGCCGTGGCGCATCTCGACTACCGCTCCAAGCGGGGTTTTGCCGGTGGACCTGAACTCCGCTATGACTTGCAGGATTGGGGCGTCGGCGACGCCAGTTTCTACTATGCCCACGACGAATCGCCCGGCGAAGGCTTGCTCAATCGCGTCGTGGTGCCGGAAAACCGACAGCGCGCCACGTTTACCCACCTCATGGCGCCGTGGGACGATTTTACGGGCAAGGTGGTGGTTCGCTATTGGGGCGACGCGGAAGTCGAGCGAGACTTCTTCGAGGGCCAGTTTCGCGCCGATATCCAGCCCAAGACGTTTTTCGAAGCCAGCCAGTTCTGGGACAATTTCAGTCTGGATGTCATGGCCCAACCGGCGGTCAACGACTTCTACCAGACCATCGAACGGCTGCCTGATGTGAAGTTCACCGGCCTGCGCCAGCAGCTCGGTGAAACCCCGGTTTACTACGACAGCGAAAGCTCGGTCGCCTACCTGCGTCTCCGGAATGGGCCCCTCGGCACAGGGCCGGATTTCGAGGCGCTCCGGGCCGACACGTATCACCAGCTCACGCTGCCTTGGACTTTGTTTGGCTGGCTCAATGTCACTCCGCGCGTGGGTGGCCGCTTCACCCACTACGGCGAGACGACCGACCTGCAATTGAGCGAGCGCGACCGCTGGCTCTTCAACACCGGGGCGGAAGTCAGTGTCAAGGCGTCGCGGGTTTGGCATGGGGTGAAAAACGGACTCTTCGACGTGGACGGCATGCGGCACATCCTAGAACCGGCGGTGAACTACGTTTACGTGCCAGAACCCGATGCCCGGCCTTTTAACCTGCCGCAGCTCGACACCACCACGCCGACTTATCGGCTGCTGCCCGTTGAATTTCCGGACTACAACTCCATCGACAGCATCGATTCGCAGAACGTCTTGCGCTTTGCCCTGCGCAACAAGGTTCAGACCAAGCGGCAGAGTGAAGTCGAGAACGTCGTCAACTGGGCGGTCTACACCGACTGGCGGCTTAAACCACGGCCGGGCCAGACCACTTTTCCTGAT
>CAIJLV010000215.1 GCA_903821635.1 uncultured Verrucomicrobiota bacterium | reverse complement strand
GTGGTGCCGACCGACTGGAAAAAATGGTGGGAAGTCGCCCGTTCAGAGATGAAGAAGGATGGTCATTTCCTCATTCCGGCCAAAAAGACGGACCCCATCATTTACCAGCTTGAGCAAACCGAGCTCGGCGACCGTTTGTTGGCGGAATTTCGATCCGCCAAGGGCTTGAAAGCCCGCGTCGTCGTCGTGCATGAGATCATCAAGAGCTTCGAGGATTTCTCCAAGCGCGAGGCTCTGCCTGAAATCATCCAACTGCTCAACCTCGAGATCACCAGCCACGCGGCCACCCGCGAGGCCGAGGCGCTCGAAGGCATCTTCGCCCGCGACGAATTGAGGGGCCTTGCCAACATGGCCGCCGGTGAAGGCGAGCTCAATGCCCGCGACATTTGGATCCGAGCCAACAAGGTTCGTTCGATTTTCGATGACCTGCCGGCGGCCAAACATCGGCGCGCACTGGAGTCATTCCGGGACGCTTTGCCCGACTGGGCAGCCCAGATCGTCATGATGTTGAACGAGGAAATGCCGGCGAAGCTCGTGGGCGAATGCGCCCGCATACTGCTCACCGAAAACCGCGGGCAACTGCTCAAGGACACCATCGCCCGCCTGATCGGCCAGCATTCCGCTTCCAGTGAATTGCTGCTGTGGCTTGGCAAGGAACGCACTGACTATTTTGCGGACATCCTCGGACCCGAAGTGTTCCGCGCCATGTTGACCGCGATCGAGCGGGATCAGTTCCACGAAAAGAAGAGCAATCGGTTGCGCGACTACGTCATGGGAGATCTCGAACTGCTCCCAGAACTCATCCAGTCGTCCGAAGTCGAAGTGGTCCGCGACCTGACCCGTTCGCTCCAGCTCAGCCCCAGTTTCGACGACATGGACAAGCGTTCGCTGTTGGCTCGAATCGTGAAGGCATATCCCGTCATCCAAGACATGATCTCCGGTGACCATGTGCGCGAAGACAGCAAGATGATTCAGACGACTTGGAAGAGCATTGAGCGGCGCAAAGCGGAATACGACGATCTCTGCAACAACAAGGTGCCCGCCAACATTAAGGACATCGCCCTCGCCCGGAGTTACGGCGACCTGCGCGAAAATGCCGAATTCAAGTTCGCCAAAGAGCAGCAAAAAATTCTCAACCGCCGTAAACACGAATTGGAACTGCAGTTATCGAAGGCCCGGGGCACCGACTTTACCAACGTCAATACGGAGACTGTAAATCCCGGCACCTCGGTCACTTTTACCGACTTGGCGTCCCAACAAGTGGAAACGCTGCACATCCTTGGGGCTTGGGACGGCAACGATGAACGGGCCGTGATCAGCTATCTATCCCCCGTCGGACAGGCCTTGGGAGGCAAATCGGTCGGGGCCGAAGTCGCCTTCGGCGAGGGCGCTCATCGCCGCCGGATTCGCATCGATAGTATCGTGCTCGCCAACGTTGCGGCCCTGACTGCCTGAACCTAGGACAAGGTGGTATTTTTTCGGAGACGGAATCGCGGTTGGACAACCCGGTTCCGTCTCCGATTCTTTTCGACATGCTCGACGCGAAGCTGAACCACCTCCAAGACTTGCTCCGCAGCTTTGGCTCCTGCGTGGTGGCTTACTCCGGTGGGGTCGACTCCGTGTTGCTGGCCAAGGTCGCCCATGACGTGCTGGGCGAAAAAGCCCTCGCGGCCATCGCGGATTCCCCCAGCCTTCCCCGTCGAGAACTGGCCGAAGCACTGGCGCTCGGCACCCGATTTGGATTTCTCGTCCGCGTCGTGAACACCGCCGAATTCGCGGATACCCGTTACCTCGCGAACCCGACGAACCGATGCTATTTTTGCAAGCACGCCCTGTTTACCGAACTCGCCCCGCTCGCCCAGGCGGAGGGCTTCGCTGTGCTCGCTTACGGTGAAAATGCGTCTGACCTCGGCGACCACCGACCGGGCGCTACCGCAGCAGCTGAATTCAGCGTGCGGGCACCGTTGAAAGAAGCCGGCCTGACAAAGGCGGAAGTGCGCGAACTAAGCGCACGCCTCGGCCTACCCACAGCCGACAAACCCCAGCTCGCTTGCCTCAGTTCACGGATCCCCACCGGCGAGTCGGTAACGCCGGCCAAGCTCCGAATGATCGAAGAAGCCGAATACTTCCTCCGCGACGCCGGCTATCACGATGTCCGGGTGCGGCACCATGAAATTGCCCAGGGAGCCTTGGCGCGGATCGAACTTGGGGCCACCGAATTGCCCCGCTTTTGGGCCGGCGATTTTCGCCAACAGCTCAGCCAACGACTCCAAACCCTCGGCTACTGCCACGTCACGCTGGATCTGCTCGGCTACCGGCGCGGCAGCACCAACGGGGTCGAATCGCCCGTCCACTTCCGCTCGCCGGCGACCGCTTAACGGCGAGCTTGTCAGCGGTCGCGCTTACGGTTGCCCCGGAAGCGTCAGGCGATACTCCGGGGACCAGTCGCTGCTGGCGATTCGTTCGGGCAAGCCCGGATACTGGTAATCCAACTTGAATTTGTAAGGCACATTGACGCGGTTTGCCGAAATCGGCGCCGAGCCTTCGAAGCGATTCTCGGTGTTGGGCACCCGGGCCAGAGGATACAGCTGGTCATCAATCACCACATACGCCCGCACAGCCGCGTTATTCGCCCCGGTGCGCCGCGTCTTCCACTCGACTTCAAACGGGTAAACATCGGTGGCGCGGCGCGGCACGCTGCGAGGAGTCAAGTTAACGTAAGAGGGGGCGCACCCCACCAACACCCCTACCAGCGGCACCACGGAAAACAGCTTCGTCAGGTTCATTCGGTAGGCAGAGTGGTTTACCCTGCGGACCATTCAAGCGCCAAGCGTCGCCCCCTCGGCCAGTCGCATTTTGGGTTCGCCCACCACCGCTCAAAACCTAGCCCAAAGCGTATTCACCGTGTGCTGCCCCGCGAGCAAACCGAAACTTGTCCGCAACTCATTCTCTGCTTTAACGTGCTCGCCATTGTGAACCGTCCGAAATCTGAAGCTCTGTTTGCCGCTGCCTTGGCACATATTCCAGGCGGAGTGAATTCCCCGGTGCGCGCTTTCCGAGCCGTCGGTGGCAATCCTTTTTTCGTCGAGTCCGCCCTCGGGGCCCATCTGCGCACGGTCGATGGCGACGAACTGCTCGACTATGTCGGCACTTGGGGGCCCGCCATTCTCGGGCACGCGCATCCTCGGATCATTGCCGCCGTCAAGGCCGCCGCCGACCGCGGCACCAGTTTTGGCGTGCCCAACCCGCTCGAGGTGACGCTCGCCCAGCGCGTGAAGGAATTCGTTCCTAGCGTGCAAAAAGTCCGTTTCTGCAACTCGGGCACGGAAGCCTGCATGTCAGCTATCCGCCTCGCCCGCGGGTTCACGAAACGCGACAAGCTGCTCAAGTTCGATGGGTGTTACCACGGCCACGCCGACTCCCTGCTGGTGAAGGCCGGTTCCGGGGCGCTCACACTGGGCCAACCCGACAGTGCCGGGGTGCCCGCCGACTTCGCCAAACACACGCTGGTGGCCCCGTTCAACGATCCCGAAGCCTTGCGATCGCTGTTCGCCGCCCACGGTCAGGAGATTGCGGCGGTCATTGTCGAAGGCGTTCCCGCCAACGCCGGACTCTACCTGCCCCGCCCCGGTTTCTACGAACTCATCGCCCGCCTTTGCCGCGAATCCGGCGCGCTGTTCATCTTCGACGAGGTCATGACTGGCTTTCGGCTCGCCCAAGGCGGCGCCCAGCAGCTTTTCGGCCTCACTCCCGACCTCAGCACCTTCGGCAAAATCATCGGTGGCGGGCTACCGGTGGGTGCCTTGGGGGGGCGGGCGGACGTCATGGATTACCTCGCGCCGCTGGGGCCGGTCTATCAAGCCGGCACGCTGAGCGGCAATCCGCTGGCCATGGCCGCTGGCCTCGCTGCCTTGAACGAACTCGCAGCCACCGACGCCTACGCTCGCTTGGATCAACTCGGCCAACAATTGGAAGCCGGCCTGATTGACGCCGCAAAATCCGCCGGCGTGGCGGTGCAATGGAAGCGCATCGGCTCCATGTTCTGCGGGTATTTCACCGACCGACCCGTCTGGAATCTGGCCGATGCGTTGCACAGCGACCGCGCCCGGTTTGCGAAGTTTTTCCACGGCCTGCTGGGCGCCGGCATCTATCTGGCACCCTCCCAGTTCGAGGCCGGTTTCATTTCCGCAGCCCATACGCCGGCGGACATTGAGCAGACCATCCAGACGGCGGCGAAGGTGCTCAAGACGCTGTGACTCCAAACCCCGTCGGCGCAGCGTCCGCCGCGGTCGCTGCGGGCGCGGGTGCGGGTGCGTTCAGCCTAGGATTGCAGCGCGCTCTAGCCGGCCCAAAAATGAACCGCATGTATCACCTCGGCTTGGGTCTCCTGCTTATGTTCTTGGCCGGCCTTGCGCTTCGGGCCGCCCCCAATCCGGCCCCCTTTCCCTCGCCTGCCTCGAAGAAGGGGCTGCAAGTCCAAATCGCGAACGACGCCCTCGCGCTCGGAATCAAACACGCGGGACTGAACTTCAACCTCGCCCAACTCGTGGACCCGCGCGGCGACACGAATAACCCGGCGTGGCACTTCGCAGGGCGCACCTATCGCTTTCAGCGCGGCTACCTTGAGCAACTCGACCGCGAGATCAAAACGCTCTCCGACCACGGCGTGGTGGTGTCACTGATCCTGCTCAACTACGAAGGCAGCGACCCGGAACTGCGGCGACTACTGCTGCATCCCGGCTACGACAAGACATGCCCAAATCACCTGTCCGCCTTCAATACCGTTACGCCCGAAGGCCGTGCCTGGTTTTCCGCCAGCCTCGAATTTCTTGCCGACCGCTGGTCCCGGCCCGATCAGAAATTCGGCCGCGTCTGGAACTGGATCGTCGGCAACGAGGTCAACTCGCACTGGTTCTGGGCCAACATGGGCCCCGTCACGATGGAGGAATTCGCCGACGATTACCTCCGCACCGTGCGCCTGACCCACGCGGCCATCCGGAAAGCCTCAGCCAACGCCCGCGTCTATCTCTCGCTCGAACACCACTGGAATCTCCGTTACCCCGGCGGCACCGCCACGCAGGCGTTCCCCGCCCGCCCCTTCCTCGACTACTTCAACCTGCGGGCGAAGACCGACGGCGACTTCGACTGGCACGTCGCGTTCCATCCGTATCCGGAAAACCTCTTCGAGCCGCGCACCTGGAACGACAAGTCCGCCCGGCCCGACTGGAACACCACGCCACGGATCACTTTCAAGAATCTCGACCAACTCAACACTTACCTCGCCCAACCGGAACTGCTCCACGACTACCGTCCGCGCCACGTCATCCTAAGCGAACAGGGCTTTCACACCCCCAAGGGCGCCGACGGCGAAAAGATCCAGGCCGCCGCCTACTGCTATGCGTGGAAACAGGTCGAACGCCTGCCGGGTATCGACTCGTTCATCCTCCACCGACACGTAGACCACGCTCACGAAGGCGGCCTGCTCCTCGGCCTCTGGACCCACAAACCCGGCACCATCGCCGATCCCGACCGAAAGAAGCTCAGCTACGAAATCTTCCGCCTAGCCGACACGCCGGAGTGGGAACCGGCCTTTCGGTTCGCGTTGCCGATCATCGGGCTGACCAACTGGACGGAACTGGCTCAATAGCCCGCTCCCCGCGGCCCATTTCGCCGCCATTGCCTTGACCGATGTTGGCCCGCGGGTTTTTCAATTCGGCCCGTCGCCCTCATCTGTGCGATAGCCAGCGCCGTCAGAACCGCATGAAATCTTCCCGCAACTACCCGCTGCTGCTGCTGAGCCAGTTCCTCGGCGCGTTTGGCGACAACGCCATCCTCGCCGTCATCGTCGGCCAGCTCACCCTGTTGGCCAAAGCGGGCCAGATCACTTCCGAGGAACTCCGCACCCGCAGCACGATCTATACGAGCATCCTGTTCCTGCCCTACATCCTGCTCGCCCCGCTCGCCGGCTTCCTGAATGACCGCTACGCCAAGACGTCGTGGCTCGCCGGCGGCAACCTGCTCAAGCTTCTCGGCACCGCCGTCTGCGCGCTCAGCATCGGCTTCGGCTACATCTGGCAGGCACCCGGCTACTTCATCGTCGGCATTGGCTCCGCGTTCTACGGCCCGGCGAAATACGGCATCCTGCCGGAAATCCTGCCGCGCGAACGCCTCGTGAAGGCCAACGGCATGGTGGAACTGCTCACCCTCCTCGCCATCCTCACCGGCGCCATCGGCGGCGCGGTGATCGTGGACCGCCTACCCGTAGGCGCCTGCTACGCGATTGTCGGCGCGATTTTCAGCACCTCGTTCCTGCTGAACCTCGTGATGACCCGCACGCCGTCCGATCCCGCCATTCGCCTGCGCCAGAGCGTCGGTGAATTCTTCGGCCATTTCGGCGGCATGTTCCGCGGCCCGCGGCTCGGCAAGATTCTGATCGGCACTGCGCTATTTTGGGTCTGCGGCGCCGCCATGAAGATCAACTTCCAAGCCTGGGGCCTCGACGTCCTGAAGCTGCCCAACAACACCCAGATCGCCCTGCTCGGGCTCTGGCTCAGCGTCGGCGTGATGGCCGGCAGTCTCGCCGCCGGCAAGTTCTACCACGTCAGCGACCTGCGCCACGCCCGCCCCTACGGCTTCCTACTCGCCGGCACGCTGCTCGCCGTGTTCGCCGTCGAACCGCTCGGTTTTCAGGAATTTGGCCGCCAAGCGATCGAATCCACCCAAGCGAATGGCGCGAAGTCGGTCACCTTGGTCATCCTGCCGGCGGTCATGGCGCTGCTGGTCGGCGCCGGCATCGCGGCCGGACTCTTCCTCATCCCGCTCAACGCCGCGCTCCAGTCCGAATCCGATCCCAACAAGCTCGGCAAGACCATCGCCGTGCAGAACTTCTGCGACAACGTGGGCATGATCCTCGCCGGCGGACTGGTCTTCGCCTGCGTGAAGCTGGGGCTGTCCGCCTCCCAGGTGTTCCTCGCCCTCGCCGGCCTCGTGGTCGCCGTGGTGCTGTGGCTACGGATTCCGAAGCTAATTGCTCATTAACCGAAGTGACCCAAGCAATTTCGAAGCAAGGCCTCTCGTCCCCATGGCAAGCCAGCTCGACACCGTGAATCCTCTGCAGGTCGGCTTGATAATTCAGGTCCAAATAGCCGCCGGTTCCTGCGGGTTCGCTGTGCAGCCCTCACCAACCGCACTTGTGGAGTCTCCAAGCCGCAGCGGGCTATCCGCTACCCATGAACCTGCGGTCGTCCAGTCACCCCTCACTCGCCCTTCGGGCACCCTCTCCCCTCCTTGGATGAGGGGAGAGGGACGGGATGAGGGGAGCGTCCCTTTCTGGCTCTACTCCACCCCTCGCGAATGCACGTTCGTGGAATCTACCCCCGAGAGTGAGGGACGGGGTGAGGGCTGGCCACTTGCTGTCCGCCGGCGGCTACACCACTGACGAATCATGGAAACGCCAAACCCAACGCCGCCGATTGCGGACACCACGGGCTCAGCCCGACGGCTCCGCTTGTGGCAGACCATCGCCCTCGCCGCCGGCGCGGTCGCGTCATTCCACCTCGCCTTCATGGTGCCGTTGCTGAGCTGGCTGGTGCTGGCGTATCTCGGCTGCCTGTTCGCACTGCGGCGGTTGGCCACCGCCCGGCAGGCATTCTACGTCGGGCTCGCGATTGGCCTCGGCGTGTTCGTGCCGCAGATGGGCTTTCTCTGGACCATCTTCCAAGCCGCCGCGCTTCCGCTCTGGCTGATCCTCGCGCTGTTTCACGCCGCGTTCCTGCTATTGCTGAACCGCGTCGAGTTCCGGCTCGGAACGAAATGGGCCGTGATCCTCGCGCCGGTGCTGTGGTGCGGGATCGAGTATTTTCGGAGCGAGGTTTGGTGGCTGCGGTTTGCGTGGTTCACGGCGGGGAGCACGCTGATTCCTGGCATTGGAAACCTGAGTTCTCTGGCTGGCGTGTATGGACTGGGGTTCCTGTTCGTAGGCTTAGCAACGTTTTGGCTAGTTTGGCTGCGTCCCAAACTGCCGATTGCGAGCTGGGGGGCGGCGCTGCTTGTGGTTGTCCTCGCCGGCGGAATGGTCGGCGATCCGTTCTGGAGTATCGGACGAAGCTGGTCGCAGCCCCGATCGGTGAAAATCGCCGGCCTCCAACTCGAATTCCCCGCCGTCCCAGACGTGCTTGCCGGCCTCGACAGGCTGGCCAAGGCGCATCCCGAAGCCGAGTTGCTAATGCTCAGCGAATACACGTTCGCCGACGGCCCACCGCCTCCGTCCGTGGAGGCGTGGTGCAAGCGGAACGGCAAATGGCTGGTGGTCGGCGGCAAGATGCCCATTGAAGGCTCCGCCCTCGAATCGGCTTCGGGAGCGACCAATTCCGCACTGCGCACTCCACATTCCGCCTTGAGTCAACCTCGCCTCACGTCGGCGGCTCCGACGGAGCGCTTCTACAACACCGCCTTAGTGATCAGCATCAACGGCGAAGTTGTGTTCACTCAGGCCAAGTCGCGCCCGATCCAGTTCTTCACCGACGGTGAGCCGGCACCCTCGCAGCACGTCTGGGATTCGCCCTGGGGCAAGCTCGGCATCGCCATCTGCTACGACGCCAGCTACCGGCAGGTGACCGACGAACTGATCCGGCAGGGCGCCGTCGCCTTGCTCATCCCAACGATGGATGTGGAAGCGTGGGGCGAATACCAGCACCGCCTGAACGCCCGCATGGCCCGCCTCCGGGCCGCGGAATACCGGGTTCCCATCTTCCGCGTCGCCAGCTCCGGCATCTCCCAGATTATCGACCGCACCGGCCGCGAAATCGCCACGGCGCCCTTCCCCGGCCAAGGTGAGATGATCGCGGGCGAACTGCGCTGGACCGGCAAGGGCGGCGCGGTGCCACTCGACGCGTGGCTCGCCCCCGCCTGCACCTGGGCCACCGGCGGCGTGATACTGTGGCTGGGCGCATTGGCTTGGCGCGACCGCCGTGGGCGAAAGGAACTCCGATGAACTCCCGACGTCCTCGCACACCCGGAGGAGACGAAGTAACGAGTCTCACTTTCTCCCCAGAGTTAGAGCCTCCTTACGTCGGCTCCTACGACATCTACGACGACAACGGGTGCTCCGCGGAACGCTTATCTTCGTTCGCAGAAGCCGAAAATCCGCTCGGAGACATGAAAAAGTCATTCGGAGGACGGCAAAACAGGTTCGAAGTGGTTCCAACCGGGTTCCGCGACATGCTAACCTGGTTCCGGGCTGGGCAAACGGGCTTCGGTGGGATGCAAAAAGCCTTCGGAGAAGCCAAAACTGCTTGGTTGGCGGACAAAACCATGACGGAGGCAGCGGTAATGGCTGTGACCGGACCGCACAAACTGCTCCAAGGGAGATGAGAGTTCTAGGCGCTGGTTGATGTTGGTTGTGGTGTGTTGGTTTGTCCATCCCCGGTGGAGGGAGGGCGGAGCCCGACCGGAACCGGGGATGGAAGCTCTCTCTGC
>CAIJLV010000214.1 GCA_903821635.1 uncultured Verrucomicrobiota bacterium | reverse complement strand
TTCTCCTCCGTCGTGTGTCGCTTGCCTTTCATCGTCTGGTCCTTTCTTCGGCCCAGACTCTCACTCCTCCCGGCTCAGTTTGGCGAGGTCACGTCAGCCCACCGAGCGAAACGGGCCTGGAATGGACCGTGGGTGGAGGCAACCACGCCGTGGGCGGAGGCGTGAGCGCTTCCGCTTCGGGAGCGGAAAAGGGAGCGTGTGGATGCCCGGAGCGGGTTCGGCGCGGGCTCGCTTGCCGGTCTGCGGTGGGCCGCGAGTGCTACTTCGGCCCGGTAATCCCGGACTTAGGCGACTCACCGGGGGCCGGTTGGGCGAAGCCAAGGCGGTCGCGGGCGCCGGAAATTAACGAAAAACCGCGGGATTCTTGCGAATCCCGCGGTCATCTCACCGATTGAAATTGGTGCGCACGGCAGGACTTGAACCTGCACGCCTTACGGCACTACCACCTCAAAGTAGCGCGTCTGCCAATTCCGCCACGTGCGCATGAATTCGATGATTTCACCGCCCATCGAGCGGGCTTAAAGATGGTCGGGGCGGTGAGATTTGAACTCACGACCTCCTGGACCCGAACCAGGCGCGCTAGCCATGCTACGCTACGCCCCGAACCTGAAAGCGGGGCGAAATTGGGGGCGACCTGCGCTTTTGAAAAGTCTTTTTTCTGCGGAACTTGGTTTCGGTAAATGGCTGGCCTGAAATTTCAGCGGATCGAATCGCTGGGGCCGGCCGTTTCAGTTGCGGGAGTTGTTTGAGAAAGGGTTTGTTCGGTGGGCGGCGGGGCGGCTTTACTCGCGGCACTCCACGGCATGACAAATAGCACTTCCGCCCCGGCCACTCGCTTGCGCGACCTTTCACCGGAGCAACGCCGGTCGGGTTTGGCCGCTTGGTTGGGTTGGATGTTCGACGGTCTGGACATGCACCTCTATACGCTGGTGGCGGTGCCGTTGGTGGCGGAACTCATGCGCTTGTCGCTGACCGTGGCGGAGCAAAAAGCCCAGGTGGATAGCCGGGCGTCGCTGATTCAGGCCGCCTTTCTGGTCGGTTGGGCGTTGGGCGGCGGTTTCTTTGGTCGGCTCGGGGACCGCTTGGGACGAAGCCGGGCGCTGTGCCTCACGATCCTGACGTATGCGGGTTTTACCGGGTTGGCTTTTTTCGCCGAGACTTGGTGGCAACTGCTCATCTGCCGCTTCCTTGCCGCGCTGGGGATTGGCGGCGAATGGGCCGTCGGAGCCTCGTTGCTGTCGGAAACTTGGCCGCGCAAGTGGCGGCCATGGATCGCGGCGGTTTTGCAAACGGGCGTCAATGTCGGCGTGGTCTTGGCCTGCGCCGCCGGGTGGTTGCTGAAGGATCAGCCTTACCGGGTCGTGTTTTTAGTCGGGGTGCTGCCGGCGCTGCTCGTTTTGTGGATTCGGCGCGCGGTGCCGGAACCGGCCGAATGGCACCAGGCCAAGGTCAACGCGGTCACGCCCGGCCTGGGCGAATTGTTTCGGGGCCCGGTGGCTTCGGTGACGTGGCGGGTGTTGGCGATCTGCGGCGTCTCGCTCACGGCTCACTGGACGTTCATGTTCTGGCACCAGACGCATCTGCGGTCCTTGCCCGAGGTGGCGTCACTGGGGGCGGCGGCGCGGCAATCGCACGCCACCATGGCCTTGTTTCTGGTCATGGCGGGTTCCATAGCGGGCAATTTCTTGGCCGGTTGGCTCGCGTATCTCTTCGGCTACCGCAAGGCGATGGTCAGCTTACTGGCGGCCTATTTTTTGTGCATGACGGCGG
>CAIJLV010000213.1 GCA_903821635.1 uncultured Verrucomicrobiota bacterium | reverse complement strand
GCCCAGCAACAAACCCGCCTCGTCCGCCGAGGCTGGCCAGTTACCCGGCCTGACGCTTTCCGACACGGAAGCCAAGCTCATGGACGCCCTCCGCGTGGGGGAAGAGCGCGCGATCGACGAAGTCATCCGCGCAACCGGCCTGCCCGCGAGCACGGTTTCGGTCGGTTTGTTCAGTCTGGAGATGAAAAAGCTGGTGCGGCAACTGCCCGGTAAACGCTTTGTAAAACACGGCGTGCGGGAATGACCGGTGCCCCGTCGGAGTTGGTGCGCGGGAAAAGCGCGGCAAAACTATCGTTTCGCTGGCCGAACCGGACGCGCTGCGTTGATGCTTTGCCCATGAGTTTACGCCGGCTCTGCGCCCCGCTGCTGTTTTGTGCCACCACCGCCTTGGCTGCGGAACCGCCCGCGGCTGCCCCCAAGGCCTTTATTGACGGCACCGGCCTGGGTTGGCGACCGCTGGGCGCGGCCGACTTCGCCCCCGTTAATTGCGCGAGCAACACCTTCACCTGGCGCGGCGACGGCGTGCATTGCACCGGCCAACCCGTGGGCGTCATCCGCAGCCAGCATTCGCTGACTAATTTTGAACTCGTCGCCGAGTGGCGGCACCTGACGTCCGGCGGCAATTCGGGCATCTTTGTTTGGGCGAGCGACGCCTCGATCAAGAACTTGGAAGCTGGCAAAGGCCGCCTGCCGGACGGAATTGAGGTCCAAGTCCTCGACCACGGCTACACCGAGCAATACGAGCGCGACCACAAGAAGAAGGCCGACTGGTTCACGACCCACGGCGACGTATTCCCCACGGGACCGGCCCGAATGAAACCGTTCCCGCCGGTCGCACCCGATGGCCAGCGCAGTTTCCCGCGCAAAAACCTCAGTCGCGGCGTGAACGAGTGGAATCATTATTACGTCCGGGCAATGAACGGCGAAGTGCGCCTGTGGGTGAACGGCGAGGAAGTCGCCGGGGGCACCGACTGCCGGCCGGCCAGCGGCTACCTGTGTCTGGAATCGGAAGGCGCCCCGGTGGAGTTCCGTAACCTGCGGCTGCGGCTGCTGCCGTGAACGCGGCCGGCTTGTTCCTCCGCGAGGTCGCCCTACGCTCGTTGCATGTCGCTCGCTGAAAACCTCGCCGCCGTCCGCACCCGTATGGCGAGGGCGTGTGCCCGCGTCGGACGCGATCCCGCCACCGTCACGCTGGTCGCCGTTTCCAAAAACCATCCCGCCAGCGCCGTGACTGAAGCCGTGGCGCTGGGCGTAACCGTGTTCGGCGAAAACCGAATTCAGGAAGCCCGAGCGAAGATTCCCGCCAGCCCAGCCAAGGCGCGCTGGCATTTCATCGGCCATCTCCAGTCCAACAAGGCGCGCGACGCGGCGGCGTTGTTCGAAATGATCGAGAGCGTGGACAGCCTAGGGCTGGCCGCGGAGTTGCAAAAGCAGGCCGAAAAACAGGCCCGAACGCTGAAAATCCTCGTCGAAGTCAACGTGGCGGGCGAGGCGTCCAAGTTCGGCTGGAACCCGGACCGGCTACTCGCCGAACTGAACGCTCTGAACGCCTTCCCGCGGCTCGAACTGCATGGGTTGATGACGGTGGCGCCCTACGCGACGGACGCCGAAAAGGTCCGTCCCGTCTTCCGCAAATTGCGCGAACTGCGCGATCGCTGTGCCGCCGATTTGGGCGCGCCGTTGCCGGTGTTGAGCATGGGGATGAGCGGCGATCTGGAAGTCGCCATTGAAGAAGGCGCGACCATCGTGCGGGTGGGCACTGCCCTGTTTGGGCCGCGCCCCCGGATTCAGCGCGAAGCCGCCGACGAATAGTCCGGCAGGATTACTGGGCATACGTATTCATACGTAGAAAGCGGCCGACATTAGGCTCGCAATTTCGGGTTGGCTTGTGGCAGTCCAAGGGTTGTTAACCAACCGGAAACAGACTGCTCGCTCGCCCCATGCCTACCCCCCGATCTGCCGCCGTTTCGTTTGTCTCCGTGGTGCTGCTGACCGCGGCCAATTGGCTTGCGGGAGCCGCTGATCTTCCGCCCGGTCTAGTCGCCTATTGGCCCGGCGAAAACGACGCGCTCGACGCCACCGGCACCAATCCCGGCACACCGGCCAACGGCGTCGAGTTCGTGGATGGCCGGGTCAACCGGGCGTTCCACCTCGACGGCGTGGACGACTACGTGGATGTCGGCGCCCTGCCCGCGGTTGCCGGGGCGGACGGACTGACGGTCATGGCTTGGGTCCGCCGGGCGCACGGCGACTATTCCGTCGGCGGCATCGTCGGCCAGTGGAACACCGGCGGGGCGGGCAACAACCGTTTCCTGCTCTACAACTCGGAAGGGGACCAGGCGGGCAAGGGGGGCTTCGTGGTGGACCTAGATGGCGGTGGCGCGGCGGCCGTGACGGGCACCACGCCGATGCCCGTTGGCGAATGGGTCCACGTCGCCGCGGTCTGGCGGGGCGCGGACGGCTTCATCGGCCTCTACAAGAACGGCGTGCTGGAAAGCGCCACCACCGGTCCCGCCGGCAAACGGCTGACCACCGGCGCTGTGCCCACCGCCAAGCTCGGCGAATGGGGCCCGGTCCGTTCCGCCGCCTACAAATGGCCCGGCGACTTGGACGAAGTCGCCGTCTTCAACCGCGCGCTCTCGCCGGCTGAAGTCCAGCGCGTTGTCAGCGGCGGAATCCTCAGCCTGCCGGCCGAGTCCGCCAATGACATCGCCGAAGCCACCGAACTACTCATCCAGGGCAGCGCCGCCAAGGGGCACGTCAATTACGAGACCGACGGCTTCCGCAACGCCGGCTCGGTCCGCCTCGAATCCATCAACGGCGGCTACACTTCTGGCCTCACCCTGTGGGGCGGCTCCCTGACCAACGACCTCACCGGCGTGGTCACGATCAACCCCGGCAGCGGCGGCGCCCGTTTCATCCGCGGCGGCCTGCTGAACTACGGCACCGTGAACGTGAATTACGGGACCGAATTGGGTGGCGTGGAGGGCTGGTTCCGCAACCTAGGCATCTGGAACATCGACGCGGGCGACACCGCCACGCTCGCCGGGGCTGGCACCCGTTTCGAACAGGCCGGCGGCGTGCTGCAACAGGCCGGCGGTTTCGTCGTGGACGGCACCCGGTTCATCTTCTCGGGCGGCGAGGTGAAGGGCGGCTACGTCTATGTGGACGGCGGCACGGTAGAATTGGGCGAAGGCGTGCCCGGCGAGGGCCGCTTCATCCTCACTCGTTCGAGCGCCCGCCTGACCGGCGAGGTCGGGCCCCAGACAGAAATTTGGGTTCGGGGCGACTCCCGGGGTAGCCACACTTTGGCCAAGGCCGAAACGGGTTTCGCCAACCGCGGCACGCTGCGCTTCGAAAGCGCCAACGGCGGCTACACCAGCTCCCTCCAGGTGGACGGTGTGCTGACCAACGCCAGCACCGGCAAAATCATCTCCAACGACGGCGCCGGCGGCGGTCGCCAGTTGGTCACTGAGCTGCGCAATGAAGGATTGCTCACGCTGAACTACGGCCTTGGCTTGGGGCGCGCCGATGCCCGCCACGTGAATCGCGGCACCATTGACGTCACGGCGGGCAATTCGCTGGTGCTCGACGCCGGCGCGCAGACGTTCCGGCAGGAGGCGGGCGCCCTGAACATTGCCGGCGGCTTCGACGCCTCGAACACGCAGTTCGAGTTCGCCGGCGGCGACATCAGCGGCGGGGCGTATCTTGACCACAGCCGGCTGGTGGTGGAGCCCGGCGCGACTGGTCCGGGCTACTTCTACCTGACCCGCTCCGGCTCGCGGCTCGCGGGCAGTCTGCAACCGGGCCAAACCGTGCAGGTCCGGGGCGATAATCGCGGCGGCCACACCCAGATCACCGTCGAGCCCGGCTTCGTGAATCGCGGCGAGGTGAAACTCGAAAGCGCCAATGGCGGCTATGTCAGTAGCCTCGCGCTGGCCGAAGGCTCCTTCCGCACCGGCCCCGGCGGCAAGGTGTCCATCAACCCCGGCGCCGGCGGGGCCCGCAATTTTACGGCCGAACTCTTCAACGAGGGCGACTTCATCGCGAACGATGGCGTCAATCTGGGCCGGGATAACGCGAGCCACACCAATCGCGGCACCTTCACCGTCGCCGCGGGGGTGGGCCTGCGGCTGGACAAACCGGGCCAGACCTTCCGCCAAGAAGCCGGTCTCCTCAACTTGCTGGGCAGCTTCGATGCCGTAGGCCTGCGATTCGACTTTGCCGGCGGCGACCTCGTGGGCACACCTTACCTCGACACCGTCACGCTCAACGTCGTCCCGGGCAGCTCTCGGCCGGCGTCGTTCATCCTCACGCACAGCGCCTCGCGGTTGGAAGGCGCCCTGCATTCCGGCCAGACCGTGTGGGTGCGCGGCGACAACCGCGGCGGCCATACGGACGTGACGCTCGCGCCCGATTTCCCGAACCGCGGCACGCTCCGGCTTGCCAGCGCCCATGGCGGCTACACCACCAGCTTCCACCAAGACTCCGGCGCCTTCCGCAACCTCGCCGGCGGCCGCCTGCTGGTTGAACCTGGCGCCGGCGGCGCCCGGCGGCTCGGCACGGAACTGCAAAACGACGGCGAAGTCGTCCTCAGCTATCCCACGACGTTGGCCCGGCAGGATGCGATCCACGTCAACCGTGGCGCCTTTGCCGTGGCGGAGGGAGTCGGGCTGACGTTGGGCGGCTTGGGGCAGATTTTCCGGCAGGAAGCGGGTCGCCTCGACATCGCGGGCGGTGGCGATTTCAGCGACCTGCGCTTTGAGTTCCTCGGCGGCACCCTCACCGGCACGCCGTATCTCGACGGTTGCACGCTCCTGATCCCGGCGGCCAACGCGAGTCCCGGCAGTTTCATCCTGACCCGTTCCTCCTCCCGGTTCCTTGGGGAGCTCCATCCGGGCCAGACCGTCTGGGTGCGCGGTGACAATCGCGGCGGCCACACGGAAATCCCGCTCGCGCCGGAATTCACCAACCGCGGCCTGCTCCGGCTGGAAAGCGTCCACGGCGGCTACACCACGTCGGTCGGCAAGTCCGAGGGTTCGCTCGTGAACCAGGCCGGCGGCGTGATCCGCGTGAACCCCGGTGCCGGCGGGGCGCGGGTCATCCGGGCCCAACTGGTCAACGAGGGCACCGTGGAGGCAAACCACGACCTGACCCTGGGCCGGGCGGGGGATGTGCATGTCAACCGGGGGCAATTCGTCTTGGCCACTGGCGCCGGACTCGGCTTCACCACCGAGGGGCAAACCTTTCGCCAACAAGCCGGTGAATTGACCTTGGGCGGCGGCCTGTCCGGCACCCGGCAGCGGTTGGAGTATCTCGGTGGTCTGATCGAAGGCAGCGCCTACCTGATCGGTTCCGAGCTGGTGCTGGGGCCGGGCGCTGGCCCCGGCGGCACCTTCACGGTCACCCGGTCCGACACCCGACTTTTCGGGGGCGTGCCGGCCGGGGCGCGCCTGACGGTGCGGGGCGACAATCTGGGCGGCCACACCGCGGCGGTCGCCCCGGAAGGTTTTGCCAACGCGGGTTACCTCCAGATTGCGACCGCACACGGCGGCTACACGTCCGCCCTCGACGTTACCGCCGGCGCCTTGGTCAACGAGGCCGGCGGCCTTCTCGAAGTGAACCCCGGTGCCGGTGGCCCGCGCCGGCTGGGCGCCCGGCTGGTCAACCACGGCGAATTCCGCGTGAACCATCCCGTCACGCTCGGCCGCGGCGGCGAGGCGGGCGAATCCGACGGCGTCATCCGCCTAGCCGATGGCGCCACGCTCACGTTGGACGGACCGCTTCAGGTCACCGGGGGCCAACTGGCCGGGAACGGCACCTTCGCCGGGGACATCGTCAGCCGCGGCTCGGTGGCTCCGGGGGCGTCGGCCGGCGCGTTGCGTTTCACGGGTCGCTTCACGCAGGAATCCCGCGGGGCGCTTGAGCTCGAGCTCGGCGGCACCGAGCCCGCCGCCTTTGACCGCGTCACGTTCGTGGGTGCGACCCGCCTCGACGGTGTCATCCGGGTGCGCCTCGTTGACGGGCACCAGCCGGTCGCCGGCAATCGCTACGCCGTCGTCAGCGGCGGCTTCGCGGGCGCGCCGCGCCTGGAACTGCCGCCCTTGGCCGCGGGCTTGAAGTGGCGCGCCGAATTCCAGGGCGGCCTCACGTTGGCGGTCGAGGAAACCCCCGCGACCGAAGTGGCGATCACCGGCCGGGTGACCGACTCGCAGAACCAACCGCAACCCGGGCTCGCCGTGCAAGCGGTTCAGACCGCCTACCGCGGTTTGTTGGCGGAGTTTTGGAACCAGCAGTCCACCAACGGCACCGCGGTCGTGCGGCGGCTGGATGCGACCGTGGATTTCGACTGGAGCAACGGCGCCCCGGCCGCGGGCATCGGCGGGGACAACTTCTACGTCCGCTGGACCGGCGAGCTGACCCCGCAGTTCACCGAAACCTACACGCTCTCGACCATTTCCGACGACGGCTCCTGGCTGTGGATTGATGACCAGTTGGTCGTGGACAACGGCGGGTTGCACGGCCTGTCGGAACGCACCGGCACGATCGCCCTCGAAGCCGGCCGCGCCTACCGGGTTCGGATCGAGATGCACGAGAACGCCGGCGGCGCCGGCTGCCGGTTCTTCTGGGCCAGCGCCAGTCAAGCCCGTGAGGTCGTCCCGACCTCGGCGCTTCGCCCGGGCGCCGACCTCGGCGATTTGCCACCGTCCGACTACGTGACGTTGGCGACCGTCACGGATGCCACGGGCAATTACCGACTGCCGGTCGCGGCCGGCGATTGGGGGGTCACGGTGAACGGCGCCGAGGCGCTTGGCTTCGAACCGCCCGCCTCGCAACGGGTGCCGGTCGCCGCCCAAGACGCCGTCGCCAACTTCACGCTCCAGCCTTCGACCGCACCGCGCTTCCCCGACCTGATCGTGACCGACGTGACGGCACCCGCGACCGCGGTGGGTGGTCAGACGATTGACGTGACGTGGCAGTCACGGAACCAAGGCGAGGGCGTCGCCCCGGCACCTTGGCGCGAAACCGTCTTCTTCGCCCGTCAGTCGGGTGGCTTCGGTGCCCAGCCGCTGGGCTCGCTGGACGTCACCAATGAACTCGCCGCCAACTCTGGCGTCACCCGCCGGCTGGCCGTCACGTTGCCGGCCGGCACCGTGGGCCGTTACTGGTTGCTGGTGCGCACCGACGCCACGTTGCAAGTGGACGAAGGCACCCGCGAAGGCAACAACCTCACCGCCTCCGCCCAGCCGACGGACCTGCTCATCGGCGACCTCGTCGTGGACAGCGTCACCGCGCCCGCCGAGGTGAAGTTCGGCGAATCGGCCGAGGTGACCTGGGTCATCCGCAATGCCGGTGGTGCGCCAGTGAACCTGCCTTGGCGTGATGCCGTGATCCTCTCCACCGCCAACACCGGCGGCGGCACCACGCTCGCGCAACCGGCGGCGACGGTCGCCCTCGCCCCCGGCGAGAGCTACACGAACTCGACCGTCATCACCGTCCCGCTTGCCGGCCAGAACACACCCGGACCGCGTTACGTGCTCGTGCGCGCCGACGCCGGCCCGCAGCAACTGGAGGCCGACGAAAGCAACAATCTCGGCGCCAGTGCGGCCATCAACCTGCTCGCGCCGCCGCCGCCCGATCTCGTCGTCACGGAAGTTCTCGCGCCCGCCGTCGCCTCTCTGGGCCAGCCGGTGCCGCTCGTGTGGTCCGTGAAGAACCTGGGTCTCACCCGTGCCGTGGCGCCGTGGTCCGAACGCCTGCGCCTCGCCACCGATGCGACCGGCGCCAATGCTTTCGATTTGCTCACGTTCACGGTGAATGAACCGCTGGAACCCGGCGCGGAGATCCGTCGGACCAACCAGGTGATCTTCCCGGCCAGTCAGGTCGGCGAACGCTTCCTGCTCGTCACCACCGACGTGAACGACGACGTGGCCGAAACCGGTCCGGCCGAGAACAACACCCGCGCCACCGAAACGGCCTTCACCATCGTGGCGCCGGACTTGGCCGTCGTCAGCGTCACCGCCCCAGCGGGAATGTTCGGTGGTCTAGTCACGGTCACTTGGGTGGTGGAGAACCTCGGCAACTCCGCCGCAGAAGCGACTTGGACCGATCGGCTGTTTCTGGAACGGGGCGAAGTCCGGCAGTTACTGCACACGCAATCTCCGGCCACGACTAACGCGATTCCGGTCGGCGGCCGTTTCACCAATACGGTCACGCTCACCCTGCCGCTTGATTCTGCCTCGGTGGCCGGGCCGCATCGGTTCGTCGTGGTGGCGGACGCGCAGGCCGACGTGCTGGAAGCGCGCGAGGACAACAACTCCGCCGCCAGCGCGCCCGGTGAACTGGCCTTGCCGCCGCTGCCCGACCTGACCGTCACCGCCGTCACCTTCCCGGCCAATGCCGTGGCCGGCACCGAGGTGGACGTGACCTGGACCGTCACCAACGCCGGCACCGCGCCGGCCCTTTCGCCCTGGCTGGAAACGTTCGCGCTGTCCACCGATACGACGCCGGGCGCCGACGTGCCGCTGATCGGCCTGACGGTGGAACAATCATTGGCCGCCGGCGCCAGCGTCACCCGCACCAACCGCGTCCGGATTCCCGCGAGCCTCGCGGGCGGCTTCCACGTCTTGGCTGGAACCGACACCGACGGCGTCGTGGTCGAAGGCAATGAGGCTAACAACTTCGGAGCGGCCGCCAACCGCATCAACCTGCCCGCCAAACTCACGCTGGAACTCGCCGTCCCGAGCGTGACCGAAGGCGACGTGCCTCCCGTGTTGCGCGGCCGGTTGTTCCGCACCGGATCTACCGCCTTACCGCTCACCGTCACGCTCACCAGCGGCGACACGAACGAAATCGTGGCGCCGGAAACGGTCGTGATCCCCGCCGGTTCGCCGGTTGTGGATGTGAACTTCGCGATCTTGGCCGACGGGGTCGTGGACGGCACGCAGAACGTCCTGCTCACCGCCGATGCCGACGGATTTTTCGCCGGCACGGCCTCGGTGATCGTGCAGGACATCGACCGCCCGCGCCTGCAACTGGCGCTGGCCGCGACCAACGTGCTCGAAGGCCTGACCGTCGCCGCCACCGTTTCCCGGCCCACGGCCGAGGCGACGCCGCTCGACGTCCACGTGCTGAGCAACTTGGCGGACGTCCTCGTGCCCACGGTCATGACGATTCCTGCGGGTGCCTCCAACGTCATCTTCACTGTGATCGCTCTCGATGACGCCGTGCTCGGCCGCGCGCGGGATGCCGAACTCAGCGTCACCGCCGCCGGCCACTTGCCCGGGGCGGCGACGATGCGGGTCGAAGACAATGACAACCCCGGGCTCTCCGTAGTCGTCGAGCCGGGCACCTTTGGCGAAGCCGGCGGCGGCCTCGCGGCCCGGGCCATCGTCAGCCGCACCAATGTCACCGGCCGGGCGCTGCTCGTGCAGTTGCGCGTGAGCGATGATTCGGAAGCCGTGGTCCAGCCGACCGTCGTGATCCGGGGCGGCGCGGCTTCGGCTGAAGTCTTCGTGAGCGCGGTGAATGACACCGCGGCCGACGGCCCGCAGGACGTGTTGCTCAGCGCCTTCGTGGCGGATTCCGCCGGCAACGCGCCGCTGGCCGAGGCGGCCCCGGCCCGGTTTACGGTCACCGACGACGACGGACCGTCCCTGCGCCTGACGCTCGGCGGCACGTTGGCCCGCGAGGGCCGCGACCCGGCGCTGACCGGCGTGGTCACCCGCAACACCGACCCGACGGCGGCGCAGGTCGTGCAACTCGCGTCCGGCGATCCCACCGAGGCGACCGTCCCGGCGACGGTGGAAATTCCCGCGGGCGCCAGTTCGGCGACTTTCCCCATCACGACGCACAATGACGGCGTGGTGGACGGCAACCAGCGCGTGACGCTCACCGCCTCGGCCGACGGTTTCGCCCCGGCGATCGCGCAGTTCACCGTGTCCGACGGCGACCTACCCGACCTCGTAGTGAGCGAGGTCACCGCCCCGGCGACCGGCGTGACCCGCGGGCTCTTTGAGGTCGGCTACCGTGTCACCAACCAGGGTTTCGACCGGGCCTTTGGCACGATCGTGCAGAAGGTGATCCTGTCGCGCGACCCGGTGCTCGACGAGCGGGATGACGTGCTCGACGAGACACCGTTCAACGCGGCGCTGCCCATCGGCGAATCGTTCAGCCGCACGCTCCCGCTGTTCCTGCCGGGCGAGACGGGGACCTTCTGGCTCTTCGTCACCGTCGACGCGGGCAACGCCGTCCGCGAGGCGCTGGAGGACAACAACTCGGCCCGGGCTTCCGCGCCGCTGAAGATCGAGCCGGCCTACACCGCGACGGTCGGGACCGAAGTCACCACCGCCCCGGCCGGAACGGCGATTCCGCTCACGGGCAAGGCCGTCCGGCCCAATGGCACGCCCGCAGTGGGTGAACTCGTGAACGTCCACGTCGTCGTCAACGGCGCGCGCCGGACGTTGTCGGCGTTGACCGGCCTGAACGGTGAGTTCACGGCGACCTTCCAGCCGCTGCCCACCGAGGCCGGCAGTTACACCGTGGGCGCGGCCCATCCAGGTGTGGCCGACGCGCCGGTGCAGGACCGCTTCAACCTGCTCGGGTTCCGGCTCAGCCCGAACTACGCCCAGCAGACGGTGCTACCCGGTTCCCTGGCCCGCACCGAAATCGAGCTGAGCAACGTCAGCGCGCTGCCGCTCACCGGCATCACCGCGAAGTCCGGCGCCGTGGACGGCCTGAATGTCTCCGTGGACGTGCCAGCCCAACTAGCGCCCGGCGCGACGGCGAAGGTCATCGTGACTAGCTCGGTGCCGGAGCCGCGCGACGCCGCGGGCCGGTTCGTGGTCCAGTTCACCAGCGCGGAAGGCGCCAAGGCGGACCTGACGATCGACTATGTCGTCGAGCTGCCGCAGGCGCGCTTGGTCGCGACACCGCGCGCGCTGGAATCCGGCATGGTGCGCGGCCGCCAGACGCTGGTGGAATTCGAGTTGGTGAACACCGGCGGCGCCGACAGCGGGCCGCTGAACCTCACGCTGCCGGAGATTCCCTGGCTGAAGGCGGCCACCGCGACACCGATCGCGCCGGTGCCGCCGGGCGGGCGCGTCACGGTCGCCTTGCTGCTCGCGCCCGACGCCACGGTGCCGCTGGACATCTACGAGGGCCGGATCGCGGTTCACAACAGCGAGGTCGGCGTGGCCGTGCCGTTCAAGTTCCGCCATGTCTCCGACGCGATCGGCGACGTCGCGGTGTCGGTCGTGGACGAACTGACTTACTACGGCGCCGGCGGGCCGAAGGTGGCCGGCGCCCAGGTGGTGCTGCGCGATCCGTTCACCAGCGAGGCGCGCTTCACCGGCGTGAGCGACACCAACGGCCTCGTGCGGTTCGCCGGCGTGGCCGAGGGTTCCTACAACCTCGATGTCACCGCGCCGAAGCACGACAACTTCCTCCAGACCGTCGCCGTCGCGCCGGGCAAGACGAACGAGTTCACCGCCTTCGTCCGCACCCAGTTGGTGCGCTACAACTGGAAGGTCGAGGAAATCGACATTGAGGAGAAGGCGAAGGTCACGCTGGAGACGATCTTCGAGACGACCGTCCCAGTGCCGGTGGTCACGATCGAACCCAACAGCATCGACCTCACCGGCATTACCGCAGCCGAGCACCAGGTCGAGCTGAAGTTTACCAACCACGGGCTGATCGCCGCCCAGGACGTGCGGCTACGGTTCGCCGACGGCTCGAAGTGGAGCGTGCATCCCGTGACCGAGGACATCGGCGTCATTCCGGCGAAGAGCTCGCTCACGGTGCCCGTGATCTTCCGGCGCATTGACGAAGGGGCCAACGCGAACGGGCAAATCGCCCGGCAGGGCGTGCGTCGGGCCGCAGGCGGTTCGTCCGGCGGCTGCGACGGCCCGACCGTAGGCGTGGACTGGCGGCTCATCTGCGGGCCGTTCGGCGTCGCCTACTGGGCGCCCGTGCCGATCATTGACCTTGGACTTTGTCCGCCGCTGGCGAGCGGTCCCGGCGGTAGCGGCGGCGGGCTTTACATTCCCGTGCATATTCCGAGTCCGCCCAGCGGTCCCGGGCCCGGCGGCCGCGGTTACACCGTGGACGTCGGTTGGGGTGGCCGCGGCTTCGCCAGTTACTCGGCGACCAATGATTGCTCATGCCTCAAGGGCGGCTTCGCGGAGAAGTGCATTGCCGCGGAAGGCGGCTTCAAGGGCGAGCTGAAGGGCTTCGCCGAAAAGCTCGCGAACACCGCCCTGCAATCGCTCGCCTACACCCGACTGCTCGGCGTTGAGGTGAAGGTCAGCGGCTCCGGCAAACTCTGCACCTGCTGTGCCGAGGTGGACGGCCAAGGCATCGTCGGCCTCAAGGCCCAGGGTAACCTCACGGCCCAGATCGAGGCCAAGGTGTTCTTCGGTCCCAGCGTGAAGTGGAGCCAGGAGGTCGAGGTGGCCGGCCTGAGCGAGGCCGAGGGCGAGTTCTTCGCCGGCGGTGGCGTGGAAATCGCCGCGACGGGTTATGCGTCGCTCAGCGCGTCCACGGAATGCCTCTTCGAGAACCCGGAAATCTGCATCGAGGGCGGTATCTCTTCGAAGCTGTTCGCCGGCATCAAGGCCTCCGGCAAGGTCACTGGAAAACTCGGCAACGGGCAGCAAATCTCCGCCGGCGTCGAAGGTTTGCTGGGCGTCGAGGGTGGGTTCACGGCCCGCAGCAAGACCTGCACGAAGGACGGCGTGACGACGGTCAGCAACAATGACTGCCGCGACGCCATCGTCGCCAAGGGCAGCCTTCAGATCAGCTACGAGAAGCCGGCCAACGAATCCGAAGCCGGCGACGTGAGCGGTTTCGGCGGCGGCGGTTTCAGCGTCGAGCGGGAGCTGCTGGAAGCTGATTGCCCGGGCGAGAGTTCCAATAGGTCGCCAGTGCTGCTGGCGGAATCCGACGCGGCGACCGTCGCCCGCTGGTTCGGCCAGGCGTCGCCCGCGGCGCTGGCCGCGACCGTCGCGCCGCAGTCCGCGGCGGCCGCCACGTTGCCGGCGGATGCCACCGGGGCGCAGCTCTCCAGCGTGCTCATGGCCGGCGTGCCCGCACCCACCGCGGCCGGCAGCACGGTGAAGGAATTCGTCTTCGACCGGACGGCGCAGCCTGCGTCGGCTGCCGAATGGGCCCGGGCCGCGAGCCTCGCCCAGAAACGCGTCGCCCGCGCCGGTTCGCCACGCCGGTCCGCGGATGCCGCCAACGGCGTCTGCGCGCAGGTCCGGCTCCAGCTCGAGCAGGAGGCCGTCGTCACCCGCAAGGCGATCGGCGCGACGTTGGAGCTGATCAATGACTCCGAGGACACCGAACTCCGCGACGTCGGCGTGACCATCAACATCTACGACGCCGCGGGGAACCTCGCGAACGACCGCTTCATCATCTTGGCGCCGGAACTCACCCGCCTGACGCCGATGGAAAATCCCGCCGCGGACAACTTCGTCTTCGGCGGCCTGGCGCTGAAGCTGGCGCCGGCCACCACCGGGTCCGCCCGCTGGGTGATCCTGCCGCGCGACGAGGCCGCGCCCGAGGACGTGCAGCAATACTTCGTCGGCGGAGTGCTGGCCTACACGGCCGGCGGCGTGCCCGGCACCGCGGAACTCACCCCGGGCCAGGTCCGCGTGTATCCGAACGCCAAGCTCGACCTGAAATACTTCCACCAGCGCGACGTGTTCAGCGACGACCCGTTCACCGATGCCACCGAACCGTCGCTGCCCTTCACGCTCGGCGTGATGGTCCACAACAAGGGCCGCGGCCTTGCCCGCAACATGCACATCACGTCGGCGCAGCCGCAGATCGTCGAGAACGTGAAGGGGCTGCTGATTGACTTCTCGATCATCGCGACCGAGGTTGCCGGCAAGTCGCTCACGCCGTCGCTGACGGCCGAGTTCGGCGACATCCAGCCGGGCGACACCGCCATCGGGCGCTGGCTGCTGAAGTCGTCGTTGCAGGGCCTGTTCATCGACTACAAGGCCACGCTCGAACACGAGGACCGCTTCGGCCAGGCCGGCGCGTCGGTGTTCGATGGCGTCGAGATCCACGAACTCATCCACCAGGTCGAGGCGCAGGGCAGCCTGGCCGACGGCAAGCCGGACTTCCTCGTGAATGACCTGAAGGATGACGAGGACCTGCCCGACACCGTCCACCTGAGCGATGCCACGACTGCGCCCGTCGCCGTCGTCCGGGCCGCGAGCCCCGACGGTGCCCCGACCGCCAACGACCTCGAAGTGGTGCTCACCGCGCCGCTGCCGAACGGTTTCGCCTACCTGCGCGTGCCGGATCCGGCCAACGGCCAGTTCCGCCTCGCCGGCGTGAAACGCTCCGACGGCCGCGTGCTGCCGGTGGACGTCAACGCCTGGGTCACCGACCGCACCTTCCTCGGCATGGGCAAACGCCCCCGCTACGAGAACGTGCTGCACCTGTTCGACCATGACAGCACCGGCAGCTACACGCTGACCTACGCCCGCGACGAACGCGTGCCCGACCTCAGCGCCCCGAGCAGCCGCGTCGCCGCACTGCCGGCCAACAGCCCGGCGCAGATCGCGGTGAGCTGGGTCGGTGAAGACGACCCGTTCGGCACCGGCATCGGTAGCTACGACATCTTTGTGTCTGTGAACGGCGGTCCGTTCCAACGCTGGCTGACCGGCACACGGGCGACCTCGGGCCTTTATCCGGGCGCCGCGGGCCGCACGTATGCCTTCTACTCCCGCGCCCGGGACGTGGCCGGCAACGTCGAGGAGGCGCCGCTCGCGCCGCAGGCGGTGACCTTCACCACCGGTAATTCCGCGCCCACGGTGGATCCGCTCACGGCCGTGACCGTGGACGAGGGCGACGCCGTGAGCTTCACCGTGACCGCGACCGACGCCGACATTCCCGCCGACGCGATCAGCTACGGCCTCGCGAACGCGCCCGCCGGCATGACGATTGATCCCGCGTCCGGCGCCGTGACCTGGGCGACCGGCGAGGCCGACGGCCCGCGCACCTACCAAGTCACCGTGCGCGCCACCGACAACGGCTCACCCAACCTCACCGGCGAAGCGGTGGTGGCCGTCACCGTGCGCGAACGGAATACCGCGCCGACCCTCGAACCGGTGGCGGGCGTCCTGTCCGCGAAGGAAGGCGAACTCCTGTCCGTCAACCTGGTGGCCGCCGACGCGGATCTGCCGGCCCAACCGCTGCACTTCCGCCTCGCGGACGGCGCTCCGGCCGAGGCCACGGTGAATTCCTCCGGGGTCCTGCAATGGGTTCCGGGCGAGACCGACGGCGGTCGCACGGTGACGCTGGGCGTGATCGTGTCGGACAGCCAGGCGCCTGAACTCACGGCAACCACCACCGTGACCGTGCAGGTGGCCGAGGCTAATTCCGCGCCGGTCCTCGCGCCGATCCGCGACCAGGTGGTCTGGGAAGGCGACCTGCTCAGCCTGCAATTCCTGGGCACCGATTCGGATGTGCCGGCGCAGACGCTGACGTTCAGCCAAAGCGGCCAGGACGGGCTGGGCACGGTCCTCGACGCTGCGACGGGGGCGTTCTCGTGGCTGCCGGTCGAGGGCGAAGTGCCGAACACCAACCACATCACGATCACCGTCACGGACGACGCCACGCCGTCCGCGAGTGCCAGTCAGAGCTTCCGGTTGATCGGGCGCGCGCTGAAGGCCGGGTTGAACCGGCCGCAACGCTTCCCCAACGGCGACGTCTCGTTCCGCTTCAAGGGCACGGCGGGCCGGCGCTACGTGCTGGAAGGCTCCACCGACTTCACGGAGTGGACCCCCATCCGCGAGTTTGTCGCCGACCCGGCGATCTTCACCCTCACGGACCAAACTTCGGCCGCGTTCCCGTGGCGATATTTCCGGGCGCAAGAAATCCAGTGAGCAGTGTGCAACTGGCCGTTGGCTCCGGACTTGTGGGGCCAGCGGCTCGCTTTGGTTTTACGGTGCCGGCGCAGGAGAGAATGTCGTCGGGGCGCCGCTCCGGAGGGCACATTTTCTCTGCCTTTGGCCTGTCCGCGGCCGGGACGTGGCGTAGCCTTCACCCATGAGTTCACCCACGAAGGACGCCACCATGGCCGTCTTCCTTGACCTCGAAAATATCGCACTCGGCGCCCGCGATGCCCGTTTTCCGCGCTTCGACATCCAGAAGGTGCTCGAACGCCTGCTGCTCAAAGGCCACATCGTGGTGAAGAAGGCGTATTGCGACTTCGACCGTTACAAGGAGTTCAAGCGCGACCTGCACGAGGCGGCCTTTGAGCTGATTGAGATTCCGCACGTCCGCCAGTCCGGCAAGAATTCGGCCGACATCCGCATGGTCGTGGACGCTCTGGATCTCTGCTACACCAAGGGCCATGTGGACACGTTCGTCATCCTCAGCGGCGATTCCGATTTCTCGCCGTTGGTGAGCAAGTTGCGCGAGAACGCCAAGACCGTGATCGGCGCCGGCGTGAAGAATTCGACCTCGGACCTGTTCATCAACAACTGCGACGAGTTTCTCTACTACGACGACCTCGTCCGGCGCGAACCGTCGAAAGCCCGGCAGCGTTCCGGCGGCACGACGGTTGGCGCTGCTCCGCCCCCCCCACCGCCGGCAAACTGGTCGCCCAGTCCAGCGGCGGCGCCCGTGCATGCGCCGGCGGCGATGCCAGCGAAGCCAGCCGAGGAAGAACCCAAGCGGCCGCCGCTGATTGACGCCTTGGAACGGGTCATCGTGACGCTGGAAGCGCTCAGCGAAGCGCGCGAGGGCGACGACCCGATTTGGGGCTCGATGATCAAGCAAGCGATCAAGCGGCGGAATCCGGGCTTTAATGAGCGCGCCTACGGCTTCCGCTCGTTCAACGATCTCCTGATCGAGTGCCAGAAACGCAACCTGCTGAAGCTCGACGCCGACGAGAAGTCAGGCGGCTACGTGGTGCGGTTGGCGGAGTAAGAACCCAGCGATCAACTAAGGCCAGAAACGCGGTTTTTCGAGCCGCGTTTCTGGCCTTGCCCTGCTCGGCACCTCGACAGCGGGAAATGGTGTGCCGTCGGCCGTGCGAAGCGGCCTGATCTTCTCCCACCGCAGTGCTTTCTCGCTGGGCTGTCTCTTTGCGACTCAGCGAGCCGCGCTCAGGGAGCGGAGCTTACGGCTTCCACTCCCACTTCTCGCCGAAGAATCCGGCCGCCGTAATGCCGCCGGGCGCGCGTGCGGTCACCGGTTTCGTGATGTCAATGATCGCCCAGTCGGGCAGCTTGGGGGTTTGCCGGGCGTTGTTGAGGTAGTCGTATTCGCGGAAGGTGAAGCTGCTGTTCACGACGACATAGCGCTTCGGGTTCCGCGGGTTCGGATAGATGAATGCCGGCACGAATTGCTCCACCGGGTAGCCTGCCGCCGGCGTGTGGACGCGGGTCTTATCCCACCGGATGCCGAGTTCGCCGGCCAGTTTGCCAAGCTGGACGTTGCTCTGTGGATCGCCCCAGAGCACGAGGTGATGGCGCGCGATGTCGTCCTCGGTGATTGCGGTGTCGTCTTTGATTCGCACGTCGCCGCGGTAATGCCGGCGCCAGTGCTCGACGGCGTGGGCCAATTCGTTCGAGGCCCAATTGCCCACGGCGGCGTTGAGTGGTTGGCCGGTTGGGCGCACGAACAGGAAGGCATCCATGAAGGCGTCGTCAATCGGCCCCTGAAGTCCATGCCGCTTGCGCAAGGCATTCGAGGGAATCGGCCCAATCGCCCAACCGCTGGACTCACGGTGAAACGAGGCCTTCCATGAACGGTCCGTTTGGGGGGGAGGCAGCTTGAAGCGGCTGCCGTCGAGTTCAACCGTGACCCCTTGGCGAACGTCGAAGGGTGCCAGTCCGGGTGAAATATCGAGGGTGAAGGCGTTCACGTTTTTCGTCAGCACGACCACTTTGTTGCCGTCGGCTTGGCTGGTGGCGTCGACTTGGGCCAGATCCCAGTGTTGGCTGAGGGCGTCCACCGTGACCCAGGCCATGCGGTTGTAGCGGAGCGATGGGGTGGTGAAGCGCACGCTCTTCGGAAACGGGTCCCGCCCCAGGGCGGCTAGCGCGTCGAGGCGGCGGTTGAGCTCCGCCTTGGCCGCCTGCTCATAACTGTGCCCCGTCTTGACCCCGATGAGGTGAGTGAGCTCCATCCCCTCGGCGGCGAGGGCCGTGGCCATGACGTCGGCCGCTTGCTTCTGCTTGTCGATTTCACCGCTGTAGGCCACGAGCGGCACCATGCTCACGTTGAGCGCGGTGGCGGTGGCGTCATGTAGGCGCCAGAGTTTTTGTTCCCACGGCGCGGGCGCGAGCTGCTCGTTCTGGAAGACCTTCAGGAAGTCGGCCGTCTCGCTGAACCCGGCGCCCGGCGCGGCGGCGGCCCACTTCGACGCGTGATGCACGGCGAAGTGCCAAGCCGAGGCGCCGCCGAGCGAAAAGCCGCGGACGACGAGTCGGTTTTCATCAATTGGGAACAACCGTTGCACGTCCTCCAAAGCTTCCCAAGCGTCGGTTTCGCCGGCGAACCGCGAGCCATTGCAGTAGCGACCGTAGGGGTGCAGCACGAAGGCGTTGGCCGGGGCAAACTCGCCCGGGTTGCGGGAACGGTCGTTGACGAAGGCGAGTTCGCTGAGCTGCTCGCCCCGGCCGTGGAACCAGACGTCGAGTCGGAAGCGGTGCGGCGTGCCCGAGGCGTAGGATGCGGGAATGACGAGCCCGTAAGGCTGCACTGAGCCGTCGATCTTCGACACATAGCCGAGGGCGACGGGACCCGGTTTGCTCAGCCACGGGGTTTTGCCTTCGCGCAGCGCCGCGATTCGGTGGTGGGCTTCGGCGAGCTGTTCGTGGGCGGCCTTGAGCTCGTTGGTGCGAAAAAACTCGTGGTATTGCAACGCCCACGCCACGGCCTTGTGCAGCACCTGCACGTCGGGCAGGCGCGCCAGCGCGGCCGGTTGGTTGGTAAGTGTGCGGCGGAGGTTTTCGAGTTCGGCGCCGAGTTGAGTCACACCGTCATTGAGTTCTCGGCGCGTTTCGTCGGGTAGCGCAATGCCCGGCGGTGGAATCCGCCGGACTTGGTCGAACTGGTTGTCGGCCGGACCGTCGGCCGAAGCGGCAGCGAAGGCGAACGGGAGCAGGAAAGTGCAAAGTAAGCGGCGCATGGCGGGTGTAGGTGCGAGCAAAGGCGACCGTCGGCCACTGGGCAAGCCGCAGTTCGGCGCGCCGAGGTTTATTGGCTCAGCCAATCGAGCAACCCCCACCCTAAAAAAACGACGGCGGCGAGAAAACCGGCGGCGACGAGCAGGGCGAGACACCCGGCGAGAAAGGCAAACCCGTCGCGCATCAGCGCGGCGACGGAGAGCAATAGGATGGCGGCAGCCGGCAGGGCGTTGCTCAGCGGCACCGGAATGGGCAGCAATAGGAGGAGGCCAGCGACGGCCAGCAACAGGCCGTTCACAGCCGGCCGCGCTAGGTGGTCGCAGACCCAGCCCCAGCGGGGGTGGAGGACTCTTTCCACCCAACGTAGCAGCCGGCTGGCGCCTTGCAGCAGCCGGGGCAGAAAGCGGGGTGGGAGCACCTTTGTCGCCAGCGTCGCGGGCAGATGTGGGGGGCGGCCAAGGGCAATTTGGAGCCCGATTACAACCACCACCATTCCGGCCGGGGTGGCGAGGCCAAGGAGCGGCACCGGCGAGAGAAACGGCAGCGCCAACACCGCCAAGAAGGCATAACTCCCGTGCGCCCCAAGGACGGCCGCCAATTCGGCCAACTGCACGGGCCCATCTTGGAAGCGCTTCGCCACCCGCTCCAATTCAGCGGAGAGCGAGGGCGGGCTAATGTCAGGGGCGAGTTCCATCCGGGCATAGCATGGGGCTGCGCCTCGCTGGAGGCCAACCTAGGACCCGGTTTTCTGGTCGGGCGAACGAATGGTTGCGGGCGCGGGGGAACCGGAAAACCTTACGCCATGACGATTGGCGTGCCGCGGGAAATCAAGGAACAGGAACATCGAGTCGCCCTGCTGCCTTCGGCCGCGTATCAGTTGATCCGCCATGGTCACCGGGTGGTGTTTGAATCGGGGGCGGGCGCCGGGGCAGGCTACCTCGACCCGGATTACCTGGCGGCGGGCGCCACGCGGGCGGATTCGCATGCCGCCGTCTTTGAACAGGCGGACCTGATCGTGAAGGTGAAGGAGCCGTTGCCCGTGGAATATCCGCTGCTCCGGCCGGGGCAATTGGTCTTCACCTACCTGCACCTCGCGGCGAACCGGTCGCTGACGGAGGCGCTGCTGCAGTCCGGGGCGACGTGTTTGGCTTACGAAACTGTGGAGGTGAATCGCCGGTTACCCTTGCTGGAGCCGATGAGCGAGATCGCCGGCCGCATGAGTGTGCTGGTGGGCGGTTACTACCTCGCGAAACATCAGGGTGGCAGTGGCACGCTATTGGGCGGCGTGCCGGGCGTGTTGCCCGGCAAGGTGGTGGTGCTCGGCGGCGGGGTGTCCGGCGTGAACGCCGCGCGCATGGCCCAAGGGCTTGGTGCGGATGTGACGATCCTGGAGGTGGACATTGAGCGGATGCGCTTCCTCGACATCACGTTACACACGGCGCACACGCTCTACTCAAGCGAGGCGCACTTGCTCGAATTACTGCCGCAGGTGGACCTGCTCATCGGCGCCGTTTTGGTGCCGGGCGCGAAGGCTCCGAAGTTGATCAATCGCGCCATGCTGCGAACGATGCGGCCGGGAAGTGTGTTGGTGGACATCGCGATTGACCAGGGTGGCTGCGCGGAAACGTCGCGCCCGACGACCCATCAGGATCCCGTGTTCGTCGAAGAAGGGGTGATCCATTATTGCGTGGCGAACATGCCTGGAGCCTACGCCCGCACCGCCACTCAGGCGCTGACGAATGCGACCTTTCGCTACATCGAAACCCTCGCGGATCATGGCTTGGTCGAGGCCATTCGGCGGCAGCCGGCATTGCTGGGCGGCATCAATGTGAGGGCGGGTAAACTAACCAGTCGGCCGGTGGCCGAGGCCCATGGAATGGGGTTCACGGAGGCGAGGGAGTTGGGGCTCGAAGTTTGAACCCGTCGACGCCTGAGCGCCGCTAGTCCACGTTCCGGCCGCAGCGCCCGACTCAGGGGCACGTTCGAGAATCCATTATGAGCCTAGAAAGTTCCGCCGGTTTGCCCCCGCTTGTGCCGGGCACGCTTTACCTTGTTGCCACGCCGATTGGGAATCTGGAGGACATCACGCTGCGCGCCCTGCGGGTGTTGCGTGAATGCGACGTGGTGGCGGCTGAGGACACGCGGCACACCGGGCATCTGCTCCGTCATTTCGAGATCGGCAAGCCGCTGCTCAGTTATTTCAAATTCAACGAGGCGAAGCGAACGGAGGAATTCGTGGGCCGGCTGCGGCGGGGTGAAAAAATAGCCCTAGTCACCGACGCCGGCTCCCCGGGCATTAGTGATCCTGGACAACGCGTGGTGGCCGCGGCGGTGGCTGCCGGGTGCCGGGTGGAGGCGATTCCCGGGGCCTGTGCCTTGGTGGCTGGGCTGACCGCTAGCGGGTTACCAACGGATGAGTTTCATTTCGCCGGGTTCCTGCCGCACAAGTCGGGGCAACGCGCCAATCGGCTGGCGGAATTGGCCGCGCTCCCCGGCACGCTCGTCCTTTATGAATCCCCCTTTCGGATTGAGCGCCTGATGGGGGAGCTCCAAAACGCGATGCCGGCCCGCCCCGTGGTGTTGGCGCGGGAATTGACCAAGAAGTTTGAGGAATGGCTCCGCGGCACGCCGGCCGAGTTGGCCGTCCAATTGAAAATCCGTCCGCGTAAGGGTGAATTCGTGGTGTTAGTGGCCGGAGCCCCAGCGCGCAAAGGGGAGAGCACAGCCGAATCGGAACTCGATCCCCGGGCAGGCGAGTCCGCCGACCCCGAAGTTTGCCCCCCCAGTTGAGGCCTCGGCCTTTGACACGGTGCCTTGGGGTTCCCATGTTGTTCCCACCAATGAAGTTCGACATCTCAGAACTGCTCACCGGTTGGGATTATCAGCCGGGGCAGGTAGTAGCCCGCCGGTTCGTCGGGGAAGATGGCAAGGAGAAGGTGCAGTTGCGGGTGGATCTGGGAGTGTTGCAGATGAACTCCGAGGGCCGACCCGATGGCAAACGCCCGATGGGGCATGATTCTTGGTATGACTTCCACCTCGACCGCTTGGTGAAGCATCAGGCGGAACATGGTGAGGAAAAGGGGTTCAGTCTCGACGCTGAGGCCTGCGGCCGGCTCCAGCAGGAGGCCATCCAGTATCACCATCGCTACATCTGTTTTTTCCAGTTGGAGGACTTCAGTTTGGTGGAGCGGGATTGTGACCGTAATCTCGCGGTGTTTGAGTTCGTGGCCGAATACGCCAAGGGCCAGGAGTTGGCTTGGTCGCTGCTGCAATTTGTGCCGCAGTTGCTCATGATGCGCACTCGGGCCCGTGGCACCTCGCAGCTCAAACGCAAAAAAGCCTCCGCCGCCTGCAAAGGCATTGAGGAGGGCATCGAGGAGATTGAAGACTTTTTCCGCGACAACGAGCGGGAAGACTTGCTGGAAAACAGCGGCGAACTCGCCTCGTTGCGCCACTGGCTCGGCGAAATTCGGGCCCGCCGCCCGCTCTCGGCGTTGGAAAAACTCCAGCGCCAACTCGACGAGGCCATTCAAGCCGAGGATTACGAAAAGGCTGCCCGCGTCCGCGACGAGATGAAAAAGCACCAAGCTTCCGAATAAACTCACCCATTCCGCCATTTTCATGACCCTGATCGAAACGATTAACGCCGAACTCAAAGCCTCAATGTTGGCCAAGGACGCCGAGCGCACCGGGGCGCTCCGGATGCTCAAGTCCGCCATCGGTTACGCCCAAATTGAGAAGAAGATCGAACCTCTGCCGGATGCCGATGTGTTGGTCGTGGTGCAGAAGGAAGCCAAGAAGCGCCGCGACGCGATTTCTGAATTCGAGCGGGGTGGCCGGGTCGAACTCGCGGCCAAGGAAGCTGCCGAACTGAAGGTCTTGGAGGCGTTTCTCCCGCGGCAACTTTCGCCCGAAGAACTCGAAGAACTCGTCAAGGCTGCCATTGCCGAAGTCGGGGCCACTTCCAAGAAAGACATGGGCTTGGTCATGAAGGCGGCCCAAGCGAAAGCCGCTGGGCGGGCCGAGGGCAAGGCGTTGAGTGGCCTCGTCAATCGCTTGTTGCCGTAAGCCTTTCTTTTTGCGCGGTTTAGCCGATGCCGACGCGGGCCAAACTTAGCCCCGCGTTCCCCGCCGCCCAGCGTGGTCGGCGCGGCAGTGTGGCGGGCCTTTCCCGTCAACGTCATCGGCCCGGCCAAGGAACCCAAGCAAGCCCGTCGATTTCCTACGCTGGCCATTAGCCCGGGTTGGCCGCAAGCTGTGGTCATTCCGACTTGCTGATGAATCTGCCGAACAAGCTGACCATTTCTCGTTTCGTCCTCACGGGCCTGTTTCTGGCCGTGATGTTTGCGGAGTTTCCTGGCCATGAAACGGTGGCGCTGGGTTTGTTCAGCGCGGCTGGAATCACTGATTTCTTGGATGGCCGGATCGCCCGCCAGCGTAATCTGATCACCAATTTCGGTATCCTCATGGACCCGCTGGCGGATAAAATTCTGACCTGCTCTGCGTTCATCGCGTTTGTCGGCCGCGGTTACATGCCAGCGTGGATGGTGGTCATCATCGTGGCCCGTGAATTGGCGATTACCGGCCTGCGCCTGCTGGCTGCGTCAAAAAATCTCGTCTTGGCGGCCGAGGGTTTTGGTAAGCACAAGACGATCTCGCAAATCGTGACCATCGTGGCGGTTTTGACGGTGCTCAGTTTTCCCCAATGGGGGGCGGCCGGAACACTGATCTTCGGCTGGGAGATTGCCGGGCGGCCGTGGTCGGGTTGGGTGGCCGAATTGTCCAAATGGTCGTCCGTGGGGCTGACGCTTTTGAGCGGGGGCATCTACCTGTGGCGTAACCGGGAGTTGTATCTCTGCGACATGTAACCGGTCCAAGTGAATGGGCCATGAGTCGAGGCGGAATAATCGTTCCGCCCGGCGGGCGCCCAAGTAATCAAGCTACCGAGTCATGGCGTGGCAACAAATCAGCATGAAGTCAGGTCTCATCGTGTGGTTGGCCCAAGGGTTTGGCGTGGGGCGAATCCGGTTGGCACCGGGAACGTGGGGTTCCTTGGTCGGAGTGCTTTGGGCTTTGTTGCTGCTGTCTGCGGGCTCTTTCCCGATCTTTGTCGGGGGAATTGTCCTGTCGGTGGCGGCGGCGGTTTGGGTTTGCGGCGAAGCGGAGCGAATCCTCGGGGAGCATGATCCAGGCTCCGTGGTGCTTGATGAAATTGTCGCCGTGCCGGTCGCGTTGGCCGGTTATGTGGGACTATGGTGGTTCCAAGCCGGTGAACTTCCGGCGCTGGGCCGCTTGAACCACTGGTGGCTCGCGGTCGTCGTGGCCTTCCTCCTCTTCCGCTTGTTTGACATCTGGAAGCCGTG
>CAIJLV010000212.1 GCA_903821635.1 uncultured Verrucomicrobiota bacterium | reverse complement strand
TCCCCTTTTTGGAAACGCCCGATGGCTGCCATGTCGGCGTTAGTCTTAGCAAATCGGGACTTGACGGAGCAAGGTCAATCGTAACCCGACTTCCTCGAAAAGCTCATTAGGGAACCCCATCTTGCACCGGCAAGCTTCCCCCCAACCGTGCGCGCTACGTATTGTTACGTATGGTAGACCCGCTCACCGAACCGTCCAATGCGCCCATGCGTTTGACACTCTTGCGACGAACGGCAGCGCTCGCCTTGGCCGGAATCATCACGGCAACCCCAACCGTCCAAGCCGGATTGTTGGGCAAAATCGCCAAGCTGGCGGAAAAAAAGCCGGTTCCATTCGACCTACAGACACCCCCTGAGGTGCTGGCTAAAGACTACCTGAAGATCGACAAACTCGACGGCCTGAAGGGGCTCAAGCGAGTCGCCTTCCCCGCCTTTCAGGTCGAGTTTGAACTCGAAAGCAACGAAAGCGCGACGTCCGTAGCCCGGCAGGTCGGTGAGGGAGGTGGCGCCCAGTCGTCCGTCAGCACCCGATATTTTCTCAAAGGCATCGACGAAGCCCGGTGTCAGAAAATCACCGACGACCTCTACGCCGCCGTCGTGGCTCAGCTTCAGGAATCTGGGCTGGAAGTCGTGCCTCTCGACTCAGTCAAGGCGGCTCCGAGTTGGTCCAAGTTGCCGCTGAAACCAACGCCCTTCAAAATCGACAAGAGCAAGCACGACTCCATGTTTTGTGCGCCGCAGGGAATGCAGACCTACTTCCGCCCGGGCGATCAGCGGTTGGAGTTTGGCGGGATTTCGTTCAGCGCACTCGACTGGAACGGGGTTTGTAAGGCGCTCGCGACCGACCTCGATTCAGCGCTGATTGAGGCCCGTTTTGTCGTCACGTTCTGCGACCTCGAAGGCAGCAAGCAGGGCTTCTGGGCCACCTACGGGACGACAGCCACGGCTTCGGTCAAGAGCACCCTGGCCCTGACTTTCCTTCCCGGTGAAACCCGCTTCTGGGTGCTCCCAAAAGAGACCAAGACTTCGGTATTCAAAGCCCAAAATCACCTGGCGCTGACGCTCAAACATCCCGTCATGGCCGGAAAACAGCTCTTCGAAGTGAAGGATATAACCACCACCGGCCAGAAGTTGGGCGACGCCGCCGTCACCGCCTTGGGCGTGGTCTCATCCCTGAGTGGCGGGCGCAATATGAGCAGCCGCACCAAGCAATACGAAGCCCATGTCGACGGCGCTGAATATGCCGAAGTAACCCAAACCTACGGGGCAGCCGTCGCCAAGATGTTCGTCAGCCAACTGAAGCTTTCAAGTCAGTGACCAAGCGTGGGTGAAATCATAGGGGGGCCGTTCCGGGCGACCGGGACGGCCTTTTCACTGGCCGCAACCAAGGGCAGTTTCCACTCTCCCACCATGAGCTCCCCCGGCCTCGCGGGCCTGACCTTGATCGCGCTCGCCTTCCTCACCCATGGCGCCCCCACCCTGTCGTGGACCAACACCCTGCTCACGATGCGCGACGCCCGGTTGCCCGGCGGTAAACTCGAAGTGTGGTCGCTCGAAGCGTTTTGTCGCCCCGGGGGCCACGACCGAAATTGGGACCTAACCAAGGTGCCTCATGAGACCAAACTGATCTTCGCCGCTCCCGACGGTTCGGAGTTACGCTTCCGCACCACCGTCGAACCCCAGGTCGAAATCCTCCACGAAGTCCGCGCCAGTGAGGACGGACTCGATTTCACCTTCCTGTTGACCAACCACGGTGAACGGCATTGGGACATTCAGTGGTTTCAGCCCGCCTGCATCCGGGTCAGTGATTTCACCGGGCGCGACCAGCAAGGTTACGGGGCGCGCAGCTTCGTCTTTACGACGAATGGATTGACCCCGTTGAACCAAATCGACCGGAGCACCAACGCGCTTTACCCGGATGGCCAAGTCTATTTGCCACCGCATATTCGATCGGAAGACGCCAATCCGCGCCCCCGCGCCCGCTCGCGGGTGACCTCCGGACTGATCGGGTGCTTTTCAGCCGACGACCGCTGGTTGCTGGCCACCGCGAGCGACCGGACATTCGAACTCTTTGAAGGCGTCTATGTGTGCCTGCACAGCGACCCGCTGATTGCCGGTCTCAATCCGGGCGAAACCAAACGGCGGCGGCAAAAGCTTTACCTCCTACCCAACGACCCCGCCGCGCTGGTCCGCCGCTACCGCGCCGATTTTCCGGACTCCACCCACCAATGGTGAACGCTCTACGTTCGGGCCACCGACCCGGAGGCCCGCCGCTCGCCGGAATTGGAACTCTCAACTTACTTCCGTTTGTCGGGATACGGTGGCGGGGTCGGAATCTTGACCGGGTTGGCGATCAGCGCCTGCTTGAGCTCGTCGAGGGCACGGTTGAGCTGGTCGTCCACGCCGGCGAATTCGTGTGCCGGATCGTTGTCCACTTCAATGTCCGGGTCCACCCCCCGGCCTTCCATGATCCATTCCCTGGCCTCCAAATCGAAACGGCTGAACTCCGGCCGCGTCAGCGAACCGCCGTCGAGCAACGGCAACGAGCCGCGGATACCCACCACGCCACCCCACGAGCGTTGGCCAATGACCGGCCCTAGTTTGTGCTTCTTGAAGCGATAAGCCACGATGTCGCCATCGCTCGCACTGTGCTGGTCGAGCAACAACACCTTGGGCCCCAGCACTTGGCCGCTGGGATCTACGTTGACGGCACCGTTACGGGCGATGGTCCACATCGCGGGCTCGCGCCGGAGCCGTTCGATAATCATGGGCGAGACATTGCCCCCACCATTGCCTCGGCAGTCCACGATCAGGGCTTCCTTGTGAAGCTGCGGGTAGTAGAACTTCACAAACTCATTGAGGCCAGGCACGCCCATGTCCGGCACATGCACATAACCGACTTTGCCACCGCTGGCCTGTTCGACCGCCTCGAGATTGCCGAGCACCCAGTTGAGGTAATAGAGCGGCTGTTCATCAGCGGTCGGAATGACGACCTCTTCCCGCGCCCCTTCTTCCTTGGCTTCGCCGTTAACCATGAGCTTGACCTGTTTGCCGGCGGTGCCGACCAAGGCAGAATAGAGATCAGTCAGTCCGCGGGTGGACTGACCGTTCACGCCCACGATGAAGTCACCCGGCTTTACGTTGATGCCGATCTCGGTGAGCGGGCTGCGGTATTTGGGATCCCAGTTCTGACCGCGCAGTATGCGGTCGACTCGGTAGTAGCCGCTGGCGTCGCGGCTGATTTTTGCCCCCAGCAATCCCAACGGAATCCGCTCAGGCTTGGGATAATCCCCGCCGCCCACATAGGCGTGGCCGATGTTAAGTTCCCCGATGAGCTCCCCAAGCACATAGGTCAGGTCGGCTCGGTGTTGGACGTGCTGAAGCAAGGGCTCGTAACGCTGACGCATGGCCAGCCAATCCACTCCGTGAAGGTTCGGGTCGAAAAGAAAGTCGCGCAGTTGACGCCACGCTTCAGCGTAAATTTGGTTCCACTCGGCCTGCCGGTCGAGCCGGACTCGGAGGTCCGCGAGGCTGAGCTTTTTGTCGCCCACCTCAAGTTTACCCACCGGCAGGTCCACGAGGGCAAAGTCACCACCCACCTTCACGAGCATTTTTTTCTGATCAGCCGAGAGCCGATAGCCCGCCACCTCGCCTACCTCGGTTTCCTTTTCCTTCTCCAGTTCAAAGACGTGGAGCTTGCCCTTTTTGAGATAATAGAGCTTGTCGCCGACGGACGTCAGCCCGCCGTAATTGGCCGCGCCGGGCGGCAGGGCCGCGATGCGCTGCGGCAGTCCAGCGGCGTCCACTTTCACCACCACTTGGGCAATTTTGTTGGTCTTGGCGGCCTCGTCAGGCGGCGCATTTGTGCCCTTGGACGCGAGCTTGTCGGTGGCTGGATCCGATTTGGCCGACACTTCCGGCGGCGTGCTGGTGGAGTTTTCGGTCGGCTTGTCCTCCTTGATTTTCACCTCGTCGGACTTCGGCGCGAAGGGCGATTTTGTCGCCTGGGCTAACGTGACCAGATAGATGCGCTCCATGTCATTGTAGACGTGGTTCCACTCGGTCTGGCTGTAGGTCGGACTGAAGGAGCGTTCAGAAACGAAGAAGAGATATTTGCCGTCCCTGCTGAATTCCGGCGAACCCACTTCAAACCACCCGTCGGTTGCTTGCACGGTGTTCGTCGTCTCCAAACCATAGAGATAAATGTTGGGAAACCGGCGCACCTCGGGCTGGGTGTAAGCCAACCACTGGCTGTCGGGCGACCAGGTGAAGTCGCGAATCTCAAACGCCTCCGACCGCGCCACTTGAGTCACCACCTTGGTCGCCACCTCGACGAACTGCAGTCGGTTCTTCTTGTCGGACCAAGCGATCCGTTTCGAATCCGGCGACCAGGCGAGTTCATATTTGTAAGTATCGCCTCCCTGAGTCAGCGGCTTCGGCTCGCCGACTCCATCTTGGGGGCGCAGCCAGATTTCATCTTCACCGCTCTGATCGCTCACGTAAGCGATGGTTTTCCCGTCGGGCGACCACGCGGCGTTGCGCTCGTGGACGCCTGGGGTTTGCGTGAGATTGCGGGTGGGACCGTGCTTGGCCGGCACACTGAAGACGTCGCCGCGAGCGCCAATCACCGCCCGCGAACCATCCGGAGCCACGTCATAGCTGGTGGTTTCCTTGCTCACGTCCTTCAACCCGCCCCGACCGCTGGCCAAATCTTCGTGGATTTGGATGGGAATCTTGACCGCCTTTTCCGTGGCCAGATCGAAGCGATAGAGGAAACCACCATTCTCAAAGACGATGCCCGTGTCGCCCAATGACGGAAATTTTACAGCAAACTCGGTGAATTTCGTCAGTTGGCGTGTTTGCTTCGACTTTAGGTCGAGCACAAAAAGGTTGGCCTGCCGATTTTCGTCCCGTTCGGAGACGAAATAGATCTGGTCGCCTCGCCACATCGGAAAAATATCTTGGGCGGCGTCCTGCGTCAGCTTGGTGGTTTCCTTTGAGGCGAAATCATAGAGCCAAAGCTCGTCAGCCTGGCCACCGCGATAGCGTTTCCACGTGCGAAATTCGCGGAAGACCCGGTTATAGACCAACTGCTTGCCGTCCGGCGAAAAGCTGCACCATCCGCCGCGCGGCAGCGGCAGTGCCTCCGGCAACCCACCGCCGATTTTCGCCAGCGTCAGTTCACCTTTGAACGGATTCCACTGCGTGCGGCGCGAACGATAGACGACCGTCTCATTGTCCCGCCAAGTCATGACGATATTGTTGGGCCCCATGCGGTCCGACACGTCGTCGCGCTCCAACGTCGCCGTGTAGGTCAACCGTTGCGGCACCCCGCCGTCCGCAGGCATGACGTAAACTTCGGTGTTGCCGTCATACTGGCCGGTGAAGGCGAGGGTTTTCCCGTCCGGCGAAAACCGCGGGAAAATTTCCTGCCCCGCCGCATCGCTGGTCAAACGCCGGGCCACCCCACCTTGGACCGCAACGGTGTAAAGATCACCGGCGTAGGTGAACACCACCCGTTCACCATGCAGGGCCGGAAACCGGAGCAGGCGCGCCTCCTCCGCTCGGGCCAAAGAAGTGACAAACCAGAGGGCCACCAAGGGACGCAAGAGGTGTCGCAAGCCAAGCATGGCGAAAAACGTAGCGAGTCAACTTCGGCGGGGCCAGCGAGGAGTCGTCCCCCGGTCGAGCGATTCGAGGCCGGCGGGCGCAGGGCCACGCCGAACTACTTCCCGTCGTTCATGTGTGCCTTGATCCTAGCTCACACGCCCGCCGTGGTGTCCACCAAACCGAAGCAAGGGCACTCCGCTCCCCCAACCGCGCAACCCTTTGCGGCGCAAGCCGCAAGCCCAAGGGCCAACCGCCGGTGGCAAACACCGCCGGGACGCTGGCTTACACGGTTTCGAGCTGGAGAATTTCCCGTTGCCACGGCAACAGGCGTTTCAACTCGTCCTCGTCCTTGCGGGCCAAGGCAAACATCGTCGCCCGCGCGGCCACGATCGTGGGGTCAATGCCCAATTCCTTGGCCTTGGCATCGCGCCGCAGGCGGAGTTGTTCGGCATAGTCCAGCTCCGCTCGGCTCATGCGCCGGGTGCGCACGCGAAGCTGCTGGGGCCGTTCTTCGGCCGGAACGGCGAGCCCGAGTTTGATCGCTTCCAACACGCCAGCCCGGCGCTTGGGCGTCAGGTAATGCGGGAGGGCCACCGCCCGAACGCCCGCGGCGCTGGCTTGGGCGGCCATTTCGCTGAGGCTTTCGTGTTTGAGGATGAAAAAGGGCGGACGCCCGGTGCGAAGGGCGTCTTTCTCCCGCCACAGCCAGAGCTCGCGGAGCACGGCGAGGGCGGTGTCATCCAAGATATCGTGGCCCTTGACCCGCCACACGTCATCGGGATCGGTCCGGCTGGGGCGGGCGGCATCCGCGATAAGGCGGTTGCAGAGCTGCTGGTGCCATTCGAGGCGGCCCAGTTCGCGGAGCCGTTCGGTGAGTTTTTCCTGCAACGGCCGCAGGTATTTCACGTCGTTGAGCGCATAGGCGATCATGCGCGGGGTCAGCGGGCGGCGGCCCCAGTCGGCTTTTTGCGCGCCTTTTTCCAAACTGACGCCAAGGAGGCTTTGCAGCACGTCGTTAAGGCCGAACTTGGGTTCGCCCAGCATGCGGGCGGCCCACATCGTGTCGAAGATGCTGGAGGGCTTGAAATTGTGGCCGGTGAACAGCAGGTGCAGGTCGTAGTCGGCCGCATGAAAAATCAGCTCATGCCGGTCGAACGCCTCCCAGATCGGCTCCAAGTGGAGATCGGCCAAGGGATCGACCAAAACTTCTTCTCCCGGAATCGAAATCTGAAGTAGGCACAGCTTTTCCGGATACGCATGCAGACTGTCCGCTTCCGTATCCACCCCCACCCAAGGGGCGGCATGAATCCGATCGGCCAGCGCCCGCAACTCATCTGACGTTTGAATCACCAGCGGCAGCATGGGGAAAAACTGGCAGCCGGCCAAGCCGACAAATCAGAACCTATTTAAGGCACCCACCGGGCTCGGCCGGCCCGCCCCGCGCGATGACCGACAGGTCTACCGTTGCCCAACCCCGGCGGACTGGCCCACGCTGGCCCCATGAAATTCCCCTTTCGCCTGCTCACCCTGCTCTGGGTCCAGTGGCTGGCGGGCTGGGTCGCCGCCGCCCCCGCCCGCCCCAACGTCGTCGTGATCTTCTGCGACGACCTCGGCTACGCGGACGTCGGCTGCTTCGGCGCCCGCGGTTATCGCACCCCGCACATTGATCGGTTGGCCCAGCAGGGCACGAAATTTACCAGCTTCTACGCGGCGCAGGCGGTTTGCTCCGCGTCCCGCGCCTCGTTGTTGACCGGCTGTTATCCCAACCGAATCGGCATTCACGGGGCCCTCGGACCGAATTCCAAAACCGGCTTGGGGACCGCCGAAACCACGCTCGCGGAAACCTTGAAGACCCGCGGTTACGCCACCGCGATCTTCGGCAAATGGCACTTGGGCCGCGCCCCGCAATTCCTGCCCACTCGGCACGGTTTCGACACCTATTTCGGCCTACCCTACTCCAACGACATGTGGCCGAAACATCCGGAAGCCGCCCGCGGCACCTATCCGCCCCTGCCCCTGATTCAGGACGAGGAAGTGCTCCAAGAAATGCCCGACCAACGACAGCTCACCACCCAGTATACCGAACACGCCGTCCGCTTCCTCGAACAGCACCGGGCAAAGCCCTTCTTCCTCTACCTTGCCCACTCCATGCCGCATGTGCCGTTGTTCGTGAGCGACAAGTTCGCCGGCAAGACCCGCCGCGGGCTGTTTGGCGACGTCATCGCGGAGCTCGACTGGTCCGTCGGCCAAGTGCTCGCGACGCTCCGCCGACTCAAGCTGGAGGAGACCACGTGGGTCATCTTCACCTCCGACAACGGCCCGTGGTTGAGTTACGGCGACCACGCCGGCTCAGCGGGACCCTTCCGCGAGGGCAAAGGCACAGCCTTCGAGGGCGGCGTGCGGGTGCCGTGCGTGATGCGTTGGCCGGGCCGAATTCCCGCCGGCCGGGTCTGCGACCTCCCGCTGATGACGATCGACGTGCTGCCGACGGTCGCCCACCAGGTCGGAGCAGCCCTGCCCGTCACCCCGATCGACGGCCTCGATGTCTGGCCCCTGCTCGCGGGCCAACCCGGCGCTACGAATCCACACCCGGCCTACTTTTTCTATTACAACACCGGTGAACTCCACGCCGTGCGCAGCGGCGACTGGAAACTCATGCTCCCGCACACCGCGCGCACCCTAGGCAACCAACCCAAGGCCAGCGGCGGCCTCCCGGCGAAGTATCGGGCCCTGCCGGTCGGCTTGGAACTTTACGACCTCCGCGCCGATCCTGGCGAAACCCGCAACGTCGCCGCGGCGAACCCGACCGTGCTGACCCAGTTGCTGGCCTTCGCCGAAGACGCCCGGCAAGAACTGGGCGACTCCCTGACCCACCGCCAAGGCAGCGGGGTGCGGGCGCCAGGCCGGATTCCGTAGCGCGACCTACTTGACCAGTGCGGGACCGATAATCGGTTTCCACAATTCGTAGCCCTTGCGGTTCATGTGGAGGCGGTCGGCGACAAAGATTTCCGGTTTGGGTTGGCCGTCCGCCCCCAGCATGGCAGTCGTAACATCGAGGAATTTTCGGCGCGAATCCTGCGCCATGAATTCCGCAATCGCAGCGTTGGCGGCATTGACCTTGTCCCGCTGCTCCCAACGCGCCGGGTTCAGCGCGATGGAAACAAACGCGATCTGGGTTCCGGGCAGTTCGCGATGGAGGCGATTCACCACGGCCTTCAAATCGGCGACCACCACTTCAACCGACTTCTTGGCCGCGAGATCATTGCCCCCGCAGTAGAGCACTACCTGCCGCGGTTGATAGCGGAGGATGACCCGCTCGAAGTGTTCCCGAACATCGCTCAACTGGGAGCCACCGAAACCGCGATTCATCACCCGCAGGCCGGGAAAATCCGCCGGCAGTTCCTGCCATAGGCGAAACGACGAACTGCCGGTAAAAACGATGGGCTTCCGCGGCGGCGGGTTCGTTGCGTCCTGCGCCTCAAAGGCCAGCAACTCCTTCGTCCACCGATTGGTCGAAGACAAGGGCGGGAGGGTAACGGTCGGGGTCGTCCGGCAGCCGGTGGCCAGCCCCAGCACGAGACACGACATCGCCACCAGCCCGATTCGGAAAATACGCACGCGGCAGGCTAATCACTGGCGTGGTCCAAGCCCAAGCGGCGAATGCGCCACCGCAGGGCCGCCCCCCCGCCAGCCACCACACCCTTGGGACTCGCGGAGCCACGGTTCCGCTTTTCCTTCGCGCTGGCCGCAGTGCCCGGGTTGGGACTCCCACCGGTGAATCCAAGGCAGCGACACCATGACCCAGCGCTTGGCGATCATCGCCCTTATTTCAGTGTAAGCACATAGGCCAGCACGTCGGTCACCTGCGGTGGTTGGAGCGCGTCGAATAACCCTTCGGGCATGACACTGGTGCGAAGGAAAGCGGCCCGCTTGAGGTTCGCCCGCAGCAGGCGTTGGTCCTCGGTATTCGGCTGGCGCAAGGTCACGGAATCAGCGTCCTGGGCGGCGAGTAAACCCTCGATCACGTCGCCGTCCTTGGTTTCGGCGCGGAACATCCGGTAGCCGGCCTCCATCGCGGCGTTCGGCGTCAGCACGTTGCGTAGCACCGCTTCAAGGCCGTGCGCCCCGGCGCCGTCGAGCGCGGGACCCAGCTTGCCGCCAGAGCCCTTCACGGCGTGACAGACGCCGCAGGTCGTCACGAACACTTGTTGACCTCGGGCCAGGTCGCCGGGCTGCTGACCCAGCGCGCGAAACTTCGCGAAGCGCGCTTCCAAGGCCTTCGCCTCGGTCTCGGACTGCACCGGCGGGAAGTCGGCCGTGCGTTCAATTCTGGCGCCACCGTGGAGCTTGCCCCAGTTGGTGCCCGAGCTGGTAAACAGGGTAGCCGGCTGAGCCGAGTTGGCTCCGGCCCGAATTTCGTCTGCCGTGCGGCACGCATTCCACACGCGAAACTCGGCGAACTCGCCGGCGGTGCCCCCAGCGACGGTGGAGCGGAACGGCGTAAGCTTGTCGAAGCGGCGCGGTTCCTTGACCGAGCTGGTCGCGTCGAGCTCGCCGTTGACGTAGAGGCGGAACGTGCCGGCGGCATCGCGCGCGATGGCCAAATGGGTCCATGACTCGGCCGTCAGCGGTTTGGTGGCGGTCACGATGTCATTCACGCCGGCGATCCAGACGCGGAACCGGCTGTCGAAGAAGTTGGCGTCAAACTGCCCGGGCGCGCCGAGGAGGGAATCCTGGTTGCCGATGCCCGAATCCAGCTTTACCCAGCACTCGACCGTGAACGGGCCGTCCAGCGTCAGTTCGGTGTCGAGCCAGTCGCCGTCGTCACCGTTCAGGCGGAGCACGGGCCGAAAGGAAGAGCCGAGCTCCACGACCAGCGTCTTCACCGTGGCGTCGTCGGGCAGCACGGTGGCGAGCTTGTCGAGCGTGTAGCCGTCGAGTTCGTCGCGGGCGATAGCGCCGGTGCCCACGGCGGCGACCAACTGCTTCGCGCTGGCCGGCGAGCTCGCGAGGCGATCCACGGCCGTCTTGCGCAGCGCGGGCGTGAGCGACGGCCACAATTCCAGCAGCGCGGGCGTGGCGGCATCGGACTTCGCGGCGGCCAGCGCGGTCACCGCCTCGCGGCGGACGGCGTCGTTGCCGCTGGCGGCGAACTGACGGAGCACGTCCACGCGCGTGGAGCCAGATTCGCGCAACGCCCGCAGTGCGGCCAACTGGGCGTCCGGCTTCGCGCCAGGCTTGGTCGCGGCAGTGATCAGTTCGGTCTCCAAGCCGGACAGCTTGAAGCCGGTCGCCAATTGGGCGAGCAACGCGTGATTCGCGTCGCTGGGCTCCTTGGCGATGAGGCTGCGGAGCGCATCAACGAGGAGCGGGGCCAGCGCGCCCTGATTGGCGAGACGAGCGCGGTTGTCGTAAAGCAGGCGCAGATTGCCGGGGTTGGCCAAGGCGAACTTCAGCGGCGGGGTGACTTGCGGTTGGTCCGCCACGCTGGCCAGCAGCAGGAGTTCTTCGCCGGTGAGCGGACGCCTAATTTCCGGCACCAACATGGCCAGCCTCGCAGCGCCCTGCACACCTCCCAGGGTCACTGACGCTAAGGCCCACGCTCGTTGAGTCTCCTCCGGCAGACGGTTATCGGTTGCGGCAAACCACGAATCCAAAGCCATAGGTTGACGCTCCAATGAACGCCGAACGAGGTAGTGCTCGAACGCCTCGAAGAAGCCTTGGAATTTGCCGCCGCCGGTCGCCGGCGTCGCGAGGACCGCCCGCAGCAACTGCCCCACCACAGGCCAGACGGGACGACCAGATTCCCCGGGCTGCGCGACCAACTCGACCAGCGTGCGCAGCGATTCCTGACGCACCAAACGATCCTCATCGCCCAGATGCAAATCACTGAGGCGGACCACGTCCGCCCGGGGAAACTGGCCCGTCCGCAGCGCCCGCAAGGCTTCCTTCCGCACCGTCCGATGCTCCGCCGTGGCTAGCCTCTCGACATGCGCGAGTTCCAGTTTGCCTAGTCCCTCAGTTGCCCAAAGCGCCCGAATCCGCACATCCGCCGGCTGCTTGTCATCCCAGAGCAGCTTCGCCAGTTCCGGCGCAAGCGACACAGCCTTGCGATCCGTGATCTGCTGCCACGCGGCATTGACCTCCCAGGTATTGGCGGCCTTGAGGCTGGTCAGCAGTTGGGCGTCGCTGGCGGTGTAGAGGTTGGGCACCTCGGTGCGGTGCGGCTGTGATTCGTGACGGATGCGCCAGACGCGGCCGCGGGTCTTGTCACGTTCGGGATGCTTCCGCGGCACCTCGTTGTGCGAGATGATCTGGTTATACCAGTCCACCACGTAGAGGCAGCCGTCGGGCCCGAAGGCCATCGCCACCGGCCGGAACCAAGGATCGCTGCTCAGCACGAAGTCAGGCAGGTGTTCGAGCTGCCAGCCGTTGCCGTAAGCCGCCCCCCTCACCCCGGCCCTCTCCCCTCCGAGGGGCGAGGGGGAAGAATTCCGGTGGACGCGGATCGCCTGAACCTTCCGAGTGATCGGGTTGTTGATGAAGAAGACGTCGCGCCATTCGCCGGGGAAGCTGTCCGCGCCTTCGCTCAGCGCGAGGCCGCTCAGGCCGGTGCCGCCCATCTCCTTTTCGCCGGTTTTTGGGAACGGCGGCGCGTAGGGCCGCGGCACGTCGTCGCCGCAGAGCGGATACGAGGCGGATTCGAGGAACGGCATCACGGGCCAGCCCTGGTCGTTGGCTTCCTGGATGAAGGCTTCGCCGTGCCGATCGAGCACGAGACCCCAGATGTTGCACGGCCCCCAACCGATGGTCTCGAACTGGCTGCCGTCGGGCCGCCAGCGCGCGAGCTTGGTCTTATTGAAGTCGGTCTGCGTGCCGTCGGTGGTCTTGACCTTGGAATAGTTGAAGGCGCCCTGCGCGAGCCAGAACCAGCCGCCCGGGGCGCGGGTAAACTGGTGCGGGAACAGGTGCGAATCCTCGATGCCGAAGCCGGTCAGCACGTTGGTGAAGCCGTCGGCCTTCCCGTCGCCGTTGGAATCGAAGTAGAAGCGGACCGCATCGCCGTATTGCACGTAGGCGCCGCCCTGGTAGGGCAGCACGCCGAGCGGCATGACCAACCCGTCGGCAAACGTGCGTGCCGTCTGCCGGCCGAGTAGCGTGGGCGTATCGAACACCAGCACCTTGTCCCGGCCGCCGCGTTCAAACAGCGCCTTGGCCTCGGCGCCGGCTTCGTTGGCGTCGAGCGGATATTCGAGCGCGGTCATCGTCCACATCCGGCCGGCGTGGTCGAAGTGGAGGGCGACGAATTTCCCGCCGTCGGGTTCGGCGGCGACGAGTTCCACCTTGAAGCCCGGCGGCACGCTGAAGGTGGCCTGTTGTTCTTCGGGCGAGAGCGGGGACGCCTTGGCCGGCGCCTTTGGTTCCGCCGCGCCCTGGAGCTTCGGCCGCACGGGCAGTTCCTCGATGGTGATGTCCTTGAACGACGCCTGCGCCGCGCCGCCGCCGTGGACTTGGAAGCCGATCCGGCCGCTGCCGATGATGTCGGGATCGGGTTCGAGGTAATCCACGCCGAGCACACCGTTGATCCAAGTCGAGATGCGGTTGCCGTCGGCGCGGATGACGTAGTCGTTCCAGTCGTTGCGCTTCAGCACCGGCTCCAACGCCTTCATGTCGGACCAAGCGAGCACGCGGTTGCGGCGGGACTCGTCGTAGATGCTGCCCCACCAAGTCGGGTCGCCAATGTCACACTGGTAGCCGGCCATCTCGGAACTATTGGGCACGCGTTCGCTGCGAATCTGGATGCCGGAATTGATGAAGCCGGAGCCGCCCGTGAGCTTGAACCGGGCGCGGATGACGAAGTTGGTGAACCGTCGCGTGGTCGCGAGGAACTCGTTCTGTTTGATCGTCTCCGTCAACGAGCCGCCCACAATGCAGCCGTCCTCGACGCGCCAGAGCTTCGGGTCCCCTTCCCAGCCGGTGAGCGTGCGCCCGTCGAAGAGCGGCTTCATGCGGGCCGGCTGGGGAGCCGGTTGAGCGGAAGCCGTCACAGCGAAGAGCAGCAGGACCAAAACGCGCACCCGCGACGCGGCGAAAGAGGGGAACAAACACATGGCGATTCGGAGTCAAAACTGCCTGAAGACTCGGGGCGGGCGCAAACCCACAAGTATCCCCCGAATTGCCGCGGCCCCGTTCCTGCGATACCCCTCGGCCGTGCCACGCGAAACCAAGGCGGCGAAACTTGCCCGCACCGCCCAGCTCATTGAACGACTCCGCGCCGCTTACCCGGACGCCCATTGCGAGCTGGACGCCTCCAACCCGCTCGAACTGCTCATCGCCACCATTCTCTCCGCCCAATGCACCGACAAACAGGTGAACTTGGTGACGGCCGAACTCTTCCGTAAATATCGCTCCACCGCCGACTACGCGAACGCCGACCCGGATCAATTTGCCCAAGACGTCCGCCGCATCGGCCTGTTTCGTAACAAGGCCAAGAACATTCAGGCCACCTGCCGGCTGCTTCTGGAAAAACACGGCGGCGAAGTCCCGCGGACCATGGCGGAGCTGACGGCCCTGCCCGGCGTGGGGCGCAAGACCGCCAACGTGGTGCTCGGCAATGCCTTCGGCCTCAATGAAGGCCTCGTGGTAGACACCCACGTCGCGCGGCTCTGCGGGCGCCTGGGCCTGAGCTCGGCCACCGATCCGGTAAAAATCGAGGCGGACTTGGTCCAACTGGTGCCCCAAGCCGACTGGGCGCTCTTCAGCCATCTGCTGATCTGGCATGGCCGGCGCCGTTGCAGCGCCCGTTCCCCCGCCTGCGCGAGCTGTGAGCTCGCGTCCCTCTGCCCCAGCACCGCCCCCGCCCGCACCTGACAAAGCAGCTTGGCATTCATTGCTTCCCACTTAGCGTCACCCGCATTCCACGAATGAAGTCCCTTCCCTATCTCCGCGGGCGTTGCGGTTGGCTACTGTGGTTGGCCGGCTGCCTAGAGCTCGGCGCGCAGTCGCTGCCCCTGATTTCGGCCGACGCAGCTTGGCGCTGGCTTCCTGGGGCCACGGAACCGCCCGCCGACTGGCGCGCCGTCGGCTTCGAGGACGCGGCGTGGCCCTCCGCCGGCCAACCGCTCCACACCGCCGCCAGCCCCGCCGGCACGCGTCTGCCAGACTTTGGCGCGACCCCGGCCACCGTGTATCTGCGCCACACGTTCACCGTCAACCAGCCAGCAAAAGTGAGCGAACTGGTGCTCAACGCGCTCGTGGATGACGGTTTTGTGGCTTGGTTAAACGGCCGGGAAATCATCCGGCACAACGTGGCCGAGGGAGCCCTGACCCGGCAGTCCACCGCCTTGGAAACCGCCCCGGAGCCCCACTCGGAGGAACGCTTTGCGCTCGCCCAGCCCTCCAGCCTGTTGGTGGCCGGCGAAAATGTGCTCGCGCTCCAAGTGCTCAACGCTCCGACCAGCGGGGAGCCGGATCTGCTCTGGAATGCCACCCTCGGGGCGACCTTGGATCTAGTCTCACCGACGCTCGTCACCCAGGTGCCCGCGCCGGGCTCGACCGTGGAACACCTCACGCACATCGAAGTCGTTTTTAGCGAAGCCGTCGTCGGCGTGGACGAGAGCGACCTACTCGTGAATGGCCAACCGGCGAGTCAGGTGTCGCCGTTGGTGCCGGGCCATTTCCGCTTTGAGTTTCCGGCCGTCCCGACGGGAACAGCGCAGTTCACCTTCGCCGCCGACCATGGCATCCACGACGGCTTGGCTGAGCCAAACGCCTTTGCCAACGCGTTCTGGACGGTGCAGGTGAATCCAGAGGCCACCCGCCGGCAGGTGGTAATCTCGGAATTCATGGCGGACAGCTACCGGTCGCTGAAGGACGAAGACGGCGACTATCCCGACTGGATCGAGCTCGCCAACACCGGCGACAGCGTCATCGACCTGCGCGGCTGGGCGTTGACCGACGACGCCAACGACCGCTTCAAGTGGCGCTTCGGCACCCATTCCCTGCCCGCCCACGGCTACCTCGTCGTCTTCGCCTCGGAGAAGAACAAGACCAACATCACGACCCGAACCAAGCTGCACACAAATTTCCGGCTCTCGAACAACGGCGAATACCTCGCCCTGGTGGCGCCCGACGGCGAGGTGGTGTCGGCCTTCGCCCCCGGTTTCCCCGCGCAGCGCACCGACATCTCCTATGGACGCGCCCCGGACGCGCCCGAGCTCACGGCTTACTTTGCGAACCCAACGCCGGGACAACGCAATTCCGCAGCCGGCGCCGGCTTCGCCCCCGGGGTGAGTTTTTCCGCCCCCAGCGGCAATTTTCTTCACGACTTCCGCCTGCACCTAACGCCGGCCGATACCAACGCGGTGATTCGCTACACGCTGAGTGGCGCCGTGCCCACCAATGGCTCCACCCTTTACACGGGGCCGATCTCCATCACGAACACGACGGAAGTGCGCGCCCGGGCATTTGCCCCGGACCTTCTGCCTGGTCCGGTGAGCAGCGAAGCCTATATCAAGCTCTCGCCCGATCCCGCGCATCAGGCGTGGTTCACCTCGACCCTGCCGATCCTCGTCATGAGCACGATGCGCCCGGCGACCATTACTGGTTCCCGAGGCACCCCCGTGCGCTTCTCCCTGCACGAACCGGTGGACGGCATTGCCTCGTTGCGACTCCCGCCCACCTTCACCTCGCGGGGCAGCGGGAAGATCCGCGGCTCCAGTTCCGCCACGCTGCCCAAAGTGCCGTATGCCATCGAATGGTGGGACGAGTTTAACGAGGACACGGAGCACGGCGTCTTGGGCCTGCCCGCCGATTCCGAATGGGTGCTCTACGCGCCCAACGTCTATGACCCGGTGATGATCCATAACCCGTTCATCCACCAACTCAGCCGCGACCTCGGCCAGTATTCGCCGCGCACCCGCTTCGTGGAACTCTACGTGCAGCGAGCCACCGGCCCGCTGGTCACCAATCAGTGGATGGGTATCTACGTGCTGGAGGAAAAGCCGGCCATCGGCGCCAACCGACTCGCGATCGACAAACTGCAACCCGAGGACGTCGCCCTACCAGAAGTCACCGGCGGCTACCTGATGAAGGTCGACCGCTTGGATCCCGGAGACGGCGGCATCGTCTTCACCGGCGGCAGCGTGGCGGCCGTGGATCCCAAGGAACCCGAACTCGAATCGCCCCAACGCGCCCCGCAGTTGGCCTACATCAAAAAACACCTCAGCGCCTTCTCCGGTGCGCTAAACTCGGTCAACTGGCGCAATCCAGAAACTGGTTACCTGCCCTACCTCGACCTCACCAACTGGATCGACTACCACGTCGTCGAAGTGCTCAGCGGCAACGTCGATTCGCTCGTCTTGAGCGCCTATTTCCACAAGGAACGCGACGGCCGGTTGAAGTGGGGGCCCCATTGGGACTTTGACCGCGCACTCGGCTCGACCGACGGCCGGGATCAAAATCCGCGCACTTGGCAGACCGGACCGTTTTTCACGGCCACTTGGTGGAGCCGGCTGTTCCGGGACCCGACGGCGTGGCAACTGTGGGTGGATCGCTATCAGGAATTCCGCGCCGATGGCCTGTCGCGCTCCAACATGAACCGGCTGATCGACCGTTTCTCCAGCGAAGTCGCCCCATCGCAGAAGCGAGAGGAGAAAAAATGGGGTGTCCGGCCCCGCGGCGGTAGCTACCAAGCCGAGGTCAACCTGATGAAGAACTGGCTCTCCAACCGGGTGGACTTCATCGACCGCCAAATGACTGCCCGGCCGTCACTCAGCTCCCCTGGCGGTCGGGTCCTACCGGGCTTTACCGTCACCCTCACCAAGCCCGCCGGCGCCACGGTTTACTACACCCTCGACGGCACCGACCCGCGCCTCGCCTTCGGCACCAACCAGCCCGCCCCCGGCACCCAAATATACACCGGGCCCATAACGATCACCGGCACGAGTCGCCTCGTCGCCCGCGCCCGCGATTTGACCAAACGCCAGCTCAACGGCCCCCCTATCACCACGCCCTGGTCTGGGGCCGTCGTCGCTACGTTCACCGTTAACGACCTGCCACTCACCGTGACGGAAATCATGTTCAACCCCGCCCAGAACACGACGCCGGACGGACCGGACCACGACGAATTCGAGTTCCTCGAACTGCGCAACACCGCGGCCCACTCCATCGCGCTACCCGGCTACCGCCTGCAAGGCGGGGTGGACTTTAGCTTCACCACCAACCAAGCCCTCACCGAACTGGCGGCGGGGCAACGCCTCCTGCTGGTTGCTAATCGGGCGGCCTTTCAGTCCCGCTACCCCGGGATCGGCCCCATCGCTGGCGAATACACCCGCCGGCTCAAAAACAGTGGGGATCGTCTGACCCTGAGCGGCCCGCTGCAAGAGCCCGGATTCGACTTCGAATTTCAAGATCGCTGGCAACTCTTGGCCGACGGCACTGGCTTTTCCCTGACTCGCGTGGGCGAAGGTGGCCCCGCCAGCACCCAGCCCAACTTGGCCACCGCTTGGCGGCTCAGCGGGCGTTTGGGCGGCTCTCCCGGCGAAGCTGACCCCGAACCGGCGGTGCCCACCGCCCTGCATTCTGCCCTCCGTATCAGTGAAATCTTTCCCGGCGCCGGCAAACTCAACTTCGTGGAACTCGAAGCCCGCAGCGGTCCCACCGCCCAACCGCTCGACGTCTCGGGTTGGTGGCTGACGAATGAACGGGACGACTGGCGCAAATTTCGCCTGCCCCTCGGTTCGATCCTGAAACCCGATGCCGCGAACAACGCCCGCCTCGTGGTGTCAGAAAGCCAATTCAACCTGCCCAACGGCGGCGGCTTTAAACTCGATCCGCGCGGCGGCGAAGTCTGGTTGCTCAGCGCCAATCAAGACGGCGATCTCACCGGCTTCATTACCGGCGGGGTCTATGGACCGACCGAGCTTGGCCACAGCCTGGTTGCGGACGCACTGGATTTCACCGACTCGCATTTCAGGCTCACCGCCAACCCCAGCCCCGGCGCAGTCAATGCCCTAGCAATGATCGGCCCGGTGAGCTTCCGCACCATTCATTTCGAACCGCCGGCCTTCGGTTCCGAAAATAATTCACAGGACGAATTCATCGAACTCGAAAACACCTCGGCCGCCGCCGTGCCGTTGTTTGCCCCGGCCAATCCCGCCTTGACCTGGCAGATCCGCGGCGGCGTGGAACTCGACTTCCCGCCCAGCCTCATCCTGCCGGCGGGCGGTCGGGTCGTGTTGGTCAGCTTTGCGCCCGAATCGGATCAGGCGGCGCTAACCGCATTTTTGACCCGGCACGCGCCCCGCGCTGACGTCACGCTGGTCGGTCCCTGGCGCGGCCAACTGAACAACGCCGGCGATTCCCTCCGCCTGCAACGGCCGCTGAGCACCACCAGCGCAGCCACCACGGAGGCCACCTATGTAACCGTCGAGGCGTTCACCTACGCCCCGACCACACCTTGGCCGACCAACGCCGCAGGCTCCGGTCGCGCCTTGGTCCGCCGGGACCCGACCGCGCTCGCAGCCGAGCCGACCGCTTGGGTTGACGCTTGGCCGACGCCGGGTTGGGCCGACACCGACCAGGATGGGCTGCCGGATGCGTGGGAAACCGAGCACTACTTCGACCCCGACAACTCCCTGGGCACCGAGGGCGGGGACGCCGATCCGGACCAAGACGGCTTCACCAATCGCATGGAGTTCCTGAACGGCACCGATCCGCGGGAGGTCAGCAACGCTTTGCGCCCCCACGTCACCGTGAGTGAACGGGGCAACCTGCGGTTCCACCTAGCCGCCCCGGCAGGTCAGGTTCTGGAGCTACAGCGAGCTGATTCCCTCGCCCCCAGTCAGTGGCAGACCGTGCGCACGTTCACCGTCGGCGCCCAAGACGCAGCGGGTTTCGCGTTCGAGGAAACCGACACTGCCGGCCGATTCTACCGGTTGATGAAACCCTGAAGTCGCCTTGGGTCAGGTCGGGATTTCTTCCTCGGCCGCCTCTTCAGCTTGAGCCGCGCTCTGCTCCAACTCGGCGCGGTTTTGGGACGCCTCGATCTTGATATAGTGGAGCACGATCGGAGCGAGGATCATGCCGGGAATGCCCATCAGCTTTTCGCCGACCAGCAGCCCGATCAGGGTCATCCACATGGGGTTTTTGATCCGGTCCCCTATGATCTTGGAGTTCAGGAAGTATTCGAGCTTGTGGACGACGATCAGGAATCCGAGCGCCACCAGCGCCATCTTCGGCGACAGCGCAAAACCGACCCCAGCGATTACCGTGTTACTGATCAAGTTGCCGACAATCGGCAGGAGGCCGCAAAGAAACGTCAGGATCGTCAGCACCGGGGCGTAGGGAAATCCAGCGATGAACAAAAACGCCCCCGTGACTCCGGTGTTGATGGCCGAAATCAAAATCTGAGCCCCCATCACCTGGGCAAAACTTCGGTAAAAGGTCCGCACCCGCACCGCCAACTCACGCATCGTCGTGGCGTAAAGACTGTGCCGGCCGATGTCAGGGTCATGGTCAAGATTCAAGCGCGCGTTCAGGAACAAGCTCAGGGCAATGACGAGGCCGATGATGAGGTAGACCACCTGAAACACGGCGGCGCGCACGTAATTTGAAATGTCCGCCATCTTGGTCTGCGCTTCTTCAATCGCCCATTTTTGCAGACTCCGCATCTGGCTGGCCGAGGTCGTGCTGGTCGCGGGCGCGCCTTCGGCACTCGCCTCCCCACGGGCGGGCACCGCGTTGGTTTTCACCTCATCGAAGAACGGCAGATCGATGTGGTGCTTTTCGGCAAATTCCGCGATTGCCGGAATGGTCGTGCCGGCGATCCGGGGAAAGGCCACCGACGCCTGCTTGCCGAAAAAGACCAACCCATAAGCTGCCAGACTCAACGCCCCCGCAAACAGAACGACGCCCAAGAGCTTGCTCTTGCCGAAACTGAGCAGACGCAGCGCGAAATAGCCGAAGAAGGCGGTCAGCAGCAGGGTGGCCATGTGCAGCCAACCCACGAGGGCGACTGCAACCAACATGATGACATAGGAAATCCGCTGGGGCTGGCTCATTGTGCAAAACCAAGCTGTCCGATTCCGGCCTCTGGGCAATGGAATTTCACGAGCCGGCTCAAGCCGGGGAGGCGCTCACGCTTGGCCAAACGGGACATTGCCGCCAGGCCCTGGCGGTCGCGCAGACTGGCAACCGCCCGGAGATCAGACCCGCAGGAAGATTTTGCGCAGGTAGAGGAAACGCAGGAACAGAAAGCCGAAACCGAGCGTGGTCACGGCGAGCACGAGCTCGCTGTATTGGCCAAAGGCGGCGCCCACGGGACCGCCAACAAACAGTTTAGCCATGGCTTCGAAGTCGATGAATTTCCCGCCAAAATAAATCGTGATGGGGTTCACGCCGATCCACACGAACGGCAAGGCCCATTTCTGGAACTTCCAGACGTCGATGACTTGGTAAAACGCCGCCAGCAAGAGACAACTGTAGCCGCCGGCGACCAAGACAAACGACGACGTCCAAATCTTTTTGATGACGGGGAAATTCAAATGCCAAGCCCAGCCTACGGCGAGGCAGGCCAGTCCTCCCGCGACCAAATACAGAACCTTCTTCCGGTCGGTGAAAGTGGGATTCTTGAGGACCAGACCGGCAAAAACCCCAAGGAGACAACTGGCGAGGGCGGGTAGCGTGCTCAGCAAGCCTTCCGGATCGTGGTCGCCGTCATGCTTCCGCAGGGGCAGGTATTGCTGATCGACATAGTTCGCGAGGTTGGCGCCTTCCGCAAAGTTGCCGGCACCGTGCCCGGGCACCGGGACGAACGACAGCAGCGCCCAATACCCCAGCAACAGCCCAGCGCAGACTCCGATCAGCGCCTTCGGTTTGAGGTAACAAAAGAGCAAGCCAGCGAAGAGATAACAGAGCGCGATCCGCTGGAGCACGCCGAGCAAACGGATGTTTTCAAACGAGGTGGAAAAACCTCCGTAATAAAGGATGCCCAAAAAATACAGGAGCGCACCGCGCCGCAGTATCCGGAGGGTCGCCGTGCGGCGATCCGTTTGTCGCAGCGTCTTCTCCAGAGAAAACACCAGGGAAACCCCGGCGATGAACACAAAAAGCGGGAAGATCAGGTCCTCGAAATGAAATCCCGCCCAGGCTTTATGATGCAGTTGCTCCGCGATGAGGCCGAGCAGCCCACCGCCCGCGAGCTGCTCCAGACCGCGGACTAATTCATGAGCGCCGACGATCCAAAACATATCGAAGCCCCGTAAGGCATCGAGTGACAGCAGTCGTGATTTGGCCGGTTCCGACCCGTCATTCGCAGTAATGGGTTCAGGCATGAGAAATAGGGGCGGTGTCTTGTGGAGCAAGCCGGGTAGGCTCGGCCCGATTGGGCGATGACCAACTCGGGCTTTCAAGCGGAGTCTTTGGTGACGAGTAAACCAAGTGCCCCGATTTCGATTGGACCGACATCACCCCAGCCGCTGACTCATGCGCCTCGCTGGTTGGCCACCAAACCGCAGCAACGGCCTCTTCTGTTTGCCCCTTGAGCCCCGACGACGACCCGGCAAACTGGCCCGCATGACGCCGGCTCACCTTTCCCGCCGTGATTTGCTCCGCGGCTCCGTTGCCTTGGCCGCTTACACGCTTGCAGCGCGGCCGTTGAGTGCGTTTGGACTCGAACCCGGCGCGGGCGAAGAGCTAATCCCCTTCCTCGATCCCCAGCCCTACGACGCCAAGCGGCCGATGCTCCGCTGGGCGCACGTGGATTCGTGGATTACCGCCAAGGAAGACCTCTACGAAGTCAGCCACTATCCGAAGCCCAAGATCAATCCCACCACCCGCCCGGAAGATTGGAAGGTCGAGTTCACCGGCTACCTCAAGCGCCCCGTGACGCTCACCTTGGCGGACCTCATGAAGCGCCCCCACAAGACCCTCACCGCCACGCTCGAATGCGGCGGCAATGGTTCGAATCCCGGGTTCACCGGCGCCTGCGGCAACCTGCGCTGGACCGGCACCCCGCTCGGCCCATTGCTCCGGGAACTCGGGCTGATGAAGCGCTCCGAGGAAGTCGTGTTCTACGGCAGCGACGAAAAAGTGGAGAAGATTCGCGAGCAGGATTACCCGCAAAACTTCGCCCGCAGCCTCACCGTCGAACACGCCTTGCGCGACGAAGTCATGCTCGTCTGGGCCCAAAACGACGCCCCACTCATGGACCGGCACGGTTTCCCCCTACGCCTGATCGTGCCCGGCTGGTTCGGCGTCGCTTGGGTGAAATGGCTGAAACGGGTGGACGTGCTCGACCGCCGCTTTATGGGTCGCTGGATGGCGCGTGACTATGTCACGATCCGCGGCGAGGAACGCGAAGGCAGCGACTGGACCAACTGGCGCGAAACCCAGGTCTGCCACCTCGGCTGCAAATCCGTGACCGCCCGTGCGGTAAAACGGCCCGACGGCTCGATCCGCTTCAACGGCGCCGCGTGGAGCGACGGCACCCCGCTGAAGTCGGTCGAAGTAAAACTCGATGACGGCCCGTGGCAGCCCGCCGAACTCGCCCGCAAACCCGCGCGCGGCGTGGACCTCAAGTTCACCTGGAGCTTCTGGCACTTCGACTGGAAGTCGCCCACCGCCGGCGAACACACCGTGGTCTCCCGCGCCACCGACCTCGACGGCCGCGTCCAACCGGCCGCCGAGGACCCCACGATGAAGAAAAAAGCCACCTACTGGGAAGCCAACCAGCAATGGGTGCGCAAACTCCGCGTCGCCTAAGCCGACCGAACGTCAGACCTCGACGAACTCAACCGCCACCCTTCTCTCCGGCCAAATTCGCACCTCCTCAACGGTGCACCTCAAGAAACGCAGACAACCTGTCGCCGGAATTGGCGGGCAGTTCTTTCGCTCAAAAGATTCCGCACCTTGGGTCGGTGATATCCGGCGCAGTTCGGGATCAATCCGGCGCGCTGAACTTGAGTCTCGCATCGACACGGCGCACGGCGGATCTCTGAATCGCCCGTGGCTTATGTGCTCATTATTCATGAAGTCGAAGATTACCTCGCTTGGAAGCGGGTCTTTGACAGGGCCGCTGACCTCCGAAGAGACGCCGGCGAACGGACCTTCCAAGTGCTCAAGTATCAGCACAACCCCAACCGCATTGTTCATTTCTCGGCGTGGATCTCGATTGAGGCTGCAAGGCGGTTTTTCGAGTCACCCCAACTCGTGAGAATCCGCGCCGAGGCGGGCGTCAAGGCGCCTGAATTTATTTACCTGGAACAACTCGAAGCGGGTTCCCTGTGAGCGGTGCCAACCGCCACAGTGACTAAAAAACGTCCCCCGTCACTGGGCGCAACGATTAAACAGGTGCGGGGAATCGCGGACTTTTCGATCCGCGCAGGAATGGTTTTGCACACGAGCCAGCGAGGCCTCCCCGGCCTCTCCGAGACGACTCGCAGGCTCGCCAAGGTTCGCTCGGTCTGGCATTCACTACCGTCATGACTGTCCGTTCCCGGCTCCGTTTCACCGCCCCATGGCTGGCCGCACTGCTCACCGTGGCCAGCCTGTGCGACGCCGTAACGGCGGAACCCACTTATGCCGAGTGGCAGGCCGCCTGCGCCAAGTTGCCGACCAACCGTTCGCTCGGCGGCCGACTGCCGCCCAAAGACCTGTTGCCCCTCGCCCACTTTGATGAACTCGGCCGGGTGCTGGATGCCTTCTTTGCAGTATCTACAAATGGTCCCCTCGCCGGGGTCGCAAATTGGTCGGGCACGGCCCCGAAACCCGACTCTTTCCTCAATGTGGCGCGAAACTGGTTTTCCCCGGCCGAAATCCCCTTCCAACCTTTCGCCGAAAAACTGCGTCTCCCGGCCTCAGCCAAGGTCCAACTCCAAGGCGATCTGCACGGCGATGTGCATTCGTTGCTGGCCCTGCTCGGGCACTTAAACGACCAACGCTCACTCGACGGCTTTGCGGTGCGCGATCCAGATCTGCACTTAGTCTTCCTCGGTGATTACACCGACCGCGGGATGTATGGCGTGGAGGTGCTCTACACGCTGCTGCGGCTCAAGTTGGCAAATCCGGACCGCGTGCATCTGGTGCGCGGCAACCATGAAGACCTGAGCCTGATCGCGCGCTACGGCTTCATGGCCGAGGGGCGCGGCAAATACGGGCGCAACTTTGACGCGGCGAAGATTCTCCGCGCCTACGATTTTCTGCCCGTCGTGCTCTATCTCGGCGCCGGAAAGGACTTTCTCCAACTCTGTCACGGCGGCATGGAACCTGGCTTTCAGCCGGCCTCACTGCTCAACGCGCCTGGCACGAACCGGTTTCAACTGCTAGGCGCGCTGCAACAGGCGGAATTTCGGCGGCAGAATCCAGACTGGCTGGCCAGCGACCGGGATGCCGCGGCGGCGGCGCAGGAGCAGTTCCGCGACTTCACGCCCACGGCGCCTACGTTGCCGGCCGTGATCGGCTTCATGTGGAACGACTTCACGGTATTCCGCGATGATCCAGCCTTCGCCCACAATCCCGAGCGCGCCTACGTCTATGGCCAACCGGCGGTCACCTACTTGTTACGCCGCGCCGGCGAGGGCGAAGCCAAGCTTCGGGCCGTCATCCGCGCCCACCAGCACTCCGGCAACCTCAATCCAATGATGCGTCGCCTCGTCGCAAGCCAGGGCACTTTTCGGCACTGGCAGGAAGTCGGCTCAGCCGCCGCCCTGGGCGCGGCCCCGGCGGCCTTGGCGCACCAGCTTGAAACCGCGCCGGAGAGGGCCGTGCCGGAAGGGAGCGTGTGGACCTTGAACGTCACCCCGGACAGCATCTATGGCCAAGCCTGCGGTTTTGACTTTGCCACGGCGACGACCTTGAAACTCGGGCCGGAGTTCACCGACTGGCGGCTCACCATCGGGCCGGTGGCGGTGCCAAAGCTACGCAAGAACTGAAGCGGAAGGCTCGGCCGATGACCGAGGCTTCGAGCGGGCGGCCTGGCGGCTCGGCGCCGTTCGCCAAGACTAACCGACGGTGCCCCGCTCTGGCCCGCTGCTCTATTCGGGCGGCCACTCGGTCTTGGGGGCGAAGCAATACGGCAGGAAGTGCTGGTTTAGCACAGCATTGGCCCACGGCGTCACGCGCCAGTGCGGCACCAACTCCAACCGGCGCAGCGGGTCTTCCGAAACGTCGAACCGCAGATACTCTTCGAAGTCGCCGGCAAACCGCTTCGGCCAACCTTGGGCCAGCGGATGCTCGGGCAGGCGGGTTCCACGGTCGTGGAGTCGTTGCCAGTTTCGGTGCAAGCCGACGACTTCAACCCACTTACCCGCCACGTCCCCAGGCACGCTCCCGTGTTTGCCCCATTCCACGGCTACCCTCGGACGTTGGCCGGGGGCGACCGGACTGGTGATTAGCCGGCCATGAAAATACGTGGCGACCCGGACGGGCACGCGACGCACGGGATCGAACTCCACCCAGATGACTTCGTGGTCGGTGGGGTCGTTGTCCTCGGGAAAATCCACATCGTCATCCCAAAAGAGATGAAAGCCGATCCATGGCCGCTGCGGATGCAACAGCGCGACGAACTCCTCCAACGGGAAAAACTCCTGCGCGTGTCGTTGCAGCCGGGGACAACAGGCGCGGATCAATGCCTGCTCGGCGCTGGTGGGCAGGCGGGAAGGGTCCGCCGCCAGCAGCTTCACGTAGGCATCGCTGGCCTCATTCAGCCGGCGCCGGTCGTGCGCCGCGCGCCCAACCGCGTTCAACCGCTCCAAGTCGCGAACTTCCAGCGGCCAGCGCGGCGCCCGACAACCCACCACGAGGGCGCCGAGCAAGAGGAAGGAAAACCACTTCACAACCACGCCGGTCTCAAGTTTGGCTCAACCGCTTCACCGGGGCGGCGTGAAACAGCTCGTGCGCTTCCTTCAGAATAGCCGGAATCCGGTCCGCGAATGGGCTGCTGGCGAGCGCCGCCTGAATCTGGTTCCAGTCGAGCTTTTCAACGTGTTCACCCGGGAACCAATGATCGGCGTTGCCCAGCATGTTATAGCGAAACTTGGCCCATTCGGTCAGTTCCAGCGGCTTCGCATACGTCCAGAGGCGGAGGATTTCGAGGAGGTTCACCTGCCCCGGCACGGCGGCAAATTCCGGCAACCGGGTGAACCATTTTTGACACCAATCGGCCCCGAGCACTCGCTCCAACTCCGCGCGCAATCGACGTTCGATAGGCGCCACGACTTCCGCCGCCCGCTCGTAGTGTTCCAAGCCGGCGATGTGTTCATCGAAATCGGACGGCTTGGCGGCGCCCAACGACAGCGTATGAATCTCAGGTCGGGCCAGACAGTAAAGGTCGTTGAACTGCATCGGCGTCAGCGGGGTGCAGAGTCCGCGCATTTTGGGCAATTCGAGGTAGAGTTTACCCCCCTTGTCGTTGGGACTGATGATGAACACGCCCATGTCCCGTTGCGCGGCCTCAGCCACGCAGGCGCGGTTGAGATCGTTTACAAAATACCAGTGGAGGTTCACGTAATCGAATTCGTCGCTCCGGATGGCGGCCGAAATGACGTCGGGCGTCGCGTGCGTGCTAAAGCCGACGGAGCGCACCCGGCCCTCACGTTGCAACTCGCGGCAAACTTCGAGGCAGCCGCCCTTGCGCAGCGTTTCGTCCAAGTGCCCCAGGTGGTTGATGCCGTGGATGGACAGTAATTCAACATGGTCCAAGCCAAGGTAGCGCATGCACGTCTCGAAGGTTTCGCGAAATTCCTGAGCCGTCGGTTTCGGCATGACCTTGGTCTGAATGATCAGCTTTTCGCGGGGAAACTGCTTCAGCACCGGCCCGAGTTGCATCTCCGAGGAACCGTAGCCGCGCGCCGTCTCGATGTGGTTGATGCCGACCTCCACGCTCCGGTGAATGGTGGCCTCCCAAGGTCATAAAGCAGACATCATAGCCTTGACCACAGGGCTTCGCTTTCTCCAAACTCACGCCGCCGCGAATTTCTAGGATTCCATCCATGACCGAAGCCACT
>CAIJLV010000211.1 GCA_903821635.1 uncultured Verrucomicrobiota bacterium | reverse complement strand
GGATCTGTGCGGTGCCCAACTCCATGGCGAGGCCGGTCTTGTCCTGATACCACTGCGGAAAGCCGCCAAAGTGATCGCGTGCCAGCGGGTCGGCGTTGACCGGGCCGTGCTGCTCCAACCCGACCCGAAGCGGATCAATGACCACCTGGGAGGGGGCGACGTCGGGGAGCGGTAACTGAGCCACCGCTGAGCTGTGGGTGCCCAGCCACAGGCCAAGGCTGGCCAGCGTGCTAGCGGCTAAGTGCTGAACCCGCCCGACGGTCTGGGTGGTTTTGGATTTTAAGTTCATAAATCGATGAAATTGATCTGGGACTGGACTCGCAGCGGGGATGCCAACGCCTTCGGGAACTTGAAAATTGCGAAAAACCAAGCAAAATCAGACTTTTTGGACGGCGAGCGCACCGCTGCAAAAAGTGCGGTGCCTGAAAAAAGTGCAGCCGCCAGCGTGCAAAAAGTTCGGGCTGCCCCCCTCGAATCAGCCCGGGTTGGGCCGGCGCACCGAGCCAGAGACCGGCTCGCCCACGACCTGCGGAAACAAAAACCCGGAGCCAGTCAGGCTCCGGGTGGGTGTGATTACTCCGCTGGGGCGGCCACCGCGCTGGGGGTAGCCAAACCTGGCGAGGTCAGAGCCGGGTAAACGTCCGGGACGCCGAACCGCCGCGGTTGGACGTCGCTGTAGGGGTGGTGCCGAGATCGTTGTTGGGCAAAACTACCCGCTTGGCAAAAGTCCAGACTCCGGTGGTGGCGTTGGCGGTCACGGTGGCGATCGTGGTGGGGCCCACGGTCAGGGTGACCCGAGCCCCCCCGCGCGGCGGTGCCGCTCAGATTCCACGCCCCGTTGCGGGTAGTGTAGGTCGCGGTGGGGCCAAACGTGATCCGATCGACGACGCGCACGGCCACACCTGCGGTGGCTGTGCCGCCCGGCGCGCTGACCGTGTAGGTAATGTTTTGGGTGACGCCGACCGCGCCGGCATCGCCGAGGAAGTTCAGGCTCTTACCATCCGGAGCGATGGATACGCTGCCTGCTGGGGGCGCCGAGACCGAACTGATGAGGAGATTCGAGCCCACGTCATTTGCGAGCACATTGAGCCCCGTCACCACTTCGGCCACTGCGGTCAGGCTGTCAGCTACCGCCAACGGTTGCACGTTGAGGGTGACCTTGGCCGTAGCCGTCCCGCCAAAACCGTCGGAAACGGTGTAGTTGAAGGACTGCACGGTGCCGATGGCCGCGGCGTTCGGGGTGTAGGTGACCTGCTTAAGGTCTTGGCTGATCACCACGCCACCCTGCAGGGGTTGGGTGATGCCGGTGAGGCTGACCGGCTGGGCGTCGGTATCGTTCAGGAGCACGTTGATCAGCGCGGGAACATTGGGCGTGACCGAGGCCACATCGTCCAGCGCCACGGGGTCCTGGTTGGCCAACTGCACCTCGACCACCGCCCGGGCGGAGGCTAAGCCGCCGTGACCATCGTTCACGGAGTAGCTGAATCCGTAGCTGCCGGTGACGGCGGTTTGGAAGGTAACTTGCCCGTCCGGGCTCCAACCCAGCACGCCCCCCGACGGTTGCTCGACGGAGACGACGGTCAGGGCGTTTCCGTCGGGATCAGTGTCGTTGGACAGCAGGTTGAACTGGATCGGGACGTTGACATAACCAATGAGCACATCATTGAGCGGCGTGGGCAACCGATTGATGGAGAGGCTTACCGTGCCCGTGGCGGTGCCGCCGTTCAGGTCGGATACCGTGTAGGTGAAGGAAGCCTGGGGAGGGGCCCCCGGCGCCGCCAGCACCGTGATCTGGCCATTGGCAGCGGTTAGTCCCGTCGTTACCGACGTCACGACCGCCCCGGCTGGGCTCAGCACGGGACCGAGGCCAGTGATTTCGAAAGCGGTTTGCTCTCGGTCCGTCACACTGGGCAAGACAGCGACCGAACCCAGAATGCCGATGGTGGTGAACACCGGAAGGGTGGGCGCAACGGGATTGGCGTTCACGTTAACGGTGACAGTGCCCTCGGCGGAACCGCCCCGGAGATCGGACACGGTGTAGGTGAACTGCTGAACGGGTTATGGCCCCCTATTTGCGGTAAAAGTAACGGTTTTGCCACCGCCTGAGATCGTCACCACGCCGCCGATGGGTTGGGTGACCGCGACGACCGCGAGGAGGTCGTTGTTAGCGTCCGTATCATTGGCGAGGACGGGCAGGGCTACGGCATTGCCCTCGGTGGCCGGATACTCATTTGCCACTGCGACCGGGGCTTGGTTGACCGGATGGGTGGCGGCGTCACCCGCCAGCACAATGACATTCGCGGTGGCTTGGCCGCCGCCGGAAGATTTCACCGTGATGTGCGCCGGGGGCGCTGCAAGGTCGGGCACCGTGATTTCGCCGCCCTGGAACAAGGAGTTGGGCGCGACCAAGCCATCTACGCCGAGCAATTCATAGCTGGCTGGGGTGGTGCCGCTCGCGGGGGCCACCGTCACCTGCAGGGTCTTCAACTCCGACAGGTAGTCGGCGCGGGCGATGAACACCGCATCGGTCACGTCCTTGGAGGTGATGAAGCCGTAGGAGTCATGGGCGGTAACGACCGTGGGGAATGGCGCGTTGCCGATCGACGCCTGCGCGTAATAGCAAACGCCCGCCCCGGGATTCGCGGCCATGGGCAGCGGCGTCAGCGTGCTGATGGCACTTTGGGGGCCCAAGAGGAGGTCGACGCTTGGGGCGATCGGGTTGACATAGGCGCTACCGGGCAACCGCGTGGGTAGCGAAGGTTGGCCCACCGCGAACACATCGACCCGCCGCTGGGCGGGATCCGGGTGGTCATAGCGGACCGCTTCCGCAAGGGTGACCTGACTGGCGATCGTCCCCTGCTTGAGGCGGCCAGTAAGGCTGAACTTATTCGTGGAGAACAGTTCTTGCCAACTGGTGCCGTTCCAATGGGAGAGGCGGACAAAGTTCTGGCCGATGGGACTGCCCGTCACGAAATTTTGAACAGTTGGGTCGGCGAGGTATTTGCGTCCCCCTGCGGCGGCGGGAGCAAACGGCGGCAGTTCAGTGCCCCCGGGGGCGGCTGCCGGCACCAGGTAGGGACCGAAGACGCCCTGCAACGAATTGTCGAAGCCCCCGGGCATCTGGCCCACGCCAAAATCTTCAGTGAAAAGATCCGTTGGCCGGCAACTTGATCATCAATGCGGTAGTTCTTATAGGGGGTTTCCAGCAGGTAACTGCCGGAATGCGGGGCAGTTCGGACGACGATGCGATGGCGGGCAAAGACCCACTGGTCGCCCCAGACTTCGG
>CAIJLV010000210.1 GCA_903821635.1 uncultured Verrucomicrobiota bacterium | reverse complement strand
CGGTGGCCGGCAGGTGGAATAAGGTTACGCCACCGAAGAAGTCGACCCGATCCCCCTTTCGGCTATTCGGGGTGACTTCCAAGGATGTGATCCTGGCCACGCCAATCTGGGGGTTTACCACGTCTTTCAAGGGCGTCGGCCCGGTAAGATCGATGATGAAGCTCCGGAAAAAGCGGCCGTCAAAATAGCCTTCGGCCGACGCTGGGGTGCCTAGGGGCACTCGGCCGGAATCGACCGTCAGTCCAAATGCATTCCGTATCGGGTAGCTGGGAATACGGGGGTCACTCAGCGCGCGGACCACGGTTCCATTGATTGAAATTCCGGCCGCAGAGGCGGCAGAAACCGTTCCGACCAGCACGTTCTCCGCGGGCTCCACGAACAGGTCGCTCGCAAGCACCAGCGTGGGGGTCTCTTCTCGGCCGGCGGCGATGGCGGTGCCATTGATGAAACCACGGTCAACCCGGCCGGGGAATTTGTTGGTGTCACACAATTGGGCCAAGGTCAGCGTGGCCGTGGGCGTATGGATATGGGTGTTAGTCGTCACCCGGACGTTGGTGCCCATGATGCGGGCAAACACCGAACCATCCGCCTGCTTGGTGAGGCTCAGCAAAGTGCCTTCAAACATGTTGGGCAGCCCCACTTGGGCGACCGCGGACATCCCGCCCAAGAGGCTGGATAGAGTCAACGCGGGGATTAATTCTTGGAGTTTCATAATTACTGAAAAGTGAATTTAAGGACGGGGCCTGCTCCCGGTCTGAATCCGGCGATGAACTTCATTCGCTGGATCGCACCTGCGGAAGTGGAACCCTTACCCCCAACGTTAAATCACGAACCTTGCCACCGGGAAACGGGCGGGCCATGTCAGGGGCTTAAAAAGTTGTAAACTGTTTTCGTGTAGTAATTTAAACCGTTTAACAATTGTCTAAAAAGGCGCGGGCCAGCCGCGACTGCGTGGCTCAGATCGGAAACGGTTGCAGGCTGCGGCTGAAAGTTTTTCACCCGCCACCACGGAGTGGGAAGTCGCCCCGGCGGAATAGCGGATCAGAACGCTGAAGGATTGGCGGCCGGACGGGGGCGAGACGAAGGACGTCGCGCGGGGTTGCGCGAGTGGGCCGCCAGGTTGCCGGGCGAGTGCGGGGCGACCAAGACGGCGGGTAATTGCCTCTTTTGAGGCCCGGTGGTGGCTCGGCCGCCGCGAACTGACGGCGCCGACCAGCAGCGGCCGAGCGGGGATCGGCGTCCACCTAGCCCTCGCCCCGACTCGCGGGCGCGGGACGAGTTGCCCGCTCCGACTTGGGCCCGACGCTCCCCAGTTGCGGCGCGGCGCGCTGGTGCGGGGCCGATTCAGTCGGCGCGAGCGTGTGGCCGGCCCGGCGACCGCCGTTGCGGGACCAAAACCAAAACCGTCCGCAGCGCGGTGGAAGACCCGCTGGCGGACGGTTGGAAGGTGAGGCAGGGCGTAGTCGGCTCAATGCACGCTGCGCCGGGAAGTTCCGGATTACTGCCGGAACGGGCGAATGTCGAAGCGCTCACTCGCCTCCAGCGCGCCGGTGGTCTGGTTGAGCACCTGCATTTCGATATGAGTCAGGTTGGCCAAGTTGGTGCGGCGATTCCGCGCCGAGTAGGTTGCCGCGCCGGTCAGCGGGTCGATCGCCAACGCGACCGCAAAGGTGCGGCGGGTCTCAACCCCTTGAGCGGAGGTGTCGATCAGCACGGCGACGAGACGGACGCCCTGCGGTTTGTCGACTGTGCCGCGCCAACGCGCTTCGCCGGCCCCGACGTTGATCGAGAAACGATCGGCCGTGATGTGAATCCCCGCGGTGGGGTCCGTGAATTCGGTGAGCACTTCCTGCACAAACATCACGTGATCACCGACCATGTGGCCGATCACGTCACAGGAGGTTCGACCGGCAACGACTTGTTTGAAAAATTCATCGCGCGGGATCACGGCTTCACCCAAGCCGAGCACCTCGGCGCCAAAGCGCGGGTCCTGATTGAAGATCAGCAGCAGGTCGTCCATGACGAACGAGTCCGGGCGCGAACTGTCGCCGCGCGCCAGCGAGCGAACCACGCCCCCAGCGACGTTTTCGGACAGTTCAATCACGACCTCCACGTCGGGGACGTAGAACTCGCTGCCATTGGCATCGACATAGACGTGGCCCGCCGATTTCAGCGTGCCGCCCGAGGTGGGCGGGTAAACCCAATCGGCCGGGGTGGTGCCGCGCAGGCCGGCGCGTTCGAGAAAGTCGGCCGGTAACACGTCGGCGTGGGCTTGGTGCGCCCGCTGCACCATCTGGAAGTAGTTCTGCTCGATCACAGTCTGCGCCTGAGGGTCGCGGATCAGGAGGGCGTTGGCCGTCGCCCGGCGCGCTTCCGACGTGCTAAACAATGAACGACTGGCCCCGAGGCGACGCGGTCCGAGGTTGGCGGCGACCCGCCCCAAGTCGCGGTCGGTGCCGACCGCATTGGCGTCCAAGAGGCGCGCGAAATCCGTCGCCCCGATACCGGTCAGCGCTTCGCCATCCTGGCCAAGGACGGACGACCCGCTGATCTTAAGCGGGGTGCCGTTGACGGTTGCGGGGATCGTCACCTTCTTGCCGGTGACGAGAATGCCTTGGTTGGCGAGGTCGAGATTCCAAACCGGACCTTCGGTCGCGAACAGCGAGAGCGGAACCTTTTGGGTCAGGACCCGGCCGTCGAGCATGACTGCGGTTTGAGCGCGGGCGGACGAAGCGAACGCGCCCAGCGAGATCAAAGCGGCGAGGGCGTGAGGCAACGTGCCAGTAAGCAAGGACCGTCGAGAGTGGGAGGGGGGGAGGGGGACCATGAGTTAACGGTTGGTTGGAAGTTGAATTTGCCGGGGACTGACTGGTCAGGGTGGACTTTTTTTAGCGCAAGTGCGGCCGCCAGACCCACTAACTGGGTTTAGTTGACGCGCGATTTCCCGAGGGCTGATTTGCTTTGAAACCTTGGAGCTAGCGCCCGGGCCACAAGTTCCGAACTTCGGAAAGAAACCAACTGCTTGCGGTTTCCCATGGGCGGCACGAGCGCACTTCCCACCCGAGTGATCAGAAACTGTGCCACCGAGAAGCGGGCGGTCTCCAAAGGGGGTGGTTACGTTGCAAAAACGCTGTGGGAAGTCGGTTACGTCGTTTTTGTGCCGCCCGGAAAGGCGTTCCTCCGCCGCGGTTCGGCACGCCGGGGTCGAAGCGATTTCAGGCCGCGGCTGAAAATTTTTCACGCGCCACGCCGGAGCGAAGGGGCCCCGGCGAAACGCGGCGGGGCGGGATTCCCCTTGAGCTGGCCGCCCGCTTGCCGAGACGCTGGCGGACGATCGCCGTCCGTTCGTCCGCTTCTTGCCGCCCATGATTTCGCGAGAGTCCCTTACTCGGCACCCGCTGGTGGGCCGGCTGCCCTTGGCCGGTTTGCTGGGGCTGGCGGCGTGGACGGGGCTGGCCGTGGGCTCGCGCCGGGCGGGCGCGGTGGATTGGGCCACCGTGGGCGGCCTCGTGGGCTTGGCTTGGCTGGCTCTGGCGTGGGCTTGGCCCGCGCGTGGAACCACAATGACCCGGTCGGCCGATCGTTGGAGCCTGGGTTTTGGACTGCTCTTTCGGGTGGCAGCGGCGGTGACCCTCCCCGTCTTTGACGACGACTTACCCCGCTACCTGTGGGACGGGTGGCGGCTACTCAGCACCGGGCAACCGTATGCCGTGGCCCCCGCCGAGTTCTTCGGCGCCAGTCCAGTGCCGCCCGCGCTGCTGCCGTGGCTGAGCCAGATCAACTATCCGGAACTGCCCACGGTGTATCCGCCGCCGGCGCAAGCCATGTTTGCCCTCGCCGCCGCCGTGCAGCCTGGGGCTTGGTGGCCGCTCAAGGTCCTGCTGTTGGCGGCGGACCTGTGGCTGTGGTGGCGGGTGCGCCAAGTCGGAGGTCGGCGCGCCAGCTTGTTTTATGGCTGGTGCCCCCTCGGATTGCTGGAAACCGGAGTGAGCGCGCATGTGGATATCCTGGCCGCCGCCCTGTTGGTTGAGGGTTGGGTGGCCGTGCGCCGGGCCCGGGCGTTGCCGGCGGGCCTTTGGTTGGGCTTGGCGTTGGCCACCCGCCCTTGGGCGTTGCCGGTGGTGCTGGCCCTGTTGCGCGGGCAGTCTGGGCGGGCGTGGGCGGCGCTGCTGTTGGCGTGGGCGGCTGGTTACGTGCCGTTTTGGCTGCAGGGCAGCTGGGCGGAGTGGCCGACGGTCGCCCGGGTGAGCGCCGTTTGGGAATTTAACAGTGCGCTGCCAGGATTGTTGAGCGCCCTCTGGCCGGCCCCTTGGCCGCGCCGCCTTGCGGCGCTGGCCGGCGGGGGCGCGTTGTTGGCTTGGGCGTGGTGGCACCGGGGGCAGCGGGGGCGAGCCACCCGCCCGGAGGCTCTCTGGGGCTGCCTCTGGCTGGTTTCACCGGTGGTCAATCCATGGTATTTGGTGCTCCTGCTGCCGTGGGCGGCGGTGCGTCGGTCCGCGTGGACGGTGGCCGCCTTGGTCATGGTCCCGCTGAGTTATGCGACCTCGGCGCATTTGGGGCTGCCCTTGGCCGGCCCCTACGACCACCCGGGCTGGGTGCGCCCTTTGGAATTCGGCGTCGTTGCCGTGGTGGCAGTGCTGGAATTGGCCACCCGCAGGCGCCGCCGCCGACCGCCGACGGTGGGTGGTTCCTAAGCGTGTGGGGGGAAGTCCCGCCCCGCCGTCGGCCGCTGCCCCCCGGGACGGAGCGCCCGGGCCCGAGCTAGGCGGCTTTCCTTCAGCGCCGGTTCATTCGCGCGCAGAGACTCCAAGCGCGCGCTAGTTAAGGTTAAGTATTAAAATCAATAATCCCGGTTGGAGCAGCGTTTGTAGAGTGAATGTAACCAATGATAGATCTTATGAAATCAGTTGAGGGCTGAAATAGTTTCACTGCTTTGACACCGGGCGACGGCAACCACTAACAACTTCTAGCTCAATCTAATACGAATGAAACTTAGCTCAGTAACGCAACTATCTACCGCGGCGGCCATGGCCCTCGCAATCGGTTCCAGTGGCACCACGTCGCAAGCGGCCGTGGTGATTAGTGGTGGGGCCACCACGGTTACCTGGGAACAAAGCAACACCGCTGTCCCCGGGGGCACGGGCGTGAGTTCATTGCGCGAGATCGGGAGTCCAGTCACGACCACCAGCGGCACTTTGACCCGGGTTAATCTAACCGTCGGCATCACGGCGATTGACCTTAGCCCAGCGTTGACGGATCTGAGTATATTGTTGGTTTCATCCGATAACCAGCACCTCTCGTTCGGCCTTAGCGCGATAGGCTTTTTGTCTGAGGAATCGGTATATGTGACCGCGTTAGGCGGGGCCTCGATGTCGGCCACGGTGGTCAACAACACAGTGAATCAAGCGGCGCCACCGCCGAACAATGTCGCGGTTTCACCTTGGAACAGCTTGACCTCGAGTGTCGCTGGGGCGGTGACGTTGCCTGAACCGTTTTTCGGCGGCCACGAGACGCTCACGGGCACCTTGGCTTTTTCTTCCATCGCGCTTAATCAGGCGGTTACCGCGGGTCAGCAATGGAAGGCCTATCTCTTTTCCTCCTATGGTGATCCTGCTACTGGCACGGCGTTTTCGCTCAGCTCAGTCAGCATTGAAATGGTGGGCTTGACCGCAGTGCCGGAGCCGGGCGAGACGGCGCTGTTGGCCGGGCTCGGGTTGATTGGTTTTGCCTGCTGGCGTCGGCGAGTCGGTCAAGTTCGGTAAGGCGGGCGGTTTACTTGGCTTCCGCTTCGGCTTAATGCGCCCTCAGTCTACGTTTTCGTTCTTTTCGCTGCAATGGCGACTCACGGTGCACGCCGTAGTCGCCGTTGTTTTTGCGCTATCCATTGCCATCTGGATGTTGCGGCGGGAGCTCTTGGAGACGGAATCTCGGGCGGCGGCCCGCCAGTTGGAACTGATCGTGCGGGACACCGCCCTGCAGTTGCCGGCCGAAACGCTGACCCGCGTGCGGTTGCTGCCCGACGGCTCGCTGGAAGACATGGACGCTTTCATCGAGCTGTCGGGTCTGTTGAAGCAGGCGGTTGAACGCTTTGGCCTCACCGGCCATCACGGCAGCCCCATCTATGTGCTGTGGCCCACGGCGGATCCCCAGCAATTGGAATTTGTGGTAATGCCGAGACCAGACGAGACGGGGCGCTGGTTTGTGGGTAATCGCTATCCGGTGCAGCCCCACTTGATGGCCGCCTTGCAGGGCGAAGTGAGCAGCACCGGGATCTATCGCGACCAAGAAGGCCAGTGGATCTCCGCGGCGGCTCCGATCCGGGACGCCGCCGGCCGCGTGATCGCGGTGATTCAGGCGGATCGGCAGGTGGATTTCATCAGGCAGATCACCCACGAGACGCTGGTGCACGTGTCGGCCAACCTGTTGGCGGTGGCGATCGTGGTGGGCTGGGGGGCGGCGTTGGTGGGCCGGCGGTTGAGCCGGCCCCTGCAGTGCCTGACGGAGGCGACCGAGCGGCTGGCCGCGGGCGAGCTGTCGCACCGGGTGGAGAACACGGGCCGCCGAGACGAGCTGGGCCGGCTGGCCCGGAGCCTGAACCGGTTGGCGGGCGAGCTGGAATGCGCCCGACAGGAGGAGACCTCCCGGCAGGAAGCGCTCCGAACCGCCCTGCGGGAATCCGAGGTCGTCAGTCGATCCAAAGACCAGTTCATCGCCGTGACGAGCCACGAGATGCGCACGCCGCTGACGGCGATCGTGGGGTTTGCGCGGATCTTGCTGGAAAGTCCGCTCCCGCCCCAAGCCTACCGGCACGCCCGGTTGGTGTTGGACGCCGGGGAATCCCTGATGCACCTGGTGAACGAGTTGCTGGACCAATCCAAGATTGAGGCGGGAAGCATTCAAGTCGAACACTTGGCGTTTTCCCTCGATGAGTTGGCTGATCTGGTGGTTGACCTGGCGGAGCCTCAAACCGTGGGGCCGCAGAACATGCTGTTTGTGGAATGCGGCCCGGAAGTGCCCCCGCTGGCGCTGGGCTCCCCCAAATACCTCCAGCAAGTCCTGCTGAACTTGGTGTCCAACGCGATCAAGTTTGCGCCGGGCGGCTGGGTTTGCCTGCGGATTTCCGCGGAACCCGCGGTCCCCGGCGACCCCGCCCGCAGCCTCCGCCTTCGGTTCGAGGTGGCGGACAACGGCATCGGCATCGGCGCGGAACATTTGGCGAAAATCTTTTCCCCGTTCTACCAAGTGGCCTCGGCATCCAATCGTGCCCACGGCGGCGTGGGGTTGGGACTTTCGATTGCCAGCGGGTTGGTGCGGGCGATGGGCGGGGAAATTCGGGTGGAGAGCGAGGTCGGCCGGGGCACGCGCTTCTGGTTCGAGCTGCCGCTGCTGGCGACGCCGGCGGGACCGCCGCCCGGGCGCTCATCGGCCCAGCGCCTGCGGCGCATCGCCGTGATCGCCGGGCATGGGGTGCCCGCTCAAGCGTTGGCCACCCGCCTGCGCCGGGTGGCTCGGTTGTTGAATCATGACGCCGAAGTGGAGGTGCTGCCGCAGGTCGCCAGCCTGCCGCGCGATCCGGCCGGGAAAATCACCCGCTTTGAAACGGTTGTGGTGCAGTCCTGCACGGGACCGGCCGAATGCCCGCGCGGCGAAGATGGGCATTGGCATCCCGCCTGTGGCGACTGCGGGACGACCCCACCGGCAGTCCAGCAAGTCGAACTAAAGGCGTGGCGGGATGGTAACCCGGCGCATCAACTGTGGCTCAGCACGCCGGCGGCCCGGCGGCCCGCGGTCAGCGAAGTCAAGGCGTTCGGCTACGATGGGTGGTTCTCCACCAGTCCCCGCCAGGATGACTTGGCGGGTTTGTTTGTGGAGCCCCGGGAAACCCCGGCCATCCCGGCGCAAGCCGTCAGTCCCGAGGGTGACGACGGTCCCGAGATCATGGTGGCTGAAGACTATCCGCCAAACCGAGTGCTGCTCGACTACCTCCTGCGGAGTATGGGCTTGCGGACTGTGCTGCTGGAACGCGGCGACCAAGTGTTGCCGGCCCTGCGGGCACGGCGGCCGGCCGTGCTGTTGCTCGACCTCCACATGCCGGCGGTGGACGGGTTTGAAATCACCCAAGCTTGGCGGCAGCACGAGCGAGCCGAGGGCATCTCGGGATCCCGCCGCCTGCCGATCGTCGCGGTCAGCGCCAGCGTGTTGGAGGCGGACCGGCAGCGGGCCCTGTCCTTGGGGATGAATGAATTTGTGGAAAAACCCATCGACCCGCAACGGCTTCGGGCCGTGCTTTCGACGTGGCTCCCCCATCACCCCGGACTGCGGTAACCATGGAACCCCGACGCGCCATTCTGATCGCCGACGACGAACCCGTCGTGCAACGCCTGCTGGAATACCACCTCAAGCAGGCTGGCTACCGGGTTCGCACCGCCGATGACGGGCAGGAAGCCATGGCGCTGGGCGGCGATGACCTCGCCTGCGCGCTGGTAGACCTGAACATGCCCTACCTGAATGGCATGGGCGTGCTGGAACAGTTCCGCCAACGGTGGCCCGAGGTGCCCGTAATCATAATTTCGGCCATGGGCGAGATCCAGGACGCCGTGGAGGCGATGAAGAAAGGCGCCTTTGACTACGTGACCAAGCCCTTCGACATGGACGCCTTGGTGGCCAGCGTGACGCGGGCGCGCCAGATGGCCGAGGCACTGGGTGAGAACCGCACCCTGCGGCAGACGCTGTCCGCCCCCGCCTCGCCGAACCGGCCCTATGTGGGGCGTTCCCGGGCGGCGCTGGAACTCGCCCGCGCGCTTGAAAAGATTGCCCCGCTGCCCTCCAGCGTCCTGCTGACTGGCGAAAGCGGCGTGGGCAAGACGATGGTCGCGCGCCTGCTGCACCAAGGTAGCCCGCGCGCCGGCAGCAGTTTTGTCTCCGTGAGTTGCCCCGCGCTACCGCGGGAACTGATCGAGGCGGAACTGTTTGGCCACGAGCGGGGCGCCTTCACCGGGGCCAATCAGAAACGGGTGGGGCGTATGGAAATGGCGGACGGCGGGACCCTGTTCCTTGACGAAATCGGCGACCCTCCCCTGTCGCTCCAGCCGAAGCTCCTGAACGTCATCCAAGACCGGGAGATCATCCGGTTGGGGAGCAGCCAACCCAAGGCGGTGGACTTTCGCCTGATTACCGCGACCAATTTGGAACTGGACGACAAGATCAGCGCGGGCGAGTTCCGCGAGGACCTGTTCTATCGGCTAAACGTGATTTCCCTGCACATTCCCGCCCTGCGCGAGCGGCAGGAGGATATCCCCGATTTGGCGAGCCACCTACTCGAACGGATCGCCAAAAGTCGCGGGGGTCAGCGGCATTATCTCGGAGCGGAAGCGGCCCAATTGCTGTGCGCCCACGCGTGGCCGGGCAACGTGCGCGAGCTCGAAAACGTGCTCGAACGCGCGACCGCATTCGCCGCCCACGAAGAATTGAGCGCCCTCGATCTGCCCAACCTCGGGCCGCGCCGCGCCGCGAGCCGCCGCCCAACTGGACTGGCCACGCCAGGCCCGGTGCCCGGCGCCCCACCGGCCACCGCCGCCGACCTGCCGCTCGCCGGCTTCAGTCTGGAGGATCTGGAGCGCGAAGCCCTGCTGCAGACGCTGCAGAAATGCGGCGGCAACAAGGCGCTGGCCGCGCGTCAGCTCGGCGTCACTGAGCGCTCCATCTACAACAAACTCGCCCGGATTGCCCCGGCCGAAGCGGTAGCCCGCGAGCCGGCTCTGGCCGGCCAGTGAGTTAGTTTCCGCTGCTGGGCTTCCGCTTGCGGGCGTGAAGCTTCCGGCCGGTTCGGCGGGTGCCGCCGGCCGCCCTCCGGGAGGCGGCCAAAAAAAACCGAAGCCACTCGGGCTTCGGTTTGAGATTGGGGCCGGTCAAGCCAGCCACTGGAGTCCTTATTGAAGCAGGAGCGCGCTGGTGGCATTGCCGCCGAACTCGGAGGTGGCGGTGATGGTGCCCAAGGGGATCACTCTTACCCGACCGTTGAAGGACCACTGACCGTTGGCGCCGGTGGTCACCCGGAAAAGTGATCGGTTACCTGAAGTGAGCACGATCCGGGCGCCAGCGGTGGCGGTCCCCTGGACAATCAAGGCTCGGGTTGCGGCCGTATAGCTTGCGCCGGGGGTGATCGTCACTTCGTCGGTGACTTGGACTGAAACCTGCGCGGAAGCCACCCCGCCGGGCCCAAGCACGAAGTAAGTGAACGTCTGGAGCGTGCCCAACGCCGTGTCCTCGGTGGAGAAGAGCAGCACGTCGGGACGTCCCGGGGCCGTCGTCACTTGACCCTGCGCGGGCTGGCTGAAAGCGGTGAGCAGCAAATTCGCGCCCACATCGTTGGTCAGCACCTGCAAGGCGAACGGGCCCCCTCGCGGCACGGACAAGACGTCGGCGACCGCCGTGGGTGGGTCGAGCAAGGGGGCAACGGCCGTGACCGCGACCGTCCCGGTGGCGCTGCCGCCGTGCCCGTCGGCGACGGTGTAGGTGAACCAAAACTCGGTGGGCGAACCGGTCCCCGCCAACACGTTGATCACTTGTTTGCCCGCCCCGTTGAGGGCCACGCTGAGCTGCACCGAACTCACCGGGCCGCCCTGAGTTTGCACGTTGCCCAAGCTCGTGAGCACGACTTCATTCGGCGTCTCCCGGTCGGAAACCGAGGCGAGCACGTCGACCGAACCCAGTTGTCCGATCACCGCATTATTGACAGTTACGAGGGGTGCCGTCGGGTTGTAATTTACTTGAACGGTGGCGGTGCCCACTGAGGTGCCCCCCTTGAGGTCGGACACGGTAAAGGTGAAGACCTGCACGGCGGCCGCCCCGAGGTCGGCGGTGAACGTGACGGCTTGGCCGCCGTCAACGATGACGACCCGGCCAGAACCCGGTTGCGAAACGGCGCTGACCACCAAGGCGTCGCCATCGGCATCGGTTGCCTCATTCAGCACCGGTAGCAGCACGGATTTACCTTCGGTCGCAATCCAGTTTGCTGCCGCCGCCACGGGGGCGTGGTTTGCGGTTCCCGGACTTGTGGGGACGTTGGCGCCCTGCACGGTGACGTTGGCCGTCGCTTCGCCCCCGCGGGACGATTTGACGGTGATCTGGGCGGGCGGCGCCGTCAGGTCGGGCACCACGAGTTCGCCGGTGAAGAGGGAGTCTGGAACCTCCAGACCGTCCACCCCGAGGAGTTGATAGGAAGCGGGGAGCGATCCGCTTGCGGACGCCACGTTAACGAGCAGGGACTTGGACTCGGCCACGTAGGTAGCTCGGGTGATGACCAATGCGTCCGTTACCGCCTTCGAAGTGGTGAAACCGGCGGTATCTCGTGCCGTGACGACGGTGGGGAACGCCGCGTTGCCGAGGGGCAAGTGGAGGTAGAAGCACAGCCCATTCGCGTTCGACGACAGTCGGTGAGCGGTCAGGCTGGCGACCTGCGCGGGGGTTCCCAGATACATGTCCAGAACCGCCACGGATGGAACGGAGTAATTGCTGCCGGGTAAGCGCGGGGGCAGGTCAGGCTGGCTCATCGCGAAAACGTCCAACCGGCGCAGGCTGGCGTCCGGATGGTCGTAGATGACCGCCTCTTTCAGCGTGACCCGGCTGGGGAGATCGCCCTGCTTGAGGCGGCCCGTGAGGTTGAACTTGTTGGTGTAGAAGAGTTGCCGCCAATTGGAACCGGTCCAATGAGAGAGGCGGACAAAGTTTTGGCCGGTGGGGCTGCCCGTCACAAAATGCTGCTCACCCGGATCGGCGAGGTATTTGCGCCCGCCGCCGTTGGCCGGCTCAAACGGGGGGAGTTCCTGGCCGCCCATCGCGCGGGCGGGCACCAAGTAGGGGCCGAAGGGGCCGCCCAAGGTGTTAGTAAAACCGGCGGGAGCTTGGCCGACGCCCACGTCGTCGGTGAAAAAGATCCGTTGGCCGGCAACTTGATCATCAATGCGGTAGTTCTTATAGGGGGTTTCCAGCAGGTAACTGCCGGAATGCGGGGCAGTTCGGACGACGATGCGATGGCGGGCAAAGACCCACTGGTCGCCCCAGACTTCGG
>CAIJLV010000209.1 GCA_903821635.1 uncultured Verrucomicrobiota bacterium | reverse complement strand
TAGCTCGTCAGGCTCATAACCTGAAGGTCCTAGGTTCAAATCCTAGCCCCGCAACCAATCGGCCCGTCTGTGCTAAAAACACAGGCGGGCCGGCCCATTATTGGCTTATTGACGCGCCACGACCGCGCCCATCGGCAGACCCGGAACTATCCCCAGACGCTCGGGCTTTACCTGCGGTTTAGGCGGCCTTGGCGGGCAGGAGCATGGCTTTGAAGCGCGGGTAGCCTTCGTAAAACGACGGCGGCGGCAGCGATGCTGGCGGTCCAGAAGCCCCGGAGGTGAGCACGGCTTTTAGCGTATTCATGTGATTCGTATTGGCGCCCTCCTTATGCTCCCGGCTCCCGGCGCCGGGCAGAGGGGGCAACCGGGGCCCCTCGGCGCTTGACGGTGGGCGGGGCCCCACCTTCCTTTTCTCACCATGATCACCAAGATCCTCACGGGCGACGGCACGGTCACGCTCACGCCGCTAGCCCGGAGCCCGGCCAGGCCAAGACGCGCAACGGCCTGCCCCTGCTGCCACGCACCGGGCGCCCGGTCACCACCGAGGCTGTAAACGCCGCCCTCTACGACCAAAACTGACCATGAACCACCTGCTGGATGCCAACGGCTTCATCACCCTCCTCGCCCCCGACCACGAGCACCACGACCGGGTGCACCGCTAGACTTTGCACGGCGCCGGTTCGGGCTGAGCCCCAAGTGCAGCTCGCGGCCCTGCGCCACGCCACCCGGGCGCTGCCGGGGCACGCCGCAGTAACGGCTTAAGCTGCCCAACGGATCGAAGAGGAACCGCGCTCGGTAGGGCGTGGCCCTAGCCTGCAAACAGCACGAGAAATGGCTAACTTGCCCCGTCTATCTCGACGCGCAGCCTAAATTCCAATCAAACGTCAAATCTTCCGACACCTTCGGCCCGTCCCTTTTGCTGAACCTTGACCGACACAACCCTCAACCACTTGATTCTGAGCCAGTAACCACGGCGAACGAACCGTTTCTGAGTCGAACATAAATGGGCGAAGCACTCGTTTACGGGTGCTCGGTTGGGAGACGCCGGTGGCGAGGCAGTCGCCCAGCCCTTTTTCGAGCCGGCGGAAGTATCAGGCCCTCTAGGTGAAATTGGCTCCCCGAGTCCGCCTCAGTGCTGGCGCGAGTCTCGCGTGGATAATTGGCCCCGTTGGTAACCATTTCCCACCCGCCACCGGAGATTGCTTTGCTGCCGCGCAGCTTTCCGGCACTCTGCCTGAAATGTCAGGGCTTATTGCCATAGTCGGCCGACCCAACGTCGGCAAATCCGCGCTCTTCAACCGCATCGCGGGCAAACGTATTGCTATCGTTCACGATATGCCGGGGGTGACCCGCGACCGCGTGATGGCCGAAGTGGAATGGCACGGGCGGCCATTCACACTCGTGGACACCGGCGGCATCGGCCTGCTGCGCGGTGAGAAAGCCGAGGACGTCATTACCCAAGCGGCGTTCGAACAGGTGCAGATCGCGATTGAGTCTGCGAGCGTCATCATCTTGGTCGTCAATGTTCAGGAAGGTATCGTGGCGCTGGACGCCGAGGTCGCGAAACGGCTTCGCACTGCCGGTCGTCCCGTGCTGATCGCGGCCAACAAATCCGACAATTACAAAGCCGAAGGCGAAACGAACGAATTCACCGAGTTGGGTTTTGGCCGGGTCTACCCGGTCAGTGCCATCCACGGGCGCGGCGTCGAGCCGTTGATGGACGCGGCCATGCGCCACCTGCCGGTGGAACCAGTGGTGCCCGCCGTCGAAACGGAACCCGAGGAGGAAAGTTACGAGGATCCGGTCAAAGGAGCGCGGCCCGACAAGCGAAAGAAGCTCCCCGAACTGCCGCTGGGCTCGCCCCAACGGCCGATAAAACTGGCTATCATTGGCCGACCCAACGTCGGCAAATCGTCGATCATTAACGCCCTGACCGGCTCCGAACGGGTGATCGTCAGTCCCATTCCTGGGACAACCCGCGATGCGGTGGATGTGCCGTTCGAGGTCGATACAGAAGGCGTTCGGCAACACTACACGCTCATCGACACCGCCGGCTTGCGGAAAGCGCGGCGGGTGGAAGAGACGGTCGAATACTTCAGCACGGAACGAACCCGCGAAGCGATCAACCGCTGCGACATCACCGTCTTCGTGCTCGACGCCGAGAGCGGCGTCTTTGAGCAGGACAAAAAGATCGGGGACCTGATTACCGAGGCCCGTCGGGCCTGCATCATCGTGATCAACAAGTGGGACTTGGTCACCGGCGCGGTGCGCGCAGCGCGCGAAAAGGAGATCAAGCGGCGGGATGCCGGCATCAAGGTCGACAAGCGCAACCACCAGATGACGACGCTGTCGGAGTTTGGCGAGTGGGTGCAGGAGAAGCTGTTCTTTCTCGACTACGCGCCCGTGATTTTCACTTCGGCCAAGGACGGTTTCCAGCTCGACCGCCTACTCGAAGCAGTCCGCTACGTCGCCGCCCAGTTGGGTCAAGAAGTGCCGACCGCGATCCTCAACCGCACTTTGCAGGACGCAGTTGATCGCCGCCAACCGGTCAGCTCGGTCGGTCATCGGCTAAAACTTTACTACGCCACTCAGGTCAAAAAGGCCCCGCCGACCTTCCTTTTGTTTGTGAATCGCGACGAGATTCTCAGCCCGGTTTACAGCAAATACATGGCCGGCGAACTGCGCAAAGCCTTCGGATACGAAGGGTGCCACATCGTGCTCGTGCCCAAGGCACGCCCCAAGACGATCGAACCTCTGCGCAAGTTCAACCCACCAGGCGGGCTGACGCTCAAGAAACACGCCGGCTACCGCCCCAAGCGCTTCGAGAAGCCCACTTTTGGAGCCAAAACCGCGCGCCCGCTTCGGCCTGGCACCACGATGGGCAAACAGGCCGACAACCGGCCCGCACGCACGCCCCGGCCGGAACGCCCAGCGCCCCGGCCGCCAAGCCGTGGCTCCGCCAAGCTCAACGCCAGCCCGGCCAGCAAAGGCACCGGCAGATTGGGCGTAAAACCCAGTGCCAAGCCCAATGCCCGACTCGGTGCCAAACCGAGTCCTCGACTCGGCGCCAAGCCCAGCGCCCGCCCCACCACGAGGCCCAGCACACGCCCCAGCACCCGGCCAAGTTCCAGACCGGGAGGAACACCTGGGGCCAAACGCGGGGCCAAAGCCAGCGTGAAGCCGGGCGGCAAAGGCAAACCCGGCAGTCGCCGCTAAAGTGACGAAGGCAAAAAGGGGCAGCTTTACTAAGCTGCCCCTTTTTTGTGTCCCAGTGCGGCCAGAAGTTTTTACCGGACTCGATTCGCCGGTTGGCAGCAGGGACAGAAATAAGTGCTCCGGGCCGCCTGAACACAATGGCGGATTGGGGTCGCGCAATGGACGCAGGGCTCGCCTGCCCGGTCGTAAACCCGCAACCGCTCTTGGTAGAAACGGGATTCTCCCTCGGTCGCCGAGCCGTAGTAAAAGAGCCGGTCTTTTCCTCCGCTAAAATCGAGGGGAATGGTTGAGCCACACTCAATTGCCTCGGCCAGCACCTCACGAATGGTTTCACGCAGGCGAATAATTTGAGGGGACTTCAGCCGCCGCGCGGGCTGCAGAGGCGAAATCCCGGCGCGAAACAAAGCTTCGCTGGCGTAAATGTTGCCCACGCCGGATACGACCGTTTGATCGAGCAGCTTGACCTTGATCGGTTGGCTGGAGCGACTGAGAGCCGCCGCGAAAACGCCGGCGCTGAAATCCTCCGTCAACGGTTCCGGGCCCAGTTCTGCCAGTCGCCCCACCTCGAGATTGAAGCGGCCAAAATAGCGGGTGTCTTCAAACACGAACCGGCTCGCCCCCAGATCCAACGACACGGCGGCATGTTTCGGCAGGGGCGCCAACGCTGGCTGAAGGAACATGCGTCCAGTCATGCCGAGGTGCCCGACCAAGGTCACCGGCGGCGTCGATCGCTCCGACGACTTCAGCTCAAAGAGCAAATACTTCGCCCGTCGAGTCACCTCACCGAATTCGCGACCGGTCAACGCCGCCGCCAACTCGGCCTCCGTATTGGGCCGAACAACCTTGTCGCGATGCACCCGCACGCCGC
>CAIJLV010000208.1 GCA_903821635.1 uncultured Verrucomicrobiota bacterium | reverse complement strand
GCAGATCGGGCCGGAGCTGACCATCGACCCGGATGCGAATGCGCATCAGTTTCTCTTCGGGCTCAAAATGAATGTCGCTCGCCCCGCTCGCTACGGCCCGGGAAATGATTTGGCTGACCAGGTTGATGACGGGTGCCTCGTCGCCTCCGCCAGTCGGTAGAGTTTCGGCCACGACTCTCGACTCAACCGTTTGCTCGGAGTCACGTTCCTCAATGATTCGGTCGATCGAGTCTTGGATGGCCTTTGGGGCGACCTCCAACAGATCGAGGTAATTGAGCAAATCTCGCTCTAAGGAAACGACCACGTCGATCTCCAAGCCGCTGGATTCCCGGAAAGCGTCGATCGCTCCCAAATCCAGCGGGTCGGCGATGGCCAGTGTCAGTGACTTTCCTTGGCGCGCTACAGGCACCGCCCGATGACGCCGGCAGAGCTGCCGCGGCACCAACTCAACTGCCGACCGATCGACGGCATAAGTCGCCAAGTCCAGAAAGCTGACATTGGCCTCGGTCGCTAAGACCCGGGCGACGGTTTCGGGCGCGACAAAGCCAAAGTCCACCAGGACATGCCGCAGCTTCCTGCCGTTCCGCTTGGCTTCGCGTTGGGCGAGTTCAAGCTGCTTGTCGTTGATCAAATCCAACGCGAGAAGTCGATCTTCCAGCGCGGAAAGTGTCGCGGTTGTGCGCGTAATTGACATCGGGTGGTAGCGCCAACAAACCGGGCTGGGGGCTTGGATGAGTCCAAAGCGCTCAGCCCTGCTGCCGGCAGGAAGTAGTCGGCGCCTTATTTGTGGGCGATGTAGATGCGGACTGCGCCACCGGTGGAATACTTCACGCGGCCGCGGATGTCTTCGGTGGTGGCGCCGACGGCCTCGGTGAGGGCGGCGCCGTCGATGCGGAGGCTTAGCTCCCGAGCGTCGTCCAAGCCCACGTCGGTGAAGACGGCTTCCACGACGTTATTGCCCAAGCTCACGTCGTTGCTGGCGTTGCCGTCGAGGTCGTAGGCGGAGTCGGTGGCGGCGGGCGCATTCGTGGTGGCGACCGGCGTGGTGAGCGTAATCTGAGGGGCAGTGCCCAGTTTGGCTTCGAAGGGTTTTTCGAGGAAACCTTCAGCAATCAGGACGGTCATGTCCCATGCCGCTTGATTCGTTGCCAACAAGGTTCCGCCCGCCGTCCCGCCGAATTTGCCATACTTGCCAAAATACAACATGGCAGCAGATTTCACCCCGTTGCAGTTCAACACTGTGCTGCTGATGCGCGCATCGGTGATGGCGGAGAATACCCGGGGAACCAGTAACGAGGCTAAAAGGGCAATGATGGCCAGCACACCGATGATTTCAATCAGGGTGAAAGCGTTTCTACGACGTGAAGCGAGGCGCAGTTTCATGGAATATGTTTTTTGACTGAGGCTGTTTAAGCCAACTACCACATACTTTTCCTGGCTCCAGCTACTACTGTCCACGGCCAACAATGGTTACGCCGTCGGGGAGCTTGCGTCGGGGTTCGGAGCTGCGGTGCGGATCGGAGGGACTGCGCTCCCCGTGGGCGCGGTGCCCTCCGCAGTTTCAGGACGCAGTTCGGGGAGTAAAAACGTCCCCCCGTGAAGTCCGGGCTCAGCCGAGACATTGCCGGCGGGGCCGGGGCGGAGTGGGGCAAACTCAGGGCCGCCCCGGTTTTAAAGGCCACTCACACTTGGAAATGGTTAGTCTAAGGCTTCGTAATTATACGCAAACTCCGTGGTCCTTGGGGTGCCCCGGACTCGCTCTCCAAGGAGGCGTTGCGAGGCCCGCAAACCGTGGTCGGTCACCCCCAGCCCGCCGGCTATTGGGGCGAGTTGCTCCGCGTGGTTGGGGGGACGGTCTCGGCGTGGGGCAGGGGGCGGCCAGCCCCGGCGGTCAGGGCTGCGGCCAAGTCATCGGGGGTCCAGTCCGAACCGTCAAAGGCGCGCTGGATCCGGCCGGAGGCGTCGAGCACGACCGTGCGCAGATTGTGGCTGAAACTCCCGTCGGTGCGGGCAAACTGAAAATCCAACTGGGGCGCCAACGTATCGAGCACGGCGGGTTCCACCGAGGCGAACAGCCAGCGGTCAGGGTTGTCCGCCCGGTAGGTGCGGGCATACCGGGTCAACACCCGCGGGGTGTCAAACTCCGGATCGAAACTGAGCGACAAAAACTGCCAGTTGGTGGGGCCTTGGGGCCGCGCGAGCAACTGCTGCCGCGCCCGGGAAAAATGTTTGGACATCCGGGGGCAAAAGTTGGGCAGGGGACAACGGGAAAAAATAAAGGTCAGGGCGACGGCGTGGCCGCGGAATTCCCGCAGGTTCCGGGTTCGTCCCTGCTCGTCCAAGAGTTCGAGTTCCGGCATGAGGTCGCCCGGTTGGAGGCTCGGAGCGGTCACTTGGGATGGCTTGGCACCTGTCGGAGCCGGCGCGCTGGCCCCCGGTTGGCCTTGGCGCCGCACCCCGTCGATCCAATGGTCGTCCTCGGTGACGTGCAGGCGGAATGCCACCGAGTTACCCACCTGAAGTCCGGTTAACTCGGTGGGCTGCAGCACCGTAAAGGTCATGGTCATCTTCGGCATGAATCCCGGGATGGCTTCATGCCGGATGGTCGCCGTTTTTCGGTCCGCCGCGAGCTCTCGGATCACTCCGCGGGCCGGATAGGAAACATCTGGCCCCAGCCCCGGTTCTTGGCGCAATCCCGCGAGGTATTCCACCACGGCCGAGGGTGTGGCTGGGTTCAAACCGTCAAAGTAGGCGCGCACTCGCCCCTGTCGATCGACGACCGCGAGGGTGTCAACCCCGGTAAAATTGCCCGGCCAAACTGGGGCGTTGGTTTCCAAGGCCCGCGCCGGGCTGGCGGGGGCGGCCAAACGGTCGAGGAAACTGGTTTCTAGTAGTGCGTAGACGTCGGCCTGGCGGCCGGTCAGGAAGTGCCAGCGCGGGTCGTTTGCGCCGAATTGTTGGGCAAATTCGGCCAGCACCCGAACCGTGTCGCTGCGCGGATCCACGGTGACGGACAGCAGGGTGACGTCCTCTTGTCGCGCGGTCAGTCGGTGAAGCGCCTCCATTTGGCGGCTGACCCGCAGGCACGTGTAACCGCAGCCGGTAAACACGAAGCTGACCACCGCGAAGCGGTTGCTCAGTTCAGTGTGGGCCACCGTTCGGCCGCTCTGGTTGGAGAGCTCAAAAGGAATCAACTGCCGAGGCCGATTGGGCGGTTGAGGTCGGCTAACCGGGGGCGGCGCTGGTTGGGCTGCGGTCGCCGGCAGAGCAACCACGCCGAGGTGCCCAGCCCAAAAGAGCGCGAGTGCCACGCGGATGCGCAGGCCGCGCGGTTGCTTCCAGTAGTTCATCAAGTCAGTAAAAGAGCGACCGGTGCAGCCCCCTAGCGAGCGCGCATTGAACCGTTGCAGCATCCGTTTGTGTTGTGTGAATGCTGCCCCGGCCGCCCAGAAAATAGTCAATTAAGGCGCCACGGTTCGGTAGAACCGGTGGGCGACACCTTCGTCTTCATCGGCCGAAAATGTGCCGTCGCCATTGTCGTCCGTCTCCGCTTCACCCATTTCGGTCCACCCGACTTCCAACTGGTCTGAGCTCTCCACCCGCACGCGTTTGCGGCGATCCTCCTTGAGGGTGAAATGCAGTTTTTTGCCCTCTTTTTTGACCTGCACCTTGGTGGGTCGGTCGGTGAGCTCCAACTTCTCCCAAGCCCCCTTCTGACTGATCCACAGTTTGTCTTCGGTATCACCCGCCTGCGGTTTGCTGTCGGACAGGATCGCCCCGGCCTTGCGGGTCTCGGTTACGTCGGGGAATTGGAGGGAAAAGAAGAACTCATCCGGCAGGACATTGTCCTGATCGTAGGAGAAGTTGATGTCGACCACCGCCCCTTTCAGTAGGACGTCGATGGTTCGGGTGTAAATCAGCGTGCCGG
>CAIJLV010000207.1 GCA_903821635.1 uncultured Verrucomicrobiota bacterium | reverse complement strand
CGGTGAAGCGTTCGGCGTCGCGTGCTTGTGCCCACCGGTCCATCTGCCAGCCCGCCAACGCCGTGGCGATCAGCCCGGCCAGGGCGAAGGTCGCCGCCAACCAGTAACGACGAAGCCACCGGTCGGGGAGGCGTGAAGCTTCCCCGGAAGCCGATGATGACGGACCGGACATTCTGAAAGCAGGCTACGGCAAAGCGGCCGCTAGGCGGCAGCCGGAAATTCCGAACTCCGGTGTTTTTAGGGACATATGTCCCTATCTGGCTGGCAAATGAACTGGTAGCAGGGTGGATGGATTTTACCGCCGGCGTCTGCCGCCTGAATGCAGCCTTTACGCTTCGAGCATCTGCGCGGGTGGTCGTGAGGCTCTTGTTGCTGTGGGCCGTCTGGCTGCCCCTGTCCAAAGCGGCGGAACCCTTCGCGGTTCGTGATCTCCCCGACACCTATTTCGCGGGCGACACCGTGGAGGTGAAGTTGTTGGTCAATCCACCCGTCGGCACCACCGCTTGGCTAGTCACGGAACATTTCCCGGCCAACTGGGACGTGGTCTCCGCCACCGATGCCAGTGCGACCAACGATCTGACCGGTGAACTGAAGTTCGGCCCGTTCACCGGGGCGGAACCGCGGGTGTTGAGCTATGTCGTCCGCAGCGTTTTTGAACTCACGGGGCCGGTAGATTTCGCGGGCACCGCCCGCGCCGATGCGGAGGATTCAGTCATTGGTGGCGATGCCAGCGTCAGCGGCACGAAGGAATGGGAATTCGTCGGGCCGCAGGTTCTGTCGCAACTGACCGTCGGGGGTGCGGCGTATGGGGCCGGTCGCTGGGTTGCCACCGCTTGGGGTTGGTCCACCACCTCCACCAATGGGGTGAACTGGACTTATCCGCGGGGGTATCGGGCGCACAACAATTCGCGCATGGCCTACCTAGGTGGGCTTTTTCTGTGGTGGGGTGGGTCGGGGACCAGCGACCCGCGAATGGCGGCTTCGGAAGATGGGCTAACGTGGCGAGATGGGCGTGCGGAGGTGGGGCAGTTACTCCACCCGTTTCAAAATGCGGGAGATGTGACGGCGGTGGCTTTCGGCAACGGGGTCTATGTGGCGGTGGGTTCGCATTGGCGGGCTGGCACGCCCGAGCAGCCGCAAGGAGCGATCTGGCGGTCCACCAACGGCTATCACTGGACCCGGGTTTACCGCCTGCTGCCGTCCGCCAGCCGCGGCATGAACGCAGTTGCGTTCGGTGACGACCGCTTCATCGGTGTCGGCGACAACGGCACGATCGTGAGTTCGACCGATGGCCTGGCTTGGACGGAGACCCAGAATCCGCTGGCGGTGCCGGCAGGTAGTCCCAATCCCTTGGCCAGCGAAGTTCTGGGGAGCATCGGCTTCGGTCCGCACGGCTGGTATATCCTCAAAGGCCCCGGGGAGGGGCTTCACTCTGGAGACGGTGTGACTTGGTCGCGGTTCACCGCGGCCAGTTATCCAGGAGGTCGGTTCTACCATTCGTTCCATGCCGATGGCCGTTATTGGTTCACGGGGGAGTCGGGCACCTACACTACCGTGGACGGAACCTCGTGGACACTGGTGTTGGGCGGCGGCAAGACCATCCTCTCTGTGCGCCGGGCCCCGGACGGCGTCAGCCCCCGCTACCTCGGGGGCTGGGTCAATGGCTCCATCTACGCCTCGGAAGACGCGGTCCAATGGACCCGGGTGATCGGTGGCGAAGGCGGTGACAACGGCGGCTACTGGCCGAACCATCAGGTGGTCGTGCCCGCCGAGTCGGAATGGCTCGTGAGCGGACTGCCCGCGGGCCCGGCTTGGCATAATTGGAACCCGCCGCTGGAAATCCCCGCGACCAAACACCTGTGGGCGCCGAGCGTCAGTGTGCCTGCTGCTTGGATTGCAACGGCCGACCTGAAATGGCGACTGGGAGGGACTCCGGCGCTGGGCGATCAACTGCGCGTCGGCAAGCGGACCCTCGCCGCGGGAGCGATCGGCAGATCCGACAGCATGACGCTCGTGGCGGGTTTTCTCAATCCGGTCACAGGTAACCTGCCGGCAACTCCACTGGAGTTCCTGAATCGAAGCGCCAATTTGCTCTTCAAGGGTATCGTGGGACAATGGGACTTGGTCCGTTCCAGCTTGGCCGCCACTCCCAGTGGCTTTGAGCTTTTTTTAGAAGCCTCACATTTCTGTGACGCGTCCTGTTCTCCCCGAGTCCGGTGGGGCCACTTCACGTCGCCTGACGGGACAAACTGGATCCGTCGCGAGCTCGGTTTAAATCACGCCACCAACTTCCCCGGCATCCGGGCGCTGGCGTGGGGCGCGGGGCGCTACGTGGCGGTTGGAACCGGCACCGGTCCCGGCATTCCCAGTTCCACCAACCGAATCTTCACCAGCACCGATGGCGAAACCTATTCCCCAGTAGTCGTGACCAACCTCCAACCACCTTTGGTTGAAGGCCTAACTGGCGTGGTGTTTGGCAACGGGATGTTCATTGCCGTCGGTGGTGGTGGTCGAATCCTACGCTCCTTGGACGGATTGGTGTGGGAGCGAGCGTGGTCGGGCGGCGGCGCAGGGTTCAACCGCGTGCGGTTCGACAACAATGAGTTCATCGCCGTGGGTGATCAGGGGCTGCTGGTCTTCTCACGGGATGGATTCAGTTGGCGGCAGCGGCCGACCGGGGTCCCCAACAATCTCCACGATGTCGCCTTTCGTGCGGGGGAATACCTAGCGGTGGGCGAGAACGCGATGGTGCTCCGGGCCGAGGCGCGAACCTCCATCCCGTATCTCGTGACTCCCGCCAGGTCGGATCGCCGGGCTTATGGAGTCGGCGGCACGGTTCAACTGAGCGTGTCTGCCGACGGTTCCGCGCCGCTCCGCTACCAGTGGTATCGGCTCGACGCGGCGGGCAATCGCCAGGCGGTAGCCGGGGCCTCGGCCGCGACGCACACGTTCAGCGCAGCGGCCACGGACGATCAGGCGCGGTTCCAGGTGGTCATCGAAAACGAGTTCGGCAATGCCACGAGCGATCCGGTGAGCTTTCGCGTGGTGGAGGGTCTGGCCCCGGTGAGCTACGCCATGCTCAATGGGGATTCCAGCCAGGAAGAGCGGGACAACCTCTATGACGGTGCGGGGGACAGCGCGCTCGACAACGCCGCGCTGAGCGGAGGCACCGGGGATCTCTTCGATGGCGTCGCCGTCCGGTGGCCAGACGTGGAAGGCGGTGTTCATGACGATCATCCCCGCTGGGTGGCTTGGCGGAAGCTGGCAATCCCGGAAGTCACCTTTGATTTCGGAGCGAACGCGATCCTCAGCGAGGTTCGCCTGCATACGGTCAATCTGGGCAACAGCGGCGGCGCTCCCGGCGCGGCGGCGGTCGCCTTCTCGGACGACGGAACCAGCTTCGGTCCGGAACAGCGGCGCGTGACGGACTTCAGTGCGTTTGCCGGAGGCACGCACCAATATCTCGCGGTCCCGGTCAGCGGGCAGGGGCGCCATGTGCGGGTGCGGTTGGAGCGTCGAGCCGGGTCTGGTTTGGTCGCCGTGTCGGAGTTTCGCTTCGAAGCAATGCGGCCGCCGACCATCGCCCAACCTCCTGCTTCGGTGAGCGTGCAGGCCGGCCAGTCCGTCCAGTTGACGGTGGGCGTCGAAGGTTCCGCCCCGTTTATCCATCGTTGGTTCAAGGACGGCCAACCGCTGACGGCACCTGACGCGCCCGTGTTGGATCTCGGAGTGGCCACTCTGGAATCCTCCGGAGCCTACCATGTCGAGGTGAGCAATCTGGCCGGAACGGCGCTCAGCAATCCCGCCTTAGTCACCGTGTTGGTGCCGCCTGCTTTTACGACGGTCCCGCAGCCGGCCAGTGTTCGCGCCGGACAGACGGTTAATTTTACGGCAACCGTCACCGGCGTTCCCGCGCCCTCACTGCGCTGGCAATGGTCGCCCGATGGTTCCGCGTGGACAGATTTGACCGATGCCGGCGGTGTGTCGGGCGCGGCAACGGCGGGGTTGACGCTCGTCAACGTGCCGGAGAACTGGAACGGCCGGCGCTATCGCTTGTCCGCCACCAACCCGGCCGACACCGCCCTCAGCCCGCCGGCGACGTTGACAGTGCTACCGCCACTGGTCGCACCGACGATCATTGTGCCGCCGGCTAACATAACGGTCGCCGCCGGACAGGATGCCCTCTTCTCAGTCACGGCTACGGGAACAGCGCCGCTGACCTATCATTGGTTTTTCACGCCGACCGGCAGTGGAGCGGAGCAATCCGTGGAAGGCGCCACAACGGCGACGCTGGTTCTCGCCGCCGTTGCCCCCACAAGGGCCGGCAGCTACCGCGTGCGCGTGGCCAACGAAGCAAATTCCTCTGGCAGCTTCAGCCCGCCGGCAACCTTGACCGTAACGGCGGTGAATGGCGGCTTCGTGAACCGGCGCCTCCCCGGCAACTTCGTTCCCGGCCGCGCATTTGAAGTCGTGCTCGAAGCGAAGCCTGTCGCTTCAGTTGCCTTCTACGCGCTCTCCGACCGACCGCCGACCGGTTGGGCGGTTTCAGGTGTCAACGAAGGTGGCGGATTCGACGCGCGCACCGGCGAGGTAAAGTTCGGCCCGTTCGCGGATAACGCCGCCCGGACACTGCGCTATACGCTGGCGCCGCCGGCCACGGCCAACGGTCGCTTCGATTTCAGCGGCATCGCCTCGACCGACGGCACAGAAAGCACCATCGGCGGCACTGGCTTCATCGAGAATTCCGTCAGCCATCCCGCCGATGTGAGCGCGGATCTGCGGTTGGTCATCACGGAGGTGACTGGCTACGGCGCGGCGTGGAAGCGCGGAGAGAGCTGGACGCTTCCACCGAATCCGATTCCGGTGAACTATGTCACCCGGGCCGGTTTCCTCTGGCGCAACGGTGAATTGTATCGGCTCGACCCGGCCGCCGGTATCGCACCGCTTTGGTGGGTTCCCGACGTGGCGCCTTCACCGACGAGGGTTCGCCAGGCCCTGAACACTGCCTCTACGGTCATGCGCAGCTTCGCGGAGGGCTCAGTTACCTTGGCCGTCACGCCGGCTGACACCGTGTCGGTCTATGCCGTGGAGGAACGGCTCTTCGCCGGCTTTACGGCGGCCGACGTCTCGCACGGCGGCACCTTCCTGTCTTCCGAAGGCTTGGTCCGTTGGGGACCGTTCTTCGACCATCAGGGACGCGTGCTGACCTACCGGGTGTCCGCTCCGGCCGGCTTTGAGGGCGAGATCGCCGTGCTAGGCTTGGTCAGTGAAGACGGTGATTCATTCCCCGTGACCGGCGACAGCGTGCTGCGCTTCGGCACGGCGGAACTGCCGCCGCCAGTCACCTCCGAATTCGCGGGCGACAGCTTCAAACTGGATGTCTCCGGCCCGCTCAATGCGCGGGTGGTGATCGAGACCAGCGATTCCCTCGGTGGGGGGTGGACCGTCGCCACGGAGTTTGAACTCAACAAGCCGGACCAAAGCTGGAGCGTGCCGGTGGAGATTCAGCAATCCGGCAAGTTTTTCCGCGTGCGCGTCAGCGTGCCTTGAGCGCCAGCAGCAATCTGATGGCCTTAACACACCCCGCCGGCGGCCGCGATGGCTATCAGGGCAGGGGGGCTAGACACCACTTATCACCGGCAAGGCCTCACGCCTTAGCCGGCGTTGCACCCAGCGAAGTCAGTGCGCCGGCCAACCAAGGTAGTCGGCGTGCGCCACGGCGGCCGGGTCGGCCGGCAAAGGGGCGGTGGGCAGATACTCCGGCGTGAAAGGCGAGTTCCTCGGCCCGCCGGTAGGCCGTGGGCTTGGCGAGGAGTTCGAGTTGCAGCCAGATCGACCGCGTCCTGTGTTTCGCGAATCTTCCAAGCGCACCGGCCACGTTCGGACAGGCCGGGCGGGTAGGTGATTTGGTAGGCGGTGGCGGTGGGATTCTCGCGGCGAAAGGTGTAGCGGTTCCCGCCGACGGTGATTTCCACGACGGTGCCGGCATCGGCCACGGCCCGGGCCGCGCTGAATTCACGCTAAACCCGCCGGGAGGTAAACGTTTCGTGCTCGGATACCATTTCGGATAAGATCAATTCAGACGCACAATGTTTGTTATATTCAATTAAGATCTCTGGAACGTGGTCTGCCGCCTGAGTCGGTCCGGCCAAAGGTTTGAGCCGAGTGCCCATCCCTGCTAACAACGCGCCGTGCCGTGGCTCCAGAACCTCGACCTCGCTGGGTTTCGCTTCATCAATCAGACGCTGGCCAATCCAGTTTCCGACGTCGTCATGCCGCTCCTGAGCGGCAATGTGCTCGTCGGCCCAGTCTTGGCCGGCTTATTTGCGTGGTTGGTCTGGCGCGGTGGCCTCAAGGGACGTTGTTTCGTGGCGTTGCTGGTCCTGACGCTGGTGGCCAACGACGGTTTGGTCGTTAATCGCCTCAAAAAGGCCATCGGCCGACCGCGCCCGTTCGACACCGTGCCCGACGTGCATCTGCTGGCGGGCAAAGGGTTGGCCAAGTCGATGCCTAGCTCCCATGCCGGCACCGCCGCTGGCGCGGCGATGGTGGCGGGTTTGTTCTACCGGCGGAGCCGCCGCTTTTTGGTGCCGTTGGCGGCGGCGGTCGGGATCTCTCGGGTCGCCGTCGGCGTGCATTATCCCTCGGACGTTTTGGCGGGCTGGCTGCTCGGTAGCGCCGGTGGCTGGGGCTTCCCGCGCCTTTTTAATGGGCTATGGCGGTGGGTTGGTCCGCGCTTGTTTCCGCTGTGGCACCGCGCCTTGCCCAGTTTGTTGCCGGATTCACGGGGGAAATTGGCCCCGGTGCCGCTAGCCGCCGCCGTGCCGCCCGAAGTGGTGGAGCGGCAGTGGCGAAATCTGGGCTACCTCTTCCTCGGCGCCCTGCTCTGCCTGCGGCTTGGTTATGTCGCTTCCAGCAT
>CAIJLV010000206.1 GCA_903821635.1 uncultured Verrucomicrobiota bacterium | reverse complement strand
CTGCGGCTCACGCCCAAGGCGGCGCAGAGCGGCGGCACGGAGTGGTCCCCGCTCATGGCCTGGATCCGTTCAGAGCGCTGCCGCCCGGTGCGGAGAGGCTGACCAAGGTTTTTTTTAGTATGTCCCGCTGCTCGAAAGCCAGCGCCAGCTCCCGCCGGCGGCACCATCGCATCTTGCCGCCGCCATTCCTGGAGGTTCTGGACGTTCACGCCCAGCTCGGCCGCCACTCGGCTCGCTGACTTGCCGCCCCGCGGCCACAGCTCCACCGCCGCGCGTTTGAACGCCTCGGCGTAGCGCTTCCGTCCACCGTCCGGCTGCCCGTCCTTCAGGTGGGCCTTGATCCTCGCTCACACGCCCGCCGTAGCTGTCCACCCAACCGAAGCAAGGGCAGTCAGCCGGACCGGGTGGCCGAGCCGGCGGCGGCACTGGCGAAGGCTGGCGAATCGTCGCGAAATCACCCGCAAAACCACCCATGCTTAACCCCTTCGGAACCCGGCTCCGGTCACCGGGAGGCGGCTGAAACAGAAAAACGGCGGCTCAAAAGCCGCCGTTTTCGCTTCGGGAGTCCGGAAAGCAACCTACTTCACCCGTGCCAATAACCACGCGGGCAGATCGGCGATGGCGATTCGCTCCTGCGCCCCGTCGTCGCGGTGGCGCACGGTCACGGTGTTCAACAACTCCGGCTGCTCACCCAGCGTGTCGAAGTCGATGGTCACACCGAAGGGCGTGCCCGCTTCGTCCTGCCGTGCGTAACGCCGTCCGATGGCCCCGGCCTCGTCGTAGAACGCCAGCATCTGGCCGCGCAACGACTGGAAGACTTCCTTGGCCTTGGCGACCAGTTCGGGTTTGTTTTTGAGCAGCGGGAACACGCCGACCTTCACCGGCGCCACGCGCGGATGGAACTTGAGCACTACGCGAGTCTCGCTCTTGCCCTTTTCGTCGGTGCTGGTGATTCCCGAGAAGGCGTTGGCGAGCAACGCCAGGATCAGGCGGTCCACGCCAGCCGAGGGCTCAATGACGTGTGGGATGTATTGGCCCTTGGCCAAGCCGTCGGCGTCTTCCTTGGCTTCGGCTTGGGCCTTGGCTTCGGGCACGCCGGTCTTGGTCAGGTATTTCAGGCGCGCCTGGTAATATCGTTCCGCCAGGTCGGCCTGTTTCTCGGGCGCAAGTTTGCCCCACGCCGTGCGCAGATCCTCGTCGAAGACGCCCATGGATTTGCCGGAATGGCGTTCATGCTGGCTCAGGTCGAAGTCGCTGCGGGCGGCAATACCTTCCAGTTCGTCGCCCGCCACGTTGCCGGCGGCGTCCACCTTGCTGAAGGGGAACTTGAACAGGATGTCCGTCGTCGCCCGGGCGTAGTGCGCCAATTCCTCGGGCGTCTGGAGGTGAAAGCCGAGCGTGGCGCGGGCTAGGCCGATGCCTTCGTAGAAACGCACGCGTTCCTCGACCCAATACTGGTGCCACATCTGCCAGCCCCAGTTCGGCTGTGGCTCGCCGGGATGGCCGGGCGCGGTGGGCACGGCCACGCTGCCGTGGATGGCTTCGACCGCCTCGTCGGGCTTGATGAAGAATTCCAACTCCATCTGCTCGAACTCGCGGGAGCGGAAGATGAAGTTCCGCGGCGTGACCTCGTTGCGGAACGCTTTGCCGACCTGCGCGATGCCGAACGGCAGCTTCTGGCGCGCGGTTTCGTGGACGTTCTTGAACTGCACAAAGATCGCCTGCGCCGTCTCGGGCCGCAGGTAGGCGACGTTGTCGTCGGACTGGATCGGGCCGACCCAGGTCTGGAGCATCAGGTTGAAGGGGCGGGGCTCGGTAAGTTGGGCGCCGTTCTCGGGGTTGAAGCGGGTGGAGTGCTCCACTTTTTCGGTGGTTTCACCAAGCAATTCGACGTTTTGTAAGCCCCGGAGTTGATAGAATTGGGCCGCCGTCTTGCGGGCGCTTTCGGGTGGTTTTCCCTGAGCCAGCAGCACCGAAAATGGGTCGTTCAGTTCCTTGCCGGAGGTTGCATCTTTCGCCCCAGTATAGCTGTAAACCACCCCTGACTGCGCTTCCACTTGATCCGCCCGGAAGCGCTTCTTGGTGAGCAAACAGTCGCACATCGGATCACTGAACGTGTCCACGTGACCGGACGCCTTCCAGATCTGCGGGGCCATGATGATGCTGGCTTCGAGGCCGACCACGTCGTCGCGGAAGCGCGTCATGGAGTGCCACCACAGCTCCTTCACGTTGCGCTTCAGTTCGGCACCCAGCGGGCCAAAATCCCAAAACCCGTTGATGCCGCCGTAAATGTCGGAGGACTGAAAAATGAATCCGCGGCGTTTGCAGAGGGAGACGATCTTCTCCATCAGCACGTTTTCTTTCGGTTCGGCCATAAAATGCGAGGCCGGAGAGTCCGAAGCGCCGGCCCGGGTGTCAACCCGGAGCGCCGCCCTCAACCGGCGCCTCGGGTTGGGGGCACTGGCGGCTGACTCGCGCCGCCGCGCGATTTGCGGGGCCGCCGAGTCAGTTCACTGGGAGCGCGCGGCTCATTGCGGCCGTTTTTTGAACGTGATCAGGTGCTGCCGGGGGAGAGTTCGCAGCGTATCCACGAAGTCGAGTGGATGGAGCGCCATTTCCCGGCGCACCTGGGCTTCGGTCATTTTGTGGAGGGGTTTGATGGGGATCCATTTTTCCTCGCCCCGATATTCCACCAAGACCAGTCGGCCGCCGGGCTTGAGGGATTCACAGAGCGAGCGGATGATTTCAAACGGGTGATCGCACTCGTGATAAACATCCACGAGCAGGGCGAGGTCCAGCGAGTTGGTGGGCAGGTTGACCTGCGTGACCCTGCCCAGCACGGGGATGAGGTTGGTGACTCCGTGAAGCGCTGCGTTGGTGCGCAGGAGGGCCAGCATCTCCGGTTGGATGTCGTTGGCAAAAACCCGCCCGCCCGGCCCCACTTGGCGGGCCATGCGCCAGGAGAAATAGCCGCTGCCCGCACCGATGTCGGCGACGGTTTGGCCCGGCTGAAGCTGGAGCGCCGCTAGCAGTCGGGTGGGCTGTTCCTCGTCCTCGCGTTCCTCCCGCTCCAGCCACATCGCCCCTTGATGGCTCATGAAATGGGCGATTTCACGGCCCATAAACCACTTGCCGAGGCCGTCAAAGGAGCCCGGCTTGGTTTCGTAAAGCGGGGTCGGCAGGACAGCCGCCGGCACTTCGGCGCATAATGCCGGGCTCAGCCCGACGAGCAGGCCGAGGGCGAACCTGGCCAGACGCTGAAGAGTCGGCCGCGGGGGAGACAATTTTTGAGGGTTCACGCACCCCTGACCCAACCGGAAAGTGCCGGCGCCGAAAAGCGCGAAAGCGGGTGCCGGCGACGTCAGGCGTAGTTGGGGTAGACCGGGTCAAACATCCGCGCCCGAATGTCGCCCTGCACGTCGTCGGGCCGGGGTTGGCCGGCGAGTCCGTGCGCATAGGCGTTTTCCGCGACAGCGGTGGCGATTTGCAGGGAGACTTCGCGGATCATGGTGAGCGGCGGATACACCCGGCCTAGCGCGAGATCTTCGGGTTGCACGAGGCGGGCGAGGGTTTGGGCGGCGGCCAGGAACATCCCGTCCGTCACCTCGCGCGCTTCGCTGGCCAGCGCGCCGAGGCCGACGCCGGGGAAGATGTAGATGTTGTTACCTTGGCCGGGCACATGGCGCACGCCGTTGAATTCCACCGGTGCAAACGGGCTTCCACTGGCGAAAATCGCTCGGCCATCCGACCAAGCGTAGGCTTGTTCGGCGGTGCATTCGGCCTTCGAAGTCGGATTCGACAGGGCGAAAATCACCGGACGCGCGTTCAGGCGGGCCATTTCGGCGACGACTTCCTGAGTGAAGCCGCCCGCCATGCCGGAGACGCCAATCAGAGCTGTGGGCTGAAGGGTTTTCACGGACTCGACCAGTGTGGGCAGGAAAGGGTGCGCGTGGGCGTAGGGCAACTTGTGCTCTGCCAACCGGTCGCCGCGGGCTTGCACGACCAAGCCCTTGGAATCGACAAACCAGCACCGGGCGCGGGCGTCGGCTTCGCTCAGGCCGGCTTCTCGGGCCGCCGCAACAAATAGATCGGCGATGCCGGTGCCGGCTTCGCCAGCCCCGAGAAAGAGCAGCTTTTGGTCGGCTAACCGCCCGCCGGTGAGGCGGAGGGCGGTGATCAGGCCGGCGAGCGCGACGGCGGCCGTGCCCTGAATGTCGTCGTTGAAGCTGCACAGGCGGGAACGGTAGTCGTGCAGCAGGCGGAAGGCGTTGGTGTTGCCGAAGTCCTCCCACTGAAGCAGCGCCTTGGGAAACACGGCGCGGACGCCGGCGACGAATTCCGCGATGAAGGCGTCGTATTCTTCGCCGCGCACGCGCCGTTGCCGCAGGCCGATGTAGAAGGGGTCTTCGTGCAGTCGGTCATTGTCAGTGCCCACGTCGAGCGTGATGGGCAGCGTGTAGTAGGGATGCACGCCGGCGCAGGCCGTGTAGAGCGACAATTTGCCCACGGGAATGCCCATGCCGAGCGCCCCAAGGTCACCCAAGCCCAGGATGCGTTCGCCGTCGGTGACCACGATCAGGCGGGCCCCTTCGTGCGGCCAATGCCGGAGAATTTCGGCGATGTGGCCGCGGTCTTTGATGCTGATGAACAAGCCGCGGGAACGCCGGAAGATCGAACCGTATTCGAGACATGCCTGGCCCACGGTGGGCGTGTAGATGAGCGGCACCATCTCCTCGATGTGGTCCACGACGAGGCGGTAAAAGAGGGTTTCGTTCCGATTTTGGAGCGCGGTGAGGAAGATGTATTTCTCAATCGCGTCGGGCTTCCGCCGCAGGCTGCCCAAGGCGCGCTGCACTTCCTCTTCGAGGGTAAAGACGCGCGGCGGCACCAAACCCCGCAGTCCCAGGGCGTCGCGTTCCTGTTCGGTAAAGGCGGTGCCCTTGTTGAGCAGCGGATCGTGCAGTAACTGAACGCCGCGGGGTTGGGGCGGTTCACCCGAGGCTGAGAGTCCGCGATCGGCTTGAGGTCGAAGCATGGCGCATGGTTGCGTGCGCCCACCGGGAGGCCAATTCGGATTTTGGCAAGTGTTAGGCTGGAAATTGGCGAGCTGCGGACTCACTGCGCCGTGGTGAGCCCGGTGGCGCGCGCCTACTTCGCCGCCGCAATCTGCCGGGTGATCTCAAAGGCCACCTCGAGGGCCACCTTGGCTTGGGCGCCGGTGACCTTCGGAGTTTGGCGTTCGCGCACGCAGTTGATGAAATGGGCCAATTCCAAGCGTAACGGCTCGTCCTTGGCGATGGGCACGGGCTCGCGCACGATCTTTTTGCCGGCGAACTCGCTGACGATGGTCGAGTCCTTGGCGGCCAGCAATTTCTTGAACAGGGAGCTCTCCGATTCGCCCTCGCGGGCCAGCCGGTAGATGAAGCCCTCTTGGGCCCGGTAATCGAGCGAGATGTAACTGGTTTGGGTGCCGCCGCTGAAAACGCGGATCTTGCGCATCCGTTCGGGGCTGATGCGGCTGGCAGTGAGGTTGGCGACACAACCGTTGGCGAAGCGCAGCCGGGCGTTGGCGATGTCTTCGCTCGGGCTCAAGACGGGAATGCCCACGGCATCCACCGCCACCAGCGGCGACTTCACAAAAGCCAGCACGACGTCGAGGTCATGGATCATCAGATCCAAAACCACGCCGATGTCGGTGCTGCGCGCCGGGTAGGGCGAAAGGCGGTGGCACTCGATGAAGCGCGGCTCCGTCGCCACTTGTTCGAGGTAGGCGAACACGGGGTTGAAACGCTCCACGTGGCCGACCTGCAAGACCAAGGCCTTGGCTTGGGCGAGTTCGACGAGTTCCGCGGCCTGCGCGGCGTTGTCGGTCATCGGTTTTTCGATGAGCACATGGCGGCCGGCGGCGAGCAGCTCCCGGCCGAGCGCGTAATGCGTGACAGTGGGCGTGACGACGCTGAATGCGTCACACGCGACGGCCGCCTCGGCTACGGATGCAAAGGCTTGGACGCCATGTTGTTGGGCAAACTTGCGGGCCGCCTCCGAGTTCACATCGAAGACGCCTACGAACTGGCAGGCGCCCGCCCGGGCTAGGTCGGCGTAGAGCCGGACGTGATGTTGGCCGAGCGAACCGGTGCCGAGGACCCCCACGCGTGGTTGCGATGACATTGCGGGGAAGGTGGGCAAGCGAAGGCAAAGTCCAAAGTCGAAAGTCGGGCGGCGAACATCTCTGCCCCGGCTCCCCGAGCTGGGGGCGCTTCACTTTTCCAGCGTCACGTCCCCGCCCATGATGCGCTCGACGTGGCCATGTTCGGTGCGGACGAGCAAAGCCCCCTCTTCGTCTAGGGCCTCGGCGGTCCCGGTCAGTGCCCGGTCGCCGACCCGGATTGTGACGCGGTGGCCGAGCGTGGTGCAGCGGCGCATCCAGTCGTCCCCCACCTCGTGAAAGTCGCCTTCGCACAGCCGGGCGTAGACGACATCCAGTTCGTGCAATAAGGCGGCCGCCAACGCGGGTCGGTCAATCGGGTGGCCGGCTTCGGCTTGGAGCGAGGTCGCGCTGGCGCGAAGTTCCGCCGGGAATTCGGCGGGCGTCAGATTCACGTCGAGCCCGATGCCCAGCACCGCGTGTCGGATGTGGTCAATTTCGGCGCTGAGCTCGATCAGGATGCCGGCGCATTTGCGCGGGCCAAACATGATGTCGTTCGGCCACTTGATGCCCGGTGTGAGGCCGGTCTGGCGTTCGATTGCCCGGGCGACGGCCACGGCGCTGATGACCGTCAGTTGGGTGGCGGCCATCGGGTGCAGGTTCGGGCGCAGCAACACGGAGCACCACAGGCCTTTGCCCGGGGGCGAAAGCCAACGCCGGCCCAAGCGGCCGCGGCCCTTAGTTTGGCTCTCGGCAAACACGACCACGCCTTCCGCGACGCCGTCGTGGGCCAGTTTGTCCACGATGTCGTTGGTGGAATCGGTTTCCTTGAAGACTTGGATCGCGCGGCCCACGACGCGCGTGTCGCCCACCCGGGCCAGCAGATCGTCCCCGTGCAGGGCATCTGGCGACGCCCGCAGGGCATACCCTTGGTGCGGGCTGGCCGAGATGTCGTAGCCCAGCTTCCGCAGTTCCTCGATGCGCGCCCAGACCGCCGCGCGGCTGACGCCCAATTGTTTGGCCAGCTCGGCGCCGGACGCGCCGGTTTCGCCGGCCCGCCGCATGGCGGCCAAGATTAACGTGTCGGCTGACGGTGGCCGGGCGGGAAGTTTAGGCGCGGTGGCGTTCATGCGAAATCAAGGCCGAGGTCCACGGCGCGAGCGGAATGGGTAATGGCGCCGACCGAGATGAAGTCCACACCGGTTTCGGCGAGGGCGCGCACGGTGTCGAGGTTCACGCCCCCGCTGGCCTCCGTTTGGGCGCGGCCGGCGATCAGAGCCACTGCGGCGCGCAACTGGGCCGGCGGCATGTTGTCGAGCAGGATGATGTCGGCCCCGGCGGCCACGGCGAGTTGGACTTGTTCCAGCGTGTCGGCTTCGACTTCGACCCGCAGTGTGGGCCAGAGCTCCCGGGCGCGCGCGACCGCGGCGGCCACTGGATTGGGCGAAGCGCCCGCGAGGGCGGCGAGATGGTTGTCTTTGATCAAGACGAGGTCATACAAGCCGACCCGATGATTGGTGCCCCCGCCGCAGGTCACGGCGTATTTTTCAAACCGGCGCCACCCCGGAGTGGTCTTCCGCGTGTCGAGGATGCGGGCCCCGGTGCCGGCGACCGCTGCCACAAAGCGGGCCGTCGCCGTGGCGACGCCGCTGAGTCGTTGGACGAAATTGAGCGCGACCCGTTCGGCCGAGAGAATGGCTCGCGCATTGCCGGCAAGCGTCAGCACGCCGGCGCCGGCGGGCAGGGCCTGGCCGTCTTGGGCGAGCCGCTTGAGCGTGAGGTTGGGCGAAAGCTCCCGGGCGGCGGCCTCGGCAAAGGCGAGGCCGGCGAGCACCAGCGGTTCGCGGGCGTTCATGGTGGCGACCGCGGTGGCATCCGGTGGAATGCACGCCAGCGTCGTGACGTCCCCGGGGCCGAGATCCTCGCGGAGCGCGGCGACGACCGCGGCCCGG
>CAIJLV010000205.1 GCA_903821635.1 uncultured Verrucomicrobiota bacterium | reverse complement strand
CTCCGTCCACTTCCCGCAGGATCCGAATCTTCTCCTCCGTCGTGTGTCGCTTGCCTTTCATCGTCTGGTCCTTTCTTCGGCCCAGACTCTCACTCCTCCCGGCTCAGTTTGGCGAGGTCACGTCATTCTCGAATGCGCCGATAGTGAAAGTAATAAAAATCGCTTTAGCGTTGCCCTCGTTGTCTTTCCGGTGCTTTAAGTTGGGGCAGTAGATCGGCGGCCGGCCGGTTAAAGATGGCTGATAGTGCCCATCTGTATGATTCGATAAATGGACGCTTTTTCTTGCCGGTTGAGGTGTCTTTAGGCACGAAACCTTCCAACCACTTGCAGGGCGTGTGCGTTCTCACCTCATTAATTCGGGCCGCGGGCTTTATTGCTTAATCATGGAATTGATAGCATTACCACCTCCCGCATAGGAATTCTGGGGAATAAGGGAATTGGAATGTTCGCCCTACTCGGCGGCCGGGTTGTCGCGAGGTCCCCCATTAACAATTCCATTCCCTTGGCTCAGTTCAATGCTTTAATTTTAAGATGGTGGATCACCGGCACTGCGGCTTGGCGGATCGCGTCCACAAGCAGTGCCCTCGCTTTTTCTGTCAAGGCGATGGTTGCATCCATGTCCACGTTGCCCTCTTCTCCATGGAATAGGCTTTTGACTTGTTTGGTTTCGTAGTTTTGTTTGCGGCCCACGGCTTCGTCCACCCGTCTAAAACTTTCGTCGAACGGGGTGCGAAGGAATTCGGCTGTTAGGTTGATTCCCGTAGCAAGCTGTTGGGCAGTGTAAGTTTTCGTCTCCTTCCCCCATGTGACCTCACAGCTCTTCGCGGTGTTCTCCTTGACCACTAGATAAAGGCGGTTGAATTGCGAAGGGAAGTCGACCAGCGCCATTCCCGAACGGATTGTGTTGTCATCACTCAATGCGCCGGACGGTGTGCAGAAGGGATAGCGACTGCTCTTCAAGGTGACTTCTCCGTTTGTGTAGGAAATGACCTCGTGTCCGGCCGTCGCGCTGGCGCGGCCAGTGCCTAGTTCTACGGTGAACGTCCCGATTTCACCGTCCACGCCCAGCGCCTTGAGGTAAGCTGAAGCCATTACGACGTGCCCCGCCCAGCCTGGATGAACGGAATCCTTGCCTGCGATAGTAAACGTCTCACCGAACTGATTCGTGGCTGTCCAACCGAGCGTGAGCATTGGCCAGAATACGTCCGCGAAGGTGACCTGCTCTTGCTGCGCGAGGGCTAGGGCTATGTTGCGCAGTTCACAGAGGTTTAAGTTCATGGTCTCCGAATCGGACTTGCTCCATGGCACTTTGGGGCCGACGCAGCCGGGCGAACCCAGCACGACGCGCGCGCCCACGGCTTTGAACGCCTGCACGATGGCCTGCTGATTGTCGCGATACCACTGACCATTCTTCTCGTCGTAAGTGGTGTAACGGTGGTCGTTCATGCCGTAGCTGGTCGTTGCAATGGTGGGCTTGAATCGCAAGACGTCGTTTGTCATCCGGTTCTTGAAGCCCTCGGCGGTCTCGCCGCCCCAGCCGTATTGCCGAACGCCGATCTTTAGGTGCGGCAAGCACGTGGTCAGATAGGTCTCGATAATTCGCGAATACATCTTCTGCTCGGTGATCGAGTCACCGATGATCGCAAGACGGTCGTTTTTCCGGAGTAACAGCCCGGTCGGAGACGGTGCTTTTTTGGCCTTAAATTTAGCGAAGCCAGCAGCGTCTGGCTTTAGTTCCCAATCGTCCGCGAACGCGGTGGAGAGGCAGGCTAATAAAGAGGCGAAAATCAGCGGGCGGATGGTAGACATACCTTCAAGGCTGCTGCGGGAACTTGAAAATGGTCAAGACAGAGCAACGAGCGCTGTTTGGGAGGGACATAATTCGAGGGGACTGGTTTGTGGGGCACTACTGGGTTTACTGTCATTATGTTCTTGTGCGCCTGCGGGTTGTTTTTCCCCCGCGGTCCATTTGCCTGCTGGAACAAGAGCTCTACCTATTCTGTCGTTCGCTAGACGATCTGGCCGACTGCTTTCGCTCAAGATGTTCGCCTTCTTTTCATTCTGGGATCCCTATTGGTGGGTAATGATTCCGGGCATGCTGCTCGCCCTTTGGGCGCAGATGCGCCTGAGTTCGACGTATTCGCGCTACCGCGAAGTCGGCACCGACCGGCGGATTACTGGGGCTGACGCCGCGCGCGAAATCTTGGACCGCAACGGCATGTCTGGGGTTGAAGTTTTCGAGGTGCCCGGGCATTTGACCGATCATTACGACCCGCTGAAGAAGTCCGTCTTTCTGTCTTCTGAGAACTTCCACAGCACTAGCGTAGCGGCCGTCGGGGTGGCGGCCCATGAAGTTGGTCACGCGATCCAGCATAAGGAAGCCTACGGCCCGTTGGGCTTGCGTATGGCTTTGGTGGGGGTGACCAATTTTGCGAGCAACGCGTCGATGTGGATTATCATCGCGGGCATGGTGATTGGCGGCGCTTGGTCAGCCAAACTGCTCTGGGGCGGAGTGATTTTGTTTTCCGTCGTTGCCTTTTTCCAAGCGGTGACCTTGCCAGTGGAATTTGACGCCAGCAGGCGGGCAAAAGTGCAGTTATTGCGCTACGGAATCATCACTAATCGCGAAAATGCCGACGTGGATCGTGTGCTCAGTGCTGCAGCACTCACTTATGTCGCAGCGCTCGTCAGTGCCCTGCTGACCGTTCTGAAATACGTGATGCTTGCCCGCAGTCGTGACGATGAGCGTTAGGGTTTATGGTCCCGTTGATGGGCTCGCTCTTGGGTTCGACTGCCATTAGGACGTCGACTTTTGGCGGTAGCAGTGGCGGCCAGCGAACTTGTCTGCGCCGCGACAAAATCCTCAGACGGTTCACGCAAACGCTCATGTTCACGGGCTGAAAGTTCGCGCACGCTGGCAGCACGTTTTCCCATGAAGCAGTCCGCTCCCTGTATCGCTCTCGCGTTGGTCGCCGCCGCCTCACTCCATGCCGATGAATTGACGATTGTCGGCCCCAACATCCGTCCACTCGCCCCCAAACCTGGCCCCCAACCGTTCACCTACACCGAAGCGTCGGACAAGCTGCCCAACTACCTCGCCGGTGAAAAATGGGGCACCCAGGGCCAAGCCATCACCCAGATGCAGGCGCCGCTATCGGCCGAGGAATCCTCCAAGCGCCTCGTGGTGCAGCCCGGCTTTATCGCCAGCCTCTTTGCGGCCGAGCCGGATATCACCAAACCCATCGCGCTCGCTTGGGACGAACGTGGCCGGCTTTGGGTTGCTGAAACGGTGGATTATCCGAACGAACAGCAACCCGAGGGACAAGGCCGAGACCGCATCAAGATTTGCGAAGACACCAATGGCGATGGCCGGGCGGACAAATTTACCGTCTTCGCCGACAAGCTGAGCATCCCCACCTCGCTGTGCTTCGGAAACGGCGGCCTGATTGTGATCGAAGGCGGCCACACGCTCTTCCTCAAAGACACGAACGGCGACGACAAGGCCGACGAACGAAAGGTGCTGTTCTCGGGCTGGAACATGGGCGACACCCACGCCACCGCTAGCAACCTTCGCTACGGACTCGACAACTGGATTTGGGGCACCGTCGGTTACAGCGGCTTCGACGGCGAAGTTGGTGGCAAGAAACACAAGTTCGGCATGGGTGTCTTCCGGTTCAAACCGGACGGCTCGGCGATCGAATTCATCCGCTCCAGCAATAACAACACCTGGGGACTTGGCCTCACTGAGGACGGTCTTGTCCTCGGCTCCACCGCCAACGGCAACGCCGCGTGGTATATGCCGATCCCCAACCGCTACTACGAGACCGTCAGTGGCTGGAACGCGAGCCGCATGGAAACCGTCGCGGACACCCAGGCGATCTATCCGGTGACCGAAAAAGTGCGCCAGGTGGACTGGCACAACAAATACACGGCCGGCGCCGGTTCGGCGATCTACACGGCGCGGGCGTTCCCGCAGGAATTTTGGAACCAGATCTCGTTCGTCTGCGAACCGACCGGCCACCTCATCGGCTGGTTCCGCTACGAGCGGCAGGGCGCGGACTTCAAGGCGGTGAACCTCGGCAGCTTCCTCGCCAGTGATGACGAGTGGACCGCTCCAATTGTCGCCGAAGTCGGCCCCGACGGCGCGGTCTGGGTGCTCGACTGGTATAACTACATCGTCCAGCACAACCCCGTGCCTATCGGCTTCAAGAACGGCAAGGGCAACGCCTACGAGACCCCGATCCGCGACAAACGCCACGGGCGCGTCTACCGCGTGGTTGCGTCTGGCATGACGGCAACAGCGGCTCCCGCCGCGCTCCAACAGGCCAAGCCTGCGGAGCTCGTCACCGCGCTGAAATCCGATAACCAGTTGTGGCGGTTGCACGCGCAACGGTTGCTGGTGGAACGCGGCGACCAAGCCGTCGTGCCAGCCCTCCGTGAGCTCGTGGCGGATCCCTCCGCCGATGCCCTAGGCCTCAACCCGACGGCTACCCACGCGCTATGGACGCTGCACGGGATCAACTCCATCGGGGCTGAAACCATCGCTGCGCTGAAACATCCTTCCGCCAGCGTGCGTCGGGCGGCCGTGGGCGTGCTGCCCCGGAACGACGCTTCCCGCGACACGTTGGTGCGGGCGGGGATGCTTAAGGATTCTGAAGCCCAAGTTCGGTTGGCGGCCCTGCTGGCGCTCGCGGACATGCCCACCGACGAGGCCGCCGGCACCGCCTTGGTAGCCGCCCTGCTCGATCCCCGCAACGCGGGCGACCGCTGGCTGCGCGATGCGATTGCCGCCGCCGCGGCAAAACACCTCGAAGGATTTGGTAAAGCTATCATTGGCAGCGTTGACCCGCTGCCCGAGGGCGCCTTGGAAGTTGTGCGGATCGTCGCCCGGCATTACGCCACGCCGGCGCCAGATTCAGTCGCGCAGGTTGTGTCGACCGTTGCCGCCACCGCCGCGCCCGCCACGCTGGCCGTGCTCGACGGGCTGATCGCCGGTTGGCCCGCCCAGTCCAAGCCGGACTTCGCGGGTGAGACTGAAGCTCAGTTGAGCGAAGCGATGAGCGCCTTCCCCGAGGCCGCCAAGGATAAGCTCCTCGTGCTCGCCCAGAAGTGGAACCGACTGGATCTCTTCACCGCCCAAGTCGTCGCCACCCAGCAGCGCCTCGCCGCCAAGTTGGCGGATACCGCCGCCGGCGATCCGGAGCGCATTGAGGCTGCCCGTGGGCTCCTGCGCCTTGCCGACGAATTGGCCAATGTTCGCGCCACGCTCACGCAGATTTCGCTGCAAGCCTCACCGGCGCTGGCCGGCGGCCTCCTGAACGCGCTCGGCGAAAGCCGCCTATCCGAAACCGGTGCCGAAATTCTCGGCCGCTGGAAGACGCTCACGCCGTCCCAGAAGCGCGGCGCGTTGAATACCCTGCTGCGCCGCGGCCCATGGGCCACGGCCGTGCTCGACCAACTCGACGCCGGCAACCTGGTGCCCAAGGACCTCGACGGCGGCCAGTGGCAGACGTTGCGGAACAATCCCGACCGCGATCTGGCTGCCCGCGCCCGCACGCTCGCGGAGAAGAAGGGCAAGCTCAGCGCCGACCGCGAGGCCGTGATGAAGCAGTTCCTGCCGGCGGCGAAGAAGGCCGGCGACGTGAAGCGCGGGCAGGAACTCTACGCCCAGAACTGCGGCGTCTGCCACCTCTTCTATGGCGCCGGGGGCAAGGTCGGACCGGACTTGAGCGGCATTGGGGTGCGGGCCAAAGACGAGATCTTAGCTGAGATTTTAGATCCCAACCGCTCGGTCGAAGCTAACTACGTGCTCTGGACCGTGGAAACCAAGGCGGGCGAAACGTTCTCCGGTCGGCTGGATACGGAAACTCAGACCAGCATCGAGCTCTATGACCTACAGGGGCAGAAGCACGCCCTCCAGCGTAAGGACATCGCCAGCCTTGAAGCCTCGAACCAATCCATCATGCCCACCGGACTCGAGCAGGTTGGCGAGCAGGGTTTGGCTGACATTCTCGAATACCTCGCTGCTGGCGTGCAGAAGTAGCTCCGCAAGTAGATTTCCAAAACCTCGGTCAGGTGTCGGTTTACGGATGAAACCAAGGTCTAGCTGACCGACCTGATTGCGGGCGGTTCCTGAGCCCAAGTATTCTTCGGTTCAGATTCGCCTCACCAGCCAAGCTGGCTAATTTCGGCGGCATGAACGGCACCGACTTCATCCGGGATCTGGCGGTGGTGACCTTGGTGGCGGGTGCCGCCGGTTGGTTGTGCCGTCGTCTCGGCCTGTCGGTGGTCGTCGGTTATCTGTTCGCCGGGATCATCATCGGCCCTTTCACGCCCCCGTTCCAACTGGTGACCAGCATCGAGCGGGTGCAGATGCTGGCAGAGTTTGGACTCGTCTTCCTGATCTTTTCCATCGGTCTTGGGCTCAGCTTGGGACGGTTGCAGCGGCTCGGAATGTCCGCGGCTTTGGGCACGGCGATCAGCGCCTTGCTGGTGCTCAACCTCTGCCGGTTGTTGGGGGCCGCTCTGGGGTGGCCACCGGTGCACGGTTTGTTTCTGGCAGGGATGTTGATGGTTTCCAGTTCGGCCATCATCGCCAAGGTTCTGGAGGAGCTGAACGCGAGTCACGAGCGCTGGGGCCAACTCGCGCTGGGGGTCACGGTGCTCGAGGATGTCGTCGCCGTTGTGATGCTGACCTTGCTGACGTCCATGGTGAAGTTTGGCGGTGAACAGGCGCCCTCAGTCTGGCCGACGCTCGGCAAACTCAGTGCCTTCGTGGTGTTCCTGCTTTTCCTGTCGGTGCTGGTTGTGCCGCGCTTGCTCAAGGCGCTGACCCGGGACGGTTCCGCAGAACTCCGCACCCTGCTGCTCGTCGGTTTGGTGTTGGGCCTTGCGTGGCTGGCCACGGAAGTCGGCTATTCGCTCGCGCTCGGCGCTTTTGTGCTGGGGGCCATCGTGGCGGGCACCCGTTACAAGGCGGAGGTTGAAAGCAGTTTCGAGGCGTTGCGGCAGACTTTTGGGGCGGTCTTTTTCGTCGCCATTGGCATGCTCTTCGACTTCAAGCTCCTCGCTGAAGCTTGGCCGCTGGTGCTCGCTGTTTCGGGGTTGGTCTTGGTGGGCCGGCCGCTGGCCTGCGCGCTGGGCCTCATGGCGGTGGGCAATCCCAACCGGCAGTCGATCCAAGCCGGCTTGGCGTTGACGCCCATCGGCGAATTTTCATTTGTGATGGCGCAACTGGGCGTGGCCTCCGGCGCGGTGCCGAAGTCGTTTTCGGCGATCGCGGTGGGGGTGAGTTTAATCACCTCCCTCGTGGCGCCGGTCCTCATGCGCCGCTCTGGCACGATTGCCAACTGGGCGGAGCGTTGGGAGCCCCGGTGGTTGCGTGAAGGCGTGGCCTTTTATCACGGGCGTCTGAGCCAAATGTCGGGGCGACAAAGCTCCAGCCTCGTCTGGCAACTGACGGGGAAACGCTTCGCCCAGGTCGCGCTGCACCTGTTGTTCCTGAGCGCCATGCTGCTGTTTTGGCAGCCGGCTTACAGCGCCTTGGCCGCAGTGCTGGGGGACAGGTTGCTGGTGCCGCAGGGCCTGCGTGTGCTGTTTTGGGTTGGGTTTGGCACGCTGATGATGGGCCCACTGATCGCCTTGTGGCGGAATCTCGAAGCCATCGTGATGATCTTGGCCGAGGGGGCGACCCGGGGGAATCCGCGCCGGGCGATTCTGCAACCGTGGCTGGAGCGGGCGTTGAAGTTGATCGTGGCTCTGTTGCTCGCCGAATGGTTGGTCACGTTGTTGCCGCTCAGCGGGGCGAATCCTTGGTTCGTCGCGCTCGTGCTCGCCAGTCTCGTGCTCGTGGCGGCGTTGTTCTGGTCGCGGTTGCTGCGTTGGCACAGCCGGGTGGAAAGTGAACTGCGAACCCAACTGCACAGCGCCGCAAACCCGGCCGCTTCCGCCGGCGTCTCGTTGCCGCTCCTCGACCAACCGGCCGGCTGGAATCTGGCCATCGACGAGGTCACCTTGCCGCGCCAGTCCGAGCACGCCGGTTGCCGCATCGGCACGCTTGGGCTGCGGTCGCGGACGGGTTGCTCGATCATCGGCGTGGATCGGCAGGGTTTTGTAGTGACGAATCCCAGCGCCAACGAACTGCTCTATCCCGGCGATCGGTTGCTGTTGTTGGGCAGCGCTGAGCAGTTGCAGCAGGCGGAGCGCTTTCTGTCCGCCGGGATGCGTTCGGCGGAAGCGGGCGAATCGTTCACTGAATTGGCGAACGAAACCGTCGTGTGGCCACCGGTGCCTTTGCTGGCAGGCCGAACGCTAGCTGAACTCGGGCTGTTACGGCGCTTCGAAATCTTGGTCTGCGGCATCCACCGCGGCGCCCACCGGATTGTGATGCCCGCAGGGACCGAAGCCGTCTTGGCCGGCGACCGCTTGCTGGTGGTGGGAACCCTGCCGCACATTCGGGAATTCAATGGTTGGCTCGAAGGGGAAACTCATTGAGGGGGGCGATTCCGCGATTGCACAAATGCCGGTGGCCGGCTTAGGAACTGGCATGCGCCCGCTGACCTCCACGCGCCGTCGTTTCATCCGTTCGTCCGCGCTTCTCGCCGGGGTGGCCGCGTTGCCGTCGTGGTTTGAGGCCGAAGCCAAAGACGCCTCCCGACCGCGCGTTCCGTGGTCGCCGAATGACCGTCCCGCCCTTGCCCTGATCGGGTGTGGCGGCATGGGCCGTTACGACGCCAAGTTGGCTTCGGTGTTTGGCGAGGTGGTGGCGATCTGCGACGTAGACGAAGCCCGGCTCGACGAAGCGCAGCAGCAGCATCCCGGCGCCAAACGCTACCGCGACTTCCGGGATTGCCTAGAGCACGCCGGCCTCCACGCCGTCATCAACGGCACGCCGGATCACTGGCACACGCTCATCAATCTCGCCGCGATCCGGGCCGGCAAAGACATCTATTCCGAGAAGCCGTTGACGCTGACCATCGACGAAGGCCGCCGGTTGGTGAAAGCCGTGCGGGCTGGCGGCACCGTCTTCCAGACCGGCAGCCAGCAGCGGAGCGACCAACGTTTTCGGCTCGCGGTCGAACTGGTTCGCAACGGCCGGATCGGGAAATTGAAACACCTCACGACTTCGCTGCCATCGGGGCCGCACGGCGGACCGTTTGCCCCGAGCCCAGTGCCCCCGAATTTCGATTGGAACGTTTGGCAGGGGCAAACCCCGGCCATTCCCTATTTGAAGGAGCGAGGCCACGGCACGTTTCGATACTGGTGGGAGTATTCCGCGGGCACGCTCACGGATTGGGGCGCGCACCATAACGACATCGCGCTCTGGGCACTGGGACTGCCCCTCGGCGAGGCGGGCCCGGTCGCGGTGGAAGGGCATGGGCTTCGTGAGCCCGTGCCGGGCGGCTACAATTTCCCCAGCACTTATTACGTCAATTTCCGCTACGCCAACGGAGTCACCCACACCTGTCGCACCGTGCAAACCGAAGGCGGCGCGGGCAACGTGCTCAATCCCCAAACGCCGCCCGCACAGATGCCCAACGGAGTGCTGTTTGAGGGCGCCGATGGCTGGATCTTTGTGACCCGGGGTCGGATTGAAGCCAGCTCACCGGCAATCTTGGAAGAGCCTTTGACGCAGCGGCTCTGGACCGCTTACGCCAGCGATAATCACATGGGTAATTTCTTCGACTGCCTGCGTTCGCGAAAGGCGGCGATTTGCGAAGCCGAAGTCGGCCACCGCAGCGTCAGCCTCTGCCATTTGGGGGCCATTGCCCTTCGGTTGGGGCGGCCCTTGCGCTGGGATCCGCGTGCCGAACGCTTCGAAGGCGACCGGGAAGCCAACGGTTGGGTGGCGCGGGAGCAGCGCAAGGGATTCGATTACGCCTCCGTTGCCTGAAGCATGCCCCCTCGGCGCGCACGTTGGAGGTTTGGGTGCCGCCGAGTTTGGGGGCGGTCGGGGAAAGGCGGTCTGGGTCTGTCTGGCCACTTCGTTGACGCCCGGTGGGTCGAACCTACTGTCGCCCGCCCATGGCGCGTGTGGTTCGAAAAACAATTTCTGCCGAAGAGACGACGGCTTCACCTGCTGCGGTCCCGCCGGTGTCGCCGGCGGGTATCCGCCTGTTCAACGTCCGGCAAAATAACCTCAAGGGCTTCGATCTCGATCTGCCGTTGGGGAAACTGATCGTGCTCACCGGTCTCAGCGGTTCGGGCAAGAGTTCGCTGGCCTTCGAGACGCTCTACGCCGAGGGCCAGCGGCGTTACATCGAGACGTTCACGCCCTATGCGCGGCAATTTTTTGACCGCATGGACAAGCCGGCGGTGGACCGGATCGAAAACATCCCGCCGGCCATCGCGATCGAGCAGCGCAATGCGGTCCGCACCACCCGCAGCACGGTCGGCACGATGACCGAGCTTTGCGACTACCTGAAGGTGCTTTGGCCCCACCTCGCGCAGTTGCATTGCCGCCAGTGCGGGAAACCGGTGCGCCGCGAGTCCCCGCAGGTGATTTGGGAAGCGCTCCGCAATCCCCACGGTTCCCTTTCCAAGGATCCAACCGGGGCCCCGACGGAAGTCCTGATCGCCTTCGAGTTGCCGCTTTCGGACAAACTGACCGTCGCGGAACAGTTGCTTCTGCTCTCGAAGCAGGGGTTTCAACGCCTGCTGCTGGACGACGCGGTCGTGCGGGTGGATGAAGCCGCTCAAAATCCGAAATTCGAAACCGGCAACGGGCTCAAGGTGCTGGCCGATCGGGTGAAACTCACGCCGGAAAATCGCCCGCGCTTTGTCGAGGCCTGCGAACAAGCCTACCACTTCGGCCGGGGCAAACTCACCGTGCGCGGCCCCTCCGGAAAGGATCGCTGGGCTTTGGTCTTGGGGCAGTTTTCGAGCGGCTTCCATTGCGCACGCTGTGACCTCAATTACCGCGAACCCACGCCCGCGCTGTTCTCGTTCAATAATCCCGTCGGCGCGTGCCCAACCTGCAAGGGGTTTGGTCGCATCATCACGATCGATCCCGAGCTCGCCTTGCCCGATCGCTCGAAGACGTTGGCGGAAGGGGTGGTCAAGCCGTGGCAAACCGAAACCGGGCAGCAGTGTCAGCACGACTTGGAGCGTGCGGCCAAGAAGCGGGGCGTGCCGTTGCAGGTGCCCTTCCGCGAACTCTCGCCGGAACATCAACGCTGGGTGACCGAGGGCGAGGAAGGCTACGTGCCCGATGATCCGGATCACTCGTGGCCCAAGCTCTGGTATGGCGTGAAAGGCTACTTCCGCTGGTTGGAGAGCAAGGCCTACAAGATGCACGTCCGCGTGTTGCTCTCCCGTTACCGCAGCTATAAGGGCTGCCCGGTGTGTCACGGGCTGCGATTCAATCCCGACTCGCTGGCCTTCCGACTGGTCGGCCCGGACAGCAAGCCCTCAGCAGGTGTCCGCGAGCGAATGGGGGACGGAAAATCGCCGGCCTCCTTGAATTCGGCGTCACTGACGCTCGCCGCCTTTTACGCGCTGCCGATTCGCCAGGCACTCGCGTTGGTGGAGCGCTTGGCTGCGGCTCCAGAATTTCACCAACCGTCGTCGGCCGTTCACCATCCGCTGCGGGTGGCCCTCCACGAAGTGCAGACCCGACTCGGTTTCTTAGTCGAAGTGGGACTCGGCTACCTCACGCTGGATCGCTCCACGCGCACGCTTTCCGGTGGGGAAACGGAGCGGGTAAACCTGACGAGCTGTCTCGGCACGAGGCTCACCCAAACCTTGTTTGTTTTGGATGAGCCCAGTGTTGGCCTGCATCCACGTGACACCGCCTGCTTGGTGCAGATTCTCCACCGCCTGCGGGATGCCGGGAACACCGTCGTCGTCGTGGAACACGAAGCGAGTGTCATGCGGGCCGCCGATCACCTCGTGGATTTAGGTCCCGGCCACGGCGAAAGCGGGGGGCAAATCACCTTCCAAGGTCCACCCGCCGCGCTCGCAACGGCCACCGGCTCCCTGACCGCTGCTTACCTGACCGGCCGTAAACGCATCGAAGTCCCACCGCGTCGCCCGTGTGGGAAGTCGGTAACCGGAAGCCGGAAAGCGGAAGCAGTGGCCTTTGCCGCGGACACGATTGCGCCTTATCGCCCGCGAGTCGTTTCGCCTTCGCACGATCCACTGCCCACTGCGCTGCGCTTGACCCACGCCGCGGCCAATAACTTGCACGATCTCGCCGTCGAGCTGCCGCTGGGCCGCCTAGTGTGCGTCAGCGGCGTCAGCGGTTCCGGCAAGACGACGCTAGTGCGCGAAGTGCTGCTGCCGCTGCTACAGGCCAAACTAGCCGCCCCCGGCGAAAGCACTGCGCTCGAAGACGAAGTGGACGGCGAAGCCCGCGAGGCCGCCGCCGCGGCGCTCAGCGCCACCACCCTCACCGGTTGGGAATCGCTCGGGCACGTGGTGCTCGTGGATCAGTCACCGTTGGGACGCACACCGCGCTCGAATCCGGCGGTTTACATCGGTGCGTTCGATGACATTCGGGACTTCTTTGCGGCGTCCGAGGTGGCCAAGGAACGCGGGCTTGAGGCCAGCTCGTTCAGCTTCAATTCCGCGAAAGGTCAGTGCGAACACTGCCGCGGCGCCGGCTTTGAGAAGATCGAGATGCAGTTCCTGAGCGACGTCTTCATTCGCTGCCCCGCCTGCGCCGGCCGGCGCTACCGGGAGCACATCCTTGAAGTCAAAGTGCGCGGGGCGAAGCGCGAGGTCCCAAAGGAGCCCGACCAAGCGCCAACTTCCTGCCTCGAGTGGTCCATCGCCGACCTGCTTGACGCCACCGTTGAGGCTGCTGTCGCGTTTCTGGATTCGTTCGGGAGCACCCACCGACCGGCCCAGCGCGCGGCGACGAAATTGAAACTGCTCGTCGAAGTCGGCCTCGGCTACCTGCGCCTCGGCCAGCCAATCAACACGCTGAGCGGCGGCGAAAGTCAGCGGCTGAAGCTGGTGAGCCACCTTGCCGAAAGCGCGGCCGCCGAGACCAAGCGGGTCATTCCGGAACCCGTCGCCCAACGGCTGGGTAAGGCCACGCTCGAACGCTTGGGCCGCATCCCTCCCGAAGCCGGGAGCCGTGCTCCGCGCTTACCGAAACCAACGCTGTTCCTCTTCGACGAACCGACCACCGGACTGCATTTCGACGACGTGCGGGTGCTGCTCGCGGTGTTCCAACGGCTCGTAAACGCCGGCCACACCGTGCTCGTGATCGAACACAACCTCGACGTCATCAAGTCCGCCGACTGGGTGATTGATCTCGGCCCCGACGCCGGCGACGAAGGCGGCCGGGTCGTGGCCAGCGGCACGCCGGAAGACGTCGCCCTGTGCCCGGAAAGCCACACGGGGCGATTCCTGCGCGACCTTGGCATCAGGAGGGCGTAGCTCGCCGCCCAGGTTGTCGGCACCGCCGTGAAAGCGGGAACCATGAAGGATGAGGCTGGCCCGCCCTCACCCTAACCCTCTCCCCCGGGGAGAGGGAAACGCCCGCCAACACCAGACCACTCCATCGCTCAGTCTGACGAGGACTGCTGTGGGCGGCGCTAAGCCGAAGCGCCGAACGGGTGGAGGCGTAGGGCGTCGTGACCTTCTCCCTCTCCTCGGGGGAGAGGGCCGGGGTGAGGGCGGGCGTTTCGAACCCCGAGTCCCGCCCCAAGCGGCAGCTCCGCTCCGCTGTGCCGCCGCACTCCAAGACGCTGGCGCGCATTCTCAAGGCCACGATCCGAGGGTCATCACGGCTTCGAGTTTACGTAGCGAAACAAGAGCACCCCGGCGGATACCACCAGAATCTGGAACGCACTTTGGGAACTCCGCGGACCAATCGGCTGCCAACCGAAGACCAGCACCGCTAGGGCGCACGCAAGAAGTGACGCCCAGGCGATCCGCGCAATTGTCTGAATGCGCGTCAGTGGCCTATTACCGCCGCCGACGCCCGCCACCAATCGAATACCCGCCGCCGGACAGCTTCACGCCGCGCACGCGCCGTTCGGAGAGCGGGCCCAAGCGCGCTTCGTCGAAGATGGCGGTGTATTGGTAGGTGAAGTTCTCCAGCTTTTCGCGCGGCACTTTCTGACTGATGAAACGTTCGATGGCGGCTACGAACTGGGCGTCGCTGGCGGTCATGATGGTCATGGCGTCGCCGCTCGACATGGCTCGGCCGGTGCGGCCGATACGGTGGACGTAATCTTCCGGATGCTCCGGCACGTCGTAGTTGATGACGTGGCTGACGTCGGCGATGTCTAGCCCGCGGGCGGCGATATCGGTCGCGACGAGGACTTCGAAGCGGGCCTTCTTGAAGCCTTCGAGCGCTTGCGCCCGCTGGCCTTGGGTGCGGTCGGAGTGGATGACGGTCGCCTTGTGGCTGGCTCGTTTCAGGGCTGCGAATACGTCGTCGGCGCCTCGTTTGGTGCGGCAGAAAATGATGACGCTTTCCCAGTTCAGGTGTTCCAGCAGCGCAAGCAGGAGGTCGTTCTTCTGGCGTTCCGCCACCGGATACATGACGTGTTTTACAGTCGAAGCCGCGGAGCGCTCGATGTCCACCGCCACCCGGACGGGTTCATTCATCGCCCATTTTACGAGGGTGGCGATGGCCGGCGGAATGGTCGCGGAAAAGAGCGCGGTTTGCCGTTCTTTGGGGCAGCGATCGAGGATGCGCTTCACGTCGGGCAGGAAGCCCATGTCGAGCATGCGATCGGCTTCGTCGAGCACGAGGTGTTTGACCTGCGAGAGGGAGACGGTGCGGTCGCCGACGAGGTCGAGCAGTCGGCCCGGCGTGGCCACGATCACATCGACGCCGGCCTTCATGGCGGCGCGCTGTTGTTCGTAACCGACGCCGCCGTAGATGACGACGGAACGGAGGTCGGTGAAGCGGGCGAATTTGCGGAAATTTTCCTCGGTTTGGACGGCCAATTCACGCGTCGGCTCCAAGATGAGGCAACGGGGATCGTGGGCGTGGGTGGCGATTTGGTGGAGGATGGGAAGCGCAAAGGCCGCGGTCTTGCCGGTGCCCGTTTGGGCGGAGCCGATGACGTCTTTGCCGGCGAGCAGCAGCGGGATGGCCTGAGCCTGGATGGGGGTCGGTTCCTTGTAGCCCAGAGCGTTGATCGCGTCCTGGAGGGCTAGACGGAATCCGAATTCGTGAAACTGCACGGGCTCTATCTAGCGTCAAAACCCGCTCCGGCGGAAGCCGCATCTTGCAGCAATCGGGCAAAGGGCAGGCGCAGCAGGCGCGGCCCCACGCACGCCAACACGGTGTGAAAACGGGCGGCTTGGGCGATCGGGCCCAAATGGTTTCGCCGTTGCAGGTTGCAGCCGGCGGCCCATGCGGAGAATGCAGGAACGACCAACGTGTCGTCGGCGAGGGCAAAAGCGGGGCACTTGGCGCGCGTGGTGGCGCCCGCGCCGAGTTCTACACTGGGATGTTCGTGGCCGATGATGGTGAGTCGGTCGGTGGGCTCCAGCGCCTCAAGCGGAGCGGCTTCGTGGCCGTGGAGCAGCCGAAAGCGGCCCAGATCAAGGCGGGGGACCACGCGGATCGGCACCTGCCAGTCCACGAGCAATTGAGGCAGGCGGTGGTCGTGGTTGCCCAGCACGAGGATGAGTTCCGGGTGCGAAACCGTGAATTCCAAGCCGGCTGAAAGTGCGGCCGAGGCGGTGGCAGAATTTAATGCGGGGGTTCTGCTCCCGAGGCGCAGGGCGAGCTCCACGAGCGCAAGCCGGAGTGGCTCCAGTTCGCACGCGGCGTGGACGAGGTCGCCGAGAAACACGATGCGGGCGGCCGGATAATCCCGGCTGAGGGCTTCCAGTCGGGGCAGTGTGTCGTCGGCAAAGCCGACCGGCAGCAATTGTCCCCGGCGGCGTTGCACCCAAGCGAATCCGAGATGCACATCGGGGACGACGAGCGTGCGTTGCTGCGGCAGCCAGACGGCCCGCCGCGCATCGGCGATCAGGTCAGGGGCGAGTTCAAGGACACCAACGGGCACAGCCGTCATGAAACCGGCCTTGGCGGGCGCTGTCCATCGGCGGCGGAGCGGGGGGCAAATTTACGTTGGTGGCAGGAGGTGATCGACCGCCGCCTTTAGATCCGCGGCGGAGAACGGTTTCTCCAAGGTCATGTTGGCCCCGAGAATGCCGGCCATGCGGAGGTAGGTGGAGGCGCCCACTTGGCCACCGCCCGAGATGACGAGGATTTTGAGGTCTTTGCGTCGTCGTCGGAGTTCCACAATGGTTTCGATGCCGTCTTTGCCGGCCATGACGATGTCGGTAATGACGAGCCCCACGAAGCTCAGCGCTTCGTATTGCGCCACCGCTTCGTTGCCGTCCTCGGCCTCACACACCGAGTGGCCGCTCGCTTCCAGCACGACACGGACTACTCGACGAATGCTGGGGTCATCGTCCACGACCAAAACTGTCGCCATATTTCCCCTCCGGATAAGACTTAAGAATTAGAGCCCGCCGCGCGGGGTGCTGCTGCCCACGGCCCGCAGCGACGGGCGCGGGTCGATTGAATCTGGCGTCGCCAGTCAGTCCGACCGGCGGTAAACCTCGGTGCGTGTTTCCTCATTGTTTTCTGGTTGGAGCGTTGATTGGAGTGCTCGTCACTCCCGCCCTATCGGCAGGATTCCCCAATCCCTTCAGTTCGGAAAAACGCGGCGAGCCGATGGCGCCGGCTGAAGCCGCCGCCAGTTTTCAGCTTCCGCCCGGTTTCAAGGTGTCCGTCTTTGCCGCCGAACCGGACCTGAACCAGCCCATTTCGTTGACGTTTGACCCGCGGGGACGCCTCTGGGTGGCCGAAAATTATACCTACGCGGAAGCCGGCGTGAATTTTGCCACAAACCTCAACGACCGGGTGTTGATCTTCGAGGATCGAGATAATGACGGTCGCTTCGACAAACGCACCGTCTTTTGGGACCAGGCTAAGATCCTGACCAGCGTCGAAGTCGGCCTCGGCGGGGTATTCGTGCTGTGCCCGCCCCAATTACTGTTCTTGGCCGACCGCAATGGGGACGACGTGCCCGATGGCGAACCAGAGGTCTTGCTCGACGGTTTTACGACCACCAGTGGCAACCGGCACACCTTTGCCAATGGCCTCAAGTGGGGTCCGGACGGCTGGCTGTGGGGCCGGATCGGCATCTCCAGCGGCGCGAAGATCGGCGTGCCCGGCACCCTGGACGCCAACCGGGTGGAAATGCGCGGCGGCATCTGGCGCTACCATCCCACGCAGCGCGTCTTCGAGGCCGTGTCGCATGGCACCACCAACCCGTGGGGCCTCGACTGGAATGAGGTTGGCGAACCGTTCTTCATCAACACCGTCATCGGCCACCTCTGGCACGCGATCCCCGGGGCCCACTTCCAGCGCATGCACGGCAATGACGTGGACCCCCACGCCTACGCGCTGATCGGGCAGCACGCCGACCATTTCCACTTTGACACCGGGGCTGGTTGGCAAAAATCCCGGGCCGCGTTTGACGGCAGTGGCTTTGCCCCCGGCAGCGACCCCCTCGGCGGGGGCCACGCCCACTGCGGCCTGATGATCTACCAAGGCGACCACTGGCCCGCCGAATACCGGGGAAAACTCTTCACGATCAACCTGCACGGCCGCCGCCTGAATGTGGAACGCCTCGAACGTCGGGGCTCCGGCTACGTCGGCAAACACGACCGCGACTTCCTGCAAATTGGCGATCCGTGGTTTCGCGGCCTCGATCTGATTCAGGGCCCCGACGGCGGCGTGTTCATCGCCGACTGGTCGGATACCGGCGAATGCCACGATCACGACGGCGTGCATCGGACTTCCGGCCGCATTTACAAGGTGACTTACGGCGACTCGCCGCCGCCGCCCGTCGCCGACGTCACCCAAGCCAACGCCACCGAACTGCTCGCGCTGCTGACGCATGCCAACGAATGGATTTCTCGGCAAGCGCGGCGGGTCCTGGTGGATCGCCACGTCGCGGGCCAAACCAACCTCCCGTCAGGGGCCCAGTTGAAGCGGGAATTTGGCGTCCAGCGAAAGACCCGAGAACGCCTTCGCGTGATCTGGGCCTTGAATGCCCTCGGCGGGGCTGATTCCGGTTGGTTGGCGGCGCGCTTGCTGACCTGGACGCGGGACGCCGATGAGCACATCCGCAGTTGGGCGGTTCGCTTGCTGGCCGACTTCGTGGCGACGGAGCTCCCGGGTGAGAAATTCGCCCCGGGCCCTCGGACCCGCGACCGCATGGTCGCAGTGGCAGCCCTGCAGGATCGCGCCGAGTTAGATTCCTCCCCGTTGGTGCGGCTTTACCTCGCCTCAGCTCTGCAAAAACTGCCCCTGCACCTGCGCCAGGAATTGGTCCAAGCACCCTTGGTTCGGCCCGAAGACGCCCACGATCACAACTTGCCCCTGCTGCTCTGGACTGGTCTCGAACCGCTGCTGGCGGCCCAACCCGACCTCGCCGTGCCTCTGGCCAAGGCGGCGGGGACGTCCCCACAAATCCGCCAGTTCATTGCCCGCCGCGTGGCTGAAGATTTGGAAACCAAGCCTGGTCCCGTCGTCGCCTTGCTGGCGGCGGCGGCGAATTGGCCCGCCGCTGGGCAGGCCGAAGTGGTGCGCGGCTTGGGAGCGGGCCTGCGCGGGTGGCGCCAAGCCCCGGCGCCTGCGTCTTGGAACCAATTTGCGGCCGCGGCCCGGCTCATTCCGGAACCCGACGTGCAGGAACACCTGCGCAGTCTGAACCTGTTGTTCGGCGCTGGCCGGGCGCTGGAGGACCTCCAACAGATCCTTGCCGACGGCAACGCCGATCCCACCGCCCGGCGTCAGGCACTCGCGACGCTGCTCTCCGCTCGGGTGGAAGGTCTGTCCCCGTTGCTGCGGCGGGTCGCCAATGACGGTGCGCTGCGGCCCGCCGCGCTGGTGGGTCTGCTCCAACTGGGCGAAGCTGACGCCCCGGCGTTTGCCTTGCACCGTTACCAATGGCTGGGCTTGGAGGAACGTCCCGCCGTCCTCGGAGCCATGGTCACCCGGCCGGCCGCCGCCCAAGCGCTACTGGAAGCCCTCGCTGACGGGCGCGTGGCCCGCGCGGACCTCTCCGCGTTCCACGCCCGCCAAGTGGTCGGCCTCGGCGACGCCGCGCTGACGAAACGGCTCGGTGAAGTCTGGGGCACTGTAAAGACCGGGAGCGAAGACCACTCCGCCGAAGCCGCCAAATGGCGGGCACAGCTCACACCCGAGCGGCTCCGGTCCGCCGATTTGCCGCAAGGTCAGCAGCAGTTCGCGCAACTTTGCGCCCCGTGCCACCAGCTTTATGGCGCTGGCGGCCAAGTCGGTCCGGACCTCACCGGTTCCGGTCGCGCCAATCTTGATTACCTGCTGGAAAACCTCCTCGCCCCCAGCGCCGTGGTCGCTGCGGACTACCGGGTGACCGTCGTCACGCTGAAGGATGGCAGCGTGCTCCAAGGCGTGGTGCGAGAGCAGACCGCCCGGACGGTGACGCTGCACAGTCAGACCGAACGCCGGACCTTGGAGCGGGCCGAACTCCAGTCGCTGGAGCCTTCCGAGCAGTCGATGATGCCGGCGGGATTGCTGGCCGGTCTCAGTCCCGACGCCGCCCGCGACTTGCTGGCTTACCTCATGCACCCACGGCCGCTGCCCCGGGCGAACTAGGCGGGGAAGGGCGGTTATCCCCCGCCGCGGGGGAAACGTAAATTGACATGCGGCCAGTGAACTAATTTTGTCCTCCGCCGCGGCGGTAATCGCCGGTAAACGCCGCCATCCAAGAGCAATTTCAGGGATTTTGCCGATTTTCGCCCCCTTCAGACCAGCCATTAGTTGGCGTGACACTCAACAACAGGTGCATGAACGACAAAGAACAGTGAGCGCTCGGAGCGGGTTTGGGGCACTCCTTGCCGCGCCTTGTTTGGATCTATGGACGTCACCGCGAACCTCAGCTCAGTTGTGAGTGCGGCTGCGCCGCTCGCTGCCCGGACCACGCGGGCGAGCTGCTTCCACTGCGGGACAGCCTGCGCGGAGACGGTCTGGACCAAGGCTGACCGGGCTTTTTGCTGCCAAGGCTGTCAGACGGTTTACGAACTGCTGGCGGAGAATGGGCTGGGCCAGTTTTACGAATGGGGCGAAGTGGCGGGGCGGCGGGTCGAGGCGTTGGCGGACGAGAATAAATTCCGCTTCTTGGACGAACCGGCCGTGCGGGCTCGGTTGGTGGATTTCGACGACGGCAAGACCACCCGGGTCACCCTGCAACTGCCGGCCATTCACTGCGTTGCGTGCGTTTGGTTGCTCGAAAACCTGTTCCGCCTGAAGCCGGGCATTGGCCAATCGCGTGTCAATTTCGCCCGCCAAGAAGCGGTTGTTACTTTTGACCCTCAGCGCATCTCCCTCAGCGGCGTGGCGGCGTTGCTCGATTCCATCGGCTACGAGCCGAACCTGAAGCTGGCGGACCTCGACGGCAAACGAGCCAACCCGGTTTCCCGCCGGCTCTGGCTCCAACTGGGCGTCGCCGGTTTCGTCTTCGGCAACACGATGCTGTTCAGTCTGCCGGGCTACTTCGGGCTCGATAGTCTGAGCGGCCCCGCGTTTCGCACCTTGGTGGGGTGGTTGAGTCTGGGGCTTTCAGTGCCGGTGGTGGCCTATAGCGCGGCGGACTTCTTCCGCACCAGTTGGCTCAGCGTGCGCCAGCGCCGGCTGACCATCGAGGTGCCCATCGCGATCGGCATTGCGGTAATTTTCCTGCAAAGCGCCGGCGAAGTCATTTCGGACCGAGGCGAAGGTTATTTTGATTCACTGGCGGGGCTGACCTTCTTCCTGCTGTGTGGCCGAATCTTTCAGCAAAAGACTTACGATCGGCTGGCGTTTGACCGCGACTACAAGTCGTTTTTCCCGTTGTCGGTCCTCCGCCGTCAAGCGGATCGCGAAGAGCGGGTTTCGCTGGGCCAAATCGGCATCGGCGACCGTTTGGTCATTCGCCATGGTGAATTGGTGCCGGCGGATGCGCGGGTGCTGGGGGGCGAGGCGTTGATCGACTACAGCTTTGTCACTGGCGAATCGGAACCCGTGGTCAAGGCGGCGGGTGAACTGCTCTACGCTGGCGGCCGGCAGATGGGCGGCGCCCTCGAAGTGGTGACCGTGAAGCCGGTGTCTCAGAGCTACCTGACTTCGCTGTGGAATCAGGACGCCTTTCGCAAGGAAAAGGACGACACCTTTAACACGCTGACGAACCGTTACAGTCAGCAGTTTACTTGGATCATTCTCGGCATCGCGCTCGCGGCGGCGGCCTTTTGGTCGGTGGTGGAGCCGGCCCGGGCGCTCCGTTCCTTCACCGGCGTGCTGATTGTGGCGTGTCCCTGCGCGCTAGCCTTGGCGGCGCCCTTCACCCTCGGGGCGGCGCTGCGCACGCTGGCGCGCCGCCACATCTTTGTCCGCAACACCGACACGTTGGAGGCCCTAGCCCGGATTGACACCGTCGTCTTTGACAAGACCGGGACCCTCACTGCGGCCCAAGCCGGTGAAGTTGCCTTTGTGGGACCGGAACTTTCACCCGGCGAAGGGGCCCTGATTGCGGCCGTGGCCCGGCAATCGACCCATCCGCTGGCCCGACGGTTGGCGGCGGGTTGGGAACGGAACGCAGCGGCGGCCGCGACGCTCACGGAGTTTCGCGAAATCCCAGGTCAAGGCGTCCAAGCCCAGGTGAACGGCACGCCGGTGGCGCTGGGTTCGTGCCGTTGGCTGGCTTCGCTGGGGGTAGTTTTGCCGCCGCTGGAAACGGCCACCGGCAGCACGGTAGCGGTGGCGATTGGTGGAGTGTTTCGGGGCGCCTTCACCTTGAGCAGTGCCCTGCGGCCGGAAACGGCCCGGTTGTTGCAACGGTTGGCGGAGCGCTACGAAATCGCCCTGTTGAGCGGTGACCACGAACGGGATCGCGCCCGGTTCCAGGCGTTGTTTGGCCCGCGCGCCCACCTGCAATTCAATCAGAGCCCGCTCAATAAACTCGGGTTCATTCGCGATCTTCAGGCGGCCGGCCGCACGGTGATGATGGTCGGCGACGGTCTAAACGATGCCGGCGCGCTCCGCCAGAGCGAGGTCGGGGTGGCGGTGGTGGAAAACATTGGGGCGTTCTCGCCCGCCAGCGATGTGATCATGGACGCCACGCTCGTGCCGCGGACGGCGGAATTATTGCGCTTTGCCCGGCAAACGACCCGGGTGGTGCGGCTCAGTTTTTTAATTTCCAGCCTCTACAATGTCGTGGGGCTCGCCATTGCGGCGAGCGGTCGGCTTTCCCCGGTCGTTTGTGCGATTTTGATGCCGGTGAGTTCCGTGACCGTGGTGGCGTTTGCCGTCCTAGTCACCGGGTGGCTGGGGCGTCGGGCGGGTTTGGAAGTATCAATCGCGGCCCACTCGACGCCAAAGGAGGGGGAGCCGGCATGAGTGTCATTCTCCTACTTATTCCCCTGAGCGTCGTGCTCGCCGCCGGATTCCTGTGGGCGTTTTTCTGGGCGGTTCGCTCCGGGCAATACGAAGACACGACGACGCCCTCCCTGCGGATTCTGACGGACGACGGCAGCAACCCCCCGGTGACCCAGCCAATTTCAACCAACGAAAAACAGCAATGAGATGAAGATAGAAACATTCAAATACGACAACCGGATCGTGCGCGCGTTTGCGATCGCCACGATTGTCTGGGCGATCGTCGGCTTCTGCGCCGGCTTGCTCGCGGCCGTCCAGCTCTTCTGGCCGGAAGCCAACCTGAACCTGCAATACACTACCTTTGGTCGCCTGCGCCCGCTGCACACTAACGCGGTGATCTTCGCGTTTGTCGGCAACGGGATGTTTACCGGCATCTACTACTCGCTGCAGCGGCTCTGCAAAGCGCGCATGTTCAGCGACGGGTTGAGCTGGCTCAATTTCTGGGGTTGGAACCTCATCATCGTGGCGGCCGCCATCACGTTGCCGCTGGGGCTGACGACGAGCAAAGAATACGCGGAACTTGAATGGCCGATCGACTTGGCCATCGCCGTAGTTTGGGTCGCCTTCACCATCAATCTGCTGGGCACGATCGCCAGACGCCGGGAGCGCCACATCTACGTGGCCATCTGGTTCTACATCGCGACCGCGATCACCGTCGCCGTGTTGCACATCGGCAATTCGCTGGCGGTCCCGGCCGGGCTGTTCAAGAGCTATCCGATCTACGCCGGCGTGCAGGATGCCTTGATGCAATGGTGGTATGGGCACAACGCCGTCGCGTTCTTTCTCACCACGCCCTACCTGGGCCTGATGTATTACTTCCTGCCCAAGGCGGCCAACCGGCCGGTGTTTAGCTACCGCCTTTCCATCATCCACTTCTGGGCCCTCATCTTCATCTACATCTGGGCTGGCCCCCACCATCTGCTCTACACGGCGTTGCCCGACTGGGCCCAGTCGCTCGGAATGGTGTTTTCCGTGATGCTGGTGGCGCCTTCTTGGGGCGGCATGTTGAACGGCCTGCTCACCCTGCGCGGGGCTTGGGACAAGGTGCGCCAAGATCCGATGCTGAAGTTCATGGTCGTCGCCCTGACCGCCTATGGCATGGCGACGCTGGAAGGCCCGTTGCTCGCCATCAAGAGTGTCAATTCGCTCTCTCATTACACCGACTGGACCATCGCCCACGTGCATACCGGGGCGCTCGGTTGGAACGGTTTTTTCACCTTCTCCATGCTCTATTGGCTGTTTCCGAAGTTGTGGAACACCAAACTCCATTCCTTGAAGCTCGCCAACTGGCACTTCTGGCTCGGGTTGATGGGCATCATGTTCTACGCGATCCCGATGTATTGGGCCGGCATCACGCAGGGGTTGATGTGGAAGGAGTTTACGGCCGACGGCTTCCTGCGTTACCCGAACTTCCTCGAAACCGTGTTGCAGCTTGTGCCCATGTATCGGTTGCGCGCGATCGGTGGCACGCTCTACATCATCGGCGCCTGCATCGGGGCCTATAACCTCTACCGCACTGCGAAGAGCGGGAAATTTGAGCCCGACACCGAAGCCCAGGCGGCGCCCTTATCGGAAGACAAACACCCGGTCGGCACCGGACATCGGTGGCTGGAAGCCAAGCCCATGCTCATGACTGTGCTCGCCACGGTGGCGATTCTCATCGGAGGCGCCATCGAGGTGATCCCGATGTATCTCATCAAGGAGAACGTGCCGACCATTTCGGCCGTCAAACCTTACACCGCCCTCGAAGTCCTCGGCCGCGACCTCTACATCCGCGAAGGTTGTGTGGGCTGCCATTCGCAGATGATCCGGCCGTTCCGTTCGGAAACCGAACGCTACGGCGAATACTCCAAGGCCGGCGAATTCGTTTATGACCATCCGTTCCTGTGGGGGTCGAAGCGCACCGGGCCCGACTTGCACCGCTTGGGCGGCAAGTATCCGGACGCGTGGCATTACAACCACATGGAGAACCCGCGTTCGACCTCCCCGGGCTCGATCATGCCGCCGTATCCGTGGTTACTCACCCAGAACCTCGACACCAATTCCCTGCCCGCTCGTATCTCGGCGCTGCGCAAGGTGGGGGTGCCCTATCCGGTCGGATTTGAAAAAGGCCCGGCCCAGAAGGAACTTGAAGCCCAGGCTCGCAAGATCGTCGCCAACCTACAGCTCGGCATGATCAGCAACGCCCCGCCCAATTCGGAGATCATCGGCCTCATCGCTTATCTCCAACGGTTGGGCACGGATCTCAAGTCGGCTCCGCCCCAAGCGGAGATCACCCCCGCCCGCGAACCCGCGGTCGCCACCGCCAACCCCTAGCATGCCATGATCAAAAACGTGCTCAGCGACATCGGCGGCGTTGGCCTTTACGGCGTCGTGTCGGTGCTCCTGTTCTTCACTGTGTTCACCGGCACGCTCCTGTTTGCGCTGCTGAAGAAGAAACCCTTCCTCAACTACATGGGCGCGCTGCCCCTGTCGGACGGCTCCGAAATCAATTCAACGAAGCAAGAAGTCTCCCGCCATGAATGATCCCCAAGAACCCAAGGATCCGCTGCTGCTCGACCACGAGGCGGACGGTATCAAGGAACTCGACAACAATCTGCCCGCTTGGTGGGTGTGGTTGTTCTACCTCTGCGTCATCTACGGCGTAGGCTACCTCGGCTACTACCACGTCCTCGCCAAGGGCGACCTGCAAAAGGCCGAATACGACAAGGAAATGGCCGTGGGTAATGCCCTCAAGGGGGCCGCACTCGCTAAGTTCGAGACGAGCATGGTCTCTGTGGAACCCAGCCAGGACCCGACGATCATGGGCCAGGGCCAGCAACTGTTCGTCACCTACTGCGCCCCGTGTCACCGCGCGGATGGCGGCGGCCTCGTCGGCCCCAACCTATGCGACGACTATTGGATTCACGGCCCGAAATTCTCGGATAACGTGAAGGTCATTTGGAACGGGGTGCCGGACAAGGGCATGCTCGCGTGGAAGGAGCAGGGCTTCAAACCTGCCGACATTCTCGCGGTCGCCAGCTACATCCAGACGTTGCGCGGTAGCAACCCGCCCAACCCCAAACTGCGCGAAGATCTAGCGCCCCAAAACACCGAGGTTTACGAGTGAGCGCCGCGGGCGAAACTCCTTGGTAACAAATTCGTCATGAGCACTCCCGTGGTCCCTGATCCGAAGGCGCCGTCGCCCGCCGAACCTACCCCGCAGGTTCGCTCCGTGGATTGGGAGGATTTTCGGGAGCATCTCGCCACGGCGGACAAAGACGGGAACCGCACGTGGATCTACGCCAAAAAGCCGTCCGGTCGCTGGCATCAGCGCCGGGCGGTCTTCGCTTGGCTGCTGATCGCCATCATGTTCGCCGGGCCGTTCATCCGCATCCACGGCAACCCGCTGCTCATGATCAACATTCTGGAGCGGAAATTCTCGATCCTAGGTCGGATCTTCTGGCCCGAAGACACGATCATCTTTGCCGTCGCGATGTTGGTCTTCTTCGGCGGCATCATGATCTTTACCACCGCCTTCGGCCGGCTTTGGTGCGGCTGGGCCTGCCCGCAGACGGTGATGATGGAAATGGTCTTCCGGAAACTCGATTACCTCATCGAGGGGGACGCCCAAGCCCAGCGGGCGCTGGATGCCGCCCCTTGGACCGCTCGGAAGCTCGCCAAGAAGCTCTTCAAACACGGAATCTTCTTCAGCCTGTCCTTTCTCATCGGCAACACGTTGCTCAGCTACATCATCGGGCTCGATCAGTTGCTCGTCATCATCACCGACAACCCTATGGATCACCTTGGTGGGTTGGGTGCCATGGTAGCCTTCACCCTATTGTTCTACGGGATCTTCGCCCGCTTCCGCGAGCAGGCCTGCACGTTCATCTGTCCCTACGGCCGCTTCCAGTCGGCCCTCTTGGACGAGAACACCATGATCGTCGCCTACGACCACAAGCGCGGCGAAACCCGGGCCCCGTGGAAACGCGACCAACGCCTCGAACTCCGCCGGGAAGAAAATCACGGCGACTGCGTCAACTGTCACCAATGCGTCGCTGTCTGCCCCACCGGCATCGACATCCGCAACGGCGTGCAGATGGAGTGTGTCAACTGCACCGCCTGTATCGATGCCTGTGACCATGTCATGGACAAAATTGGGCGTCCCCGGGGCCTCATTCGCTACGCCTCGCTCAACGGCATCGAAAAGGGGCAACCCCTGCGCTTCACGGCGCGGATGAAGCTCTACGCCACGATGCTTACCGGCTTGGTCATCCTCTTCCTTGCGCTCGTATTTACCCGGGCCGAGGTTGAAACCCTGTTTTTGCGTGCGCCCGGCTCGCTCTTTCAAGCCGCCCCGGACGGCCGCATCAGCAACCTCTACACCGCCAAGATCGTGAACAAGAGCAACCGCGACCTGCCGATCCAATTCCGCCTGCTCAACCACGGCGGCCGCGTCGTCGTGCTCGGGGCGGCCAGTTTCATCGCGCCCAAGGAAAAAGTCTCCCAGACTTCGGTGCTCATCGAACTGGGGCCCACCGACCGCCAAGGTCCGACCACCCAGCTGGAGTTGGGCGTTTACTCCGGCGACAAACTCCTCGAAACGGTGAAGACGGCCTTCATCGGACCCCGCTGAACCCTCTCTCCCATGCCTGATTCCACCGTCCGCCCGGCCTTCAATCCTTGGCCTTACGCGTTGATCGCCTTCTTCGCCGTCTTCATCTCTTGCGTCGTGGGCTTCGGCATCTTCGCCGTCCGGCAAAAGGTGGATCTCGTGGGCGCCGATTACTACGAGCAGGAAGTCCGCTTCCAAAAGCAGATCGACCGCGCCGCCCGGACCAAGGCCCTCGGACAACCCGTGGCCATCACCTACGAGCATGCGACGAACCAAATCACCGTGACGCTGCCCGCCGGCCCGGCGGCTCAGAATCCCCTAGGGCAGATTCGCCTTTATCGTCCCTCCGACGCCGCGCTTGACCGCGAAATCGCTCTCGCGACCGATGCTCAGGGACGCCAGTGCATCGATGCCTCGGTGCTCAAGGAAGGTCGCTGGAAAGTTCGCGTGAACTGGACGGCGGCCGGGGCCGAATACTTCGCTGAGCAAACCCTGCTCGTCGCGGGCCCCGTCGCGCGCTAGTCGATGCTCTGGACCGCTTTCATGTTAGGCCTCGCGGGCAGCCTGCACTGTGCCGGCATGTGTGGTCCCTTGGCGCTCGCCCTGCCGCATCCCGGCGGCGGCGCTTCCGGCTTCGTCGCGAGCCGACTGGCCTACAATGCCGGGCGGATCAGCACCTACGCCCTGCTCGGCCTGCTCTTTGGCCTGCTCGGCAAATCGCTCGCCCTCGTCGGCATCCAACGCTGGCTCTCGCTCGGGGCTGGAATCCTCATTCTCCTCGGCCTGCTCTTTTCCACCCGCCTCGGTGCCGGCACGCCCGTCGTTCGCGCGGTGCGGTGGCTGAAGTCCGGATTCGGACGCCTCCTCCAGCGGCGCACCTTGGGCGCGCTTGGGCTGCTCGGTTTGCTCAACGGTCTGCTCCCCTGCGGCCTCGTTTACGCTGCGTGTGCCGGCGCGGCGGCCACCGGTGGCCTGCTCCCGGCAGTTGAATACATGACCCTGTTCGGCTTGGGCACGCTGCCCCTGATGTTGGGGATCGGCTTGAGCGGCCGGGCTCTGCCGGTTTCCTTCCGCTTCCGCCTGCAACAGTTGGTTCCCGTCTCTCTCGTGGTGGTGGCGCTGCTCCTGATCCTCCGGGGCATGGCGCTCGGCATTCCCTACGTGAGCCCCAATCTCTCGGCGGCGGATCCTGCCTGCTGTCAGCATTAACGGCCCGCCGAGAATCAGGGCGCTCCGCCGCATTGACCGGCCGGTGGGTTTCCGCGCACAAACCGGGAGTGAAACTCGGTTCCATGCTGAGCGCGTTACTGGCGGGCACGACCACTTTTGCCGCGAACTGGCCGCAATACCGTGGTCCTAATGCCAGCGGGGTGGATGCCTCGAACCCGGTGCCGACTCGCTGGAATATTGAGACTGGCGAAAACGTCCTGTGGCAGACGCCTATTCCCGGTCTCGGACACGCCGCCCCGATTGTTTGGAACGACCGTATCTTCATCGCCACGGCGGTATCGGGGACCAAGGCCGACCTCAAGGTTGGGCTCTACGGCGACATCGAATCAGCCGCCGACACCGGGCCGCAACAATGGCGCCTGCTCGCCCTTGATCGGGCTACCGGCCGGGTCGTTTGGAACCAGTTGGGCCAAGAATCCACGCCCAAGGTCAAGCGCCACCCCAAGGCCAGTCACTGCAATTCCACGCCCGTCACCGATGGCCAGCGGATCGTCGCCATCTTCGGCTCGGAAGGCTTGTTCGGCTTCGACCTCCACGGCCGTCCGCTGTGGCAGAAGGAGCTCGGGCCGATGGATTCTGGCTACTTCAATTCGCCCACTGCGCAATGGGGGTTCGCGAGTTCACCGGTGATCCATGACGGCAAGGTCATCGTTCAGTGCGACGTGCAGAAGGGTTCTTTTCTCGCCGCCTTCGACGTCACGGACGGACGGGAGCTTTGGCGCACGCCGCGTCACGATGTGCCCACCTAGGGCACGCCCACGGTCATCGAAACTCCCGGACGGAAGCAGATCGTCGTGAATGGCTGGCACCACATCGGCGGCTACGAATTCGCCACGGGCAGGGAATTGTGGAAGCTCGACGGCGGCGGCGACATTCCAGTCCCCACGCCGATCTTCGCCCACGGGCTGATTTACCAGACCAGCGCCCACGGCAAGTTTCGGCCGCTGCGCGCCATTCGGCCCGATGCTACCGGGGACATCACGCCCGGAAATCCGGGCGAAACCAACGCCAGCATCGTCTGGGCGCACTCCCGCCAAGGTAACTACATGCAGACGCCCATTGCCGTCGGTGACTTTGTCTTTGGCTGCTTCGACGTGGGGGTGCTCGGCTGTTTTGACGCGAAGACGGGCGCCCTCAAGTTTAGTGAACGGCTGAGCAAGGACGGAGCGGGTTACACCGCGTCGCCCGTGTCGGATGGCCGTCACCTGTTCATCCCCGCCGAATCGGGAACGGTCTTCGTCGTGGCGGCCACGGACCGGTTCAACCTCGTAGCTCAAAATGGGGTGGGCGAATCCATGCTGGCCACCCCCGCTCTGAGTGACGGCACGCTCTACCTGCGCAGCCTCGGAAAGCTCGTGGCCATCGGCACAAAATGACGTCTCCCGCCTCCATGGAAGCCGCCGGCTTTGCCTGTCTCGAACGGATGTTCACGGCGGCGGTCGGCGACCGGATCAAGGCCGCTTTTTCAGCCTGGGCCGCGCCGCGCCGCGAGCCCGGTTCTGCGGGCGTGCGGAACTTGCTGTGGGAACTTCCTGAGGTGGCCGAAGTGGCCGCCAGTCGCCCGGTGCGGGACATTATTCAGCCCATCCTTGGCGCGAGCGCGTTTCCGGTGCGGGCGTTGTGGTTCGACAAGACGCCCGCCACCAACTGGAAGGTTCCTTGGCATCAAGACCTCGCCATCGCCGTGCGCGAGCGGGTGTCGGTGGCGGGTTTCACTGGCTGGTCAGTTAAGGCAGGTGTGCTCCACGTCCACCCGCCCGTAGAGATCCTCGCTGGCATGGTCACGGTGCGGTTGCAGCTCGACGCGGGCGGGGCCGATAACGGCCCGTTGCGCGTGCTGCCAGGTTCCCATCGCGCCGGTAAACTAGGCCCGGATGACCTCCTCCGCTGGCGTAAGCAGGTTCCCGAAACGGAATGCCTGATCGCTCAAGGCGGGGCGCTGGTGATGCGGCCCTTGCTGCTGCACGCGTCGTCCGCGGCGCGTCAGCCCGGGCACCGGCGGGTGCTGCATCTGGAATTTGCCGCCGCCGAACTGCCCGGTGGACTCCGGTGGGCGTTCCGACCAACTTCCGCCTGAGATTTTCATGAAGGGTCTTGTTCTGTTCGTTCTGTCGCTGGCACAGGTAGGGCTGGTTTGGGCCGCCAAAAATGACCGAGTGGCCCCCCCCAAGTTCTCCGTCGGTCGCGGTTTTTACAGTGGCCCAGTGGACTTGGAGCTCCGCACAAAAACGGAAGGTGCGGCGATTTGGTTTACCACCAACGGCACCCTGCCTTCGCCGACCCACGGCACCCGCTACGCCACGCCGGTGCGGCTCACGACCACCGCGGTGATCCGGGCGTCGGCGTTTAAAGAGGGCTTGGTTCCGGCCGACGTGGACACGCACTCCTTTATTTTCCCCCGCGACGTGGTGCGCCAAACCGGAAGCGGTTTCCCGGCGAGCTGGGGCGTGCGGGAAGGCAAATTGGTCCCCGCAGATTACGCAATGGACCCCGAATCGTCGGCGACCGAGACCGATCGCGCGGCGCTCGAAGCGTCCTTGCAAGCCTTGCCCACCGTGTCACTGGTGCTGGATCCGGCCGACTTGTTTGCGCCCCAACGTGGACTTTACGCCAATCCCCAACAGAGCGGTGACGACTGGGAACGGCCCGCCTCGGTGGAGTTTTTGCCGGGCGCCGGCGCGAAGGGATTTCACCTCAATTGCGGCGTGCGCATCCAGGGCGGCTGGAACCGGCGGCCGGAGGAATCGCCGAAGCATTCCCTCCGGCTGGTATTTCGGAAAAAATACGGCGCCGGCCAACTCAGGTATCCGCTTTTCGGCGACGGCGTCGCTGAGTTTGAGACGTTGATCTTGCGGGGCGGGAACAATCATTCGTGGCTCCATTGGAGCGGGGCTGAGCGCCGTTCGGCGGACTACCTGCGGGATGCGTGGATGCGTGCCTCCTACGCGGCGATGGGTCAGCCGTCGGCCCGGGGGCGCTTCGTGCATTTGCAGCTCAACGGACTTTACTGGGGGCTCTACAACGTGGCGGAACGGCCCGATGAACACTTCGCTGCCGCCCGATTGGGCGGCGCCGATCAGGACTACGACGCCCGCAACGCCGACAAGGTGCTCAGTGGTGACGAAACGGTCTGGCAACACTTGTTCGCCCTCGCCAACGCCGGCTTGGCCGAGCCCGCGAACTATGCCGCCGTCCGGGAGTTGCTCGAGGTCCCCGCCTTCATCGACTACATGCTGCTGAATCTCTACGGCGCGAACGGCGATTGGGACCGGTCCTCCAATTGGTATGCCGCCCGCCGCCGGGTCCCCGCCGGGAAATACGTGTTTTTCGTTTGGGACGGCGAACGGACTCTGGAAGGCGTGAACGACAATCGGTTGGCCGATGACGACGATCGATCCCCCACGCGCTTGTTCCAAAAATTGCGGGAAAACGCGGCCTTCCGCGCTGAGTTCGCGACGCGGGCCCAAATGCATTTGACCGCCGCCGGGGCGCTCAGTCCACCCGCCGCGGGGGAGCGTTACCGAATGCTGGCCCAACCACTGGAGCCGGCAATCCTCGCCGAAGCCGCCCGTTGGGGCGACTACCGGCGCGACGTGCATCCTTACAAGGAAGGCCCGTATGAACGTTACACGCGGGGTGAGCATTGGCAGCCCGAAGTGCGGCGCTTGCTCGACCAGTATTTCCCCCAGCGGACCGGCTCGTTTTGGCGGCAGTTGCAGGCCGCGGGGTTGGCGCCGTTGAACTGAAGCCGGCCGTGGTCGCTCGCTGAGTGCCGAGTAAGGGCGTCGGCGGCGGTTCGTTGGCCGGCTTGAACTGATTGAAGCCGTAAATTCCGCCTCGCCAGTCGTGGTTTCACTCGCAGACTTCCGGCGTGTTCGTCTCCCCCGCTCATTGCTCCCGCCGGCACTTTCTGGGCCGGCTGGGGACTGGCTTTGGGGCGTTGGCGTGGGGCGCGTTGGCGCAGTTGGACGCCCGGACGGCAGGCTCAGCGCGGGGCGGGGATCCGCTGAATCCATTCGCGCCGCGACCGGCCGATTTTCGGCCGCGGGCCAAGTCGGTGATCTTCCTGTTCCAAGTCGGTGGGCCGTCACAGGTGGACACGTTTGATTACAAGCCGTTGCTTCAGCAGCTCAATGGCAAGCCGGTGCCTGAATCCATCCGCAAGGCCGTCGAGGCGACGCGCTTCGCCAATGTCTTTCACGGCTGCAAGGATGAGCTGATGGGCAGTCCGTTCCAATGGGCTCAACACGGTCAGTCGGGGAAGTGGGTGAGTGAACTCATGCCCCGGGTCGCGCAGCAGGTAGACGACCTGTGCTTCATTCATTCGCTCCAAGCCGACTCCAACAACCACGCGCCCGCCAGCTACCAACTGCACACCGGTGACATCCGCCCCGGCAAGGCCAGTCTCGGCTCCTGGGTGACTTACGGCCTCGGCTCGGCGAACCGCGATCTGCCGGGCTACGTGATGCTGTTTGAGGCAGGGCCCCTCGGGGGCGCGGCGAATTACTCCAACGGTTTCCTACCCGCCGCGTTCCAACCCACCCGCCTTCGGGACACCGGCACGCCGGTGCTCGATTTACTGCCGCCCGAGGCGTTTGCCGCCGGCCAGCGCGACTCCCTTGATCTCCTTCGCGAGCTCAACCTTCGGCACCGCGAAGCGCGGCCCGGTTTTTCCGAACTCGACGCTCGAATTGCCAGCTACGAGCTTGCCTACCGAATGCAGTCCGCCGCGCTCGAAGTGGGCGATGTGGAACAGGAAGCCGCCGGACTGCGGCGCAGCTACGGGCTCGAACACGCGGACAAGCGCACCCAGGCATTCGGCCGCAAGTGCCTGCTGGCGCGACGCTTGGTGGAGCGGGGCGTCCGTTTTGTGCAGGTCTATGACATGCCGGACAAGGACGGTTGGGATGCCCACGCCAAACTCACCGACAATCACGTTCCCCGCGCGCGCTGGACTGACCAACCGGTCGCGGCCCTGCTCACCGACTTGAAACAGCGCGGCCTGCTGGACGAAACGTTGGTCGTCTGGGCCAGCGAATTTGGGCGCACCCCGATGATGCAGGGCGACTTGGGCCGCCAGCATAATGCCGCGGGTTTTACGATCTGGTTGGCCGGCGGTGGGGTGCAGCCCGGCCAGCACCTCGGCGCCACCGACGAGTTGGGCCTGCTGGCCACGGAGCGGCCGATCCAGATGAAGGACCTGCACGCGACGATCCTCGCGGCGCTCGGCCTCGACCACGAAGAGCTGCATTTCCAAGTCAATGCCCGACTGGAACGCCTCACGGGCATTGCCGGCGGGGCAAAGATCATCCCGGGAGTGCTCCGCGGCTAGCGCCCGCACGGGCGGCGGGCATTCCAGGGCAGGGGGCGGTCAACGATGGGCCGCGGCGCGCTTACTTCAACTGGGCGTCCCGGACGGCTTTGAACTCGCTGCCGGGTTTCCACTGGGGCGGGCGGCGTTGTTCCGCAATGCGCCAGGCTAGGTCGTGAATCAGGCGGAGGTCCTCGACGGCGCCGCTCAAGTCCCAGTCTGGCTTCACCTCGTCGCTGACCTTGTGGTAGTCGCGATCAATGTATTGGTTGACCTTGGATTCCCCATAACCGGCTGGTTTACCGAGATACTCGTCGCCGGACTTGAGGTAGAGGGCGGGCACGCCGCCTTTCATGAATTCAAAGTGGTCGCTCCGATAGAACATGCCGCGTTCGGGATGGGCGTCGGGCAGCACGGCTCGCTTTTGGCTTTTGGCCGCGGCGTCGAGGATGGCGTCGAGCGTCGAGGCGCCGCGGCCGATCTGGCGGATGTCGCGGGTGCGGCCCCACTGGTTGGCGCCGTCCATGTTCAGGTTCGCAACGGTTTTCGCGAGCGGATAGGGCGGTTGGGCGACGTAATGGGCGGCGCCGAGTAGGCCTTGTTCCTCGGCGGTCACGGAGAGGAAGAGCACGGAGCGTTTGGGCGCGCGAGGCGCGCGGGCAAAGGCTTCGGCCAGTTCCAACAGGCCGGCGGTGCCGATGGCGTTGTCGGCGGCGCCATTGAAGATTTGGTCACCGGCCAGTTCGGAGTTGCGGCCGAGATGATCCCAGTGGGCGGTGATGACGACCCATTCATCGCGCAGCTTGGCTTCCCGGCCGGTGAGCTTCGCGAGCACGTTCTTCGATTTCACGGAGCGCGAGCGGTTTTGCGCCGTGAACGCCGCCTTTTCCTTCAGCGGCACGGGGCGGAAATCGCGCTTCAACGCGGCGACCTTCATCGCCTCGTAGGTGGTGCCATTGGCGGCGAATAATTTCTGGGCCCGTTCCAAACTAAGCCAGCCGGCGACCTTGGATTTGGGCGCATGGTCGGACTCGAGATCGAATCGTTCGCGGCCCCACGAGTTGACGACCACGAACCACGGATACGCGGCGGGCTTGGTTTCGTGGATGATGAGCGCGGCGGCGGCACCGCGCCGGCCAGCTTCCTCGAACTTGTAGGTCCAGCGGCCGTAGTAAGTCATGGCGGGCCCGCCGAACTGAGTCGCGTCGAGCTTCGTGGCGTCAGTCGGGTCGGGAATCGGCGGGTCGTTGATGAGGATGACAACGGTTTTGCCGCGGACATCCACGCCCTTGAAATCGTCCCAGCCGTATTCGGGCGCGCTGATGCCGTAGCCAACGAAAACGAGGTCTGTGGCGGGCACGGTGGCGGTGGTGCCGGGTTCCGGCGACCAACCCACGTAATCTTGCGGAAAGACGAGGGCTTCGCCGCCGAGGGTGAATTGCACCTCGGACTTCACGCCCAAGATGGGGACGTCCTGCGTCCACGAGCCGTCGGGCATGCCCGGCTGGAGCCCGAAGCCGCGAAATTGCTCTGTGAGGTAGCGCACCGTCTTCTCTTCGCCGGGCGTGCCGGGACCGCGGCCTTCGAATGCATCGCTGGCCAGCACTCGGGTGTGGGCCAGCAGTTCTGCCGATTGGATGGAGTTGGCCCCCGGCTTGGAGGCGGCAAAAGCCGGCGCAAAAAAAGCAGCGCTGGCGCAAGTCGCGGCTACCCAGGCGGCGAATCGAAAAAGGCTCATCACGAACGGAAGGGGAAACGGAATGGGGCCGCCGCGCAATGCCCTTGCGGCGGCTGGATAAACCGCGTCGGCAATGAGCCACTGCAGGCGTGATTTGTTCGGGGCGTGCGGGTAGGCCGCGTAGACCGGTCGAATCGCTTCCACGCGTCGCCAACCCCACCCGGCTACCGGGGGGCGGGGCCGGCGGCATGGCCGGGTTTCCGGGCGAGGTCAAACGTGAGCGGGCGCAGGGTCGAAGGGGGCGCGGTGGCCTCGCCCTCCACGAGGCGATAACCGCGGTCCAGTTCCAGCCCTTTCACAATCTGGGTCTGGCCCGGCGGCGGCCAGAGCACTTCGACGGAACTGATGGCCCGGGCGTTGCCGAGGCCGATTTCAGCCCGCAGGGGATTGGCGCCAAAGCTGCCGCCGGAGTTGACCCACTTGTAGATGGAGCGTGGTCCGGTCGGGGTTTCCACGTTCACCCGGATGCGGGCGCCGATGGCCGCGCGGTTGGCGGTTTTACCTTCCAGTTTGAGGTTGAGCCAGTGCTGGCCGGGGTGGCCGGGATTGAGAAAAAACACGCTGCGATAGTTGTCGCCGGTGTAGGCCCCACCCATCTTGGTAAACACGTCCTGATCGCCATCGTTATCGAAGTCGGCAAACACCACCGCGTGACCTTTCTGGAGATGGCCAAAACCGCCGGCTGTGGTGACGTCTTGGAAGTATCGGCCTTCGGCGTTCCGGAACATGCGGTTCGGGATCAGGGTGGCGATGTCGGGGTCGCCGGTGGCGAGGTAAAAATCCAGCCAGCCATCGTTGTCGAGGTCGCCGAAGTTGTTGCCCATGGTGTGCAACACCCGGTCGAGCCGGGTGGCGACGGTGACATCTTCAAAGCGGCCGTCGCCCCGGTTGCGAAACAGTTTGGCCTTCACGCCGCCCGAGGGCAGGCCCAACACGTCAGCGGCAATGTCTGCCACCTGATCGATTTTGTAGCCGCTCGCAAAGAGGTCCGGCCAGCCGTCGTTGTCGTAGTCGAAGAACCAGGCTGGGAAGCTGAAGATCGGCTCGGTCACGCCGGCGGCGGCGGCGACATCAGTGAACTTCCAGCGGCCGCCTTCGCCGGCACCGTCGTTGCGGAGGAGCACATTCGGTTGCCCGCGGACGGAAAGGTAGAGATCAGGCCGCCCGTCGCCGTTGTAGTCGGCCGCGGTCACGGCTTTCACAAAGCCCATAATGGTCACGCCGTGGGTGGCGGCGCATTCGGTGAACGTGCCGTTGCGATTGTTGCGATACAGTTCGCAGGGGTGCGGGTCGCCTTCGGCGGATTCATTGCCGATGAACACGTCGAGCCAGCCGTCGCCGTCGAAGTCAAACCACGCAGCCGTTTGCGTGGGGTGAAAGCTGAGCATTCCCGCGGTTTCGGTCACGTCCGCAAACGTTCCGTCGCCTTGGTTGCGGAGGAGTGAGTTGGGCTGGCGCCCCGCGGCACCCATCCACGCGCCCCGCAGCAGCAGCACGTCGACGAAGCCGTCGTTGTCGTAGTCGGTTTGCAGCAGGTTGAGGCCACCGGTCAGGCCCGTAAGTCCGGCCGCTTGAGTGTGCTCGATAAATTGGCCGGCCCCGTCGTTGCGAAACAACCGGAGCTGCCCCTGCAATGACCAGGAAGAGATGAGCAGGTCAGTAAACCCGTCCTGATCGAAGTCCTCGGCGAGCACGCCGCCGGCGACGTCGTCCAGATCCAATCCGAGGGCGCCGGCAATGTCGGGGAACCGCTGGAGCGGGTAGTCGGCAGCGAAGCGAGCCGGCGGGATCAACCACTGAGCGGGCACTTTTTCCGGGTATTCGCCCAAGGTCATGTGGGCGAGGTTCAGCAGCCAACGGGCGCGCAGATCGCCGGGTTCTTCGGTCAGCAATTCGAGCAAGAGGGACACGGCCGCCCGGGAGCCGCGCGGCAACAGGTGAACGCCGCCTTGGCTGATCGGGAACAGGCAGGAGTCGGCGTTGTGGTGGGCGAGGCAGTTTTCCTGTTCGCCGATGCGGAGCTGACACAGCGCCTTTCGCAACTGCATCTCGCGGCGCAGTTTTTGAGGGAATCCGCGGCCCGCTTGGGCGGCTTCAGCTTCGATTAAGGTCAGGGTTTGCAGGGCCTGCTCGCTGAGGCCGGCGTTGAGCAATTCCAAGCTGAGCTCAAAGCGGAGTCGGCGTTGCCCTTGGCCGGCGGGTTCGCGGGCAAGTTTGGCGCGCATCAATTCGACGAGGCGATCGTTGAAAAAGCGGCTGCTGGTCGGGTCCACTCGGGCGTCGAAATCTTTCAGGCGTTGAATCATCGCCCGCGTGCCCGCCGGTTGAATCTGGGTCGCGGGTGCATTGGTGGCTGCGAGTCCGGGCAGGAGGCCGACGGCCAACAGGAGCGAGAGTAGTCCGGGGCGCGCCCAGTGGGGGGCAATGTTTGCAATCATGTTGGCGACGGAGCCCGAATAGTTCGCGTGGTCTTCCCAGCTCCACCGGGTTGCCGGCTAGGCGGCGGCGAGTGGAAAAAGGGCTAAGTGTTCGCCGGAGAGCCAACATGTTTTTCGACCGGCGGCAAGCCGTGAACCGCGGCGGCGCACGGGCGGGTGAAAAATTACATGCGGACCGCTGCGCCCGAAGTCGTGGCCGTTTACGCTGCGGCCGTGCTGGTCGCGTCTGCCCTGCAAACAGTTCTGGGGGCGGGAGTTCCTTGCGAGTCTGGGGGGCCATTCCAACGCGATCGCAGGGCTACCTGCCCGGGCTCGCCAGACTCGTCACTCAGGTGTTACTTTTGCCGACCTTGACCTTGGCCCGTTGCTCGCCATGCTCTTTAGCTCCCCTATGGGAGAAGACGACATGCAGCACATCCGTAACATCGCCATCATCGCCCACGTTGATCACGGCAAGACAACGCTGGTGGATTGCCTACTCAAACAATCCGGAACCTACCGGGCCAACCAAGCCGAGACTCAGGTCGAGCGACTGATGGACTCGATGGACCTCGAACGGGAGAAGGGCATCACGATCCGCGCAAAGAACGCGGCTTTCAAATACAAGAATTACCACATCAACATCGTAGACACTCCGGGCCACGCCGACTTCGGTGGCGAGGTGGAGCGGATCATGAACATGATCGACGGCGTGCTGTTGGTGGTGGATTCGGCGGAAGGCCCCCAAGCTCAGACGCGTTTCGTGCTGCGCAAGGCCCTTGAAGCCGGGGCGAAGCCCATCGTGGTCATCAATAAGATCGACCGCGATAACGCCAATCCCAAGAAGGTGCTCGACCAAGTGTTTGAGCTCTTCATGAGCCTCAACGCAACCGACGAGCAACTCGACTTCCCGTTCATCTACTGCTCCGCCAAGCAGGGCTATGCGAAGCTCGAATTGGAGCACGTCACGGGCACCATGGAGCCGCTCTTCGACGCGATCGTGAAGCACATCCCGCCGCCTCGGGCGCACGCGGGCGAAGGTTTTCAATTGCTGGTCGCCAACTTGGATTACAGCGATTATTTGGGCCGAATCGCTTTCGGAAAGATCCACGAAGGTAAGGTCAAGGTCGGCGATCCCGCCATCTGCCGCCACGGTCATGGCCGGGTGAGCAAGGGCAAGATCACCGCCATCTACCACTTCGAGGGTATGAAGCGGATTGAGATTACCGAAGCGCACGCGGGTGACATCGTCGGCCTTACCGGCTTCGAGGAAGTGTTCATCGGCGAGAGCATCTGTGACTCCGAGACCCGTCCCGCGCTGCCCTACATTCCTATCGATCCGCCGACGATTCAGATGGAGTTCGCGGTCAACGACGGTCCGCTTGCTGGCCAAGAAGGCAAACTCGTCACCGCCCGAAACATTTGGGATCGCTTGGTGAAGGAAATTCGCACCAACGTCGCCCTGCGGGTGGCCCAGACCAGTGATCCGAAGATCTTCTCGGTCGCTGGCCGCGGCGAGATGCAGATTGCGATCCTCGTCGAGCAGATGCGCCGCGAAGGCTTTGAGGTGCTCGTCTCCCGTCCGGAAGTGCTTTGGAAGAAGGACGCCGAAGGGAACGCGCTCGAGCCCATCGAGAAACTTTTCGTGGAAATCCCCACGGAGAATTTGGGCGGGATCATGGAGAATCTCTCCAACCGTAAAGCCCAGATCACGAACATGAACCACGTCGGCAACCAGGTCTCGTTGGAGGCGCTGATCCCGATGCGTGGTTTGATCGGCTTCGAGACTGACTTGGTCAATTCGACCAAGGGTATGGGGGTAATGAGCCATCTCTTCCACGAATACGGCGAAGATCGCGGCTCGATTCCGGCCCGTAAGAACGGGTCACTCGTCTCGATGGACTCCGGCGAAGCCACTTCCTACGCGCTGAACATGGTGCAGGAACGCGGACGCCTCATGGTCGAACCCAAGGACCCAATCTACGTCGGCATGATCGTCGGTGAAAATGCCCGCGAAGACGACATCATGGTCAACCCGGTGAAGGAAAAGAAACTCACCAACATGCGTTCGCAGGGCGACGGCAAGGGCATCCAGCTCAATGCGCCGATGAAGCTCAGTCTCGAACGGGCCTTGGAATACATCGACGTGGACGAATACGTCGAAGCCACCCCCAAGAGCCTCCGCCTACGGAAGAAGATCTTGGACGAAAACTCCCGGAAACGTTCGGAGAAGAGCCGCCAGATCAAGTTCGTGAGCGAGTAGTCGCCCTCGAAGTTTGACCCCTCAGGCCGGGCAATCGCACGATTGCCCGGCCTTGTTCTTTTCCGCGGAGACTATTCCCGCAATCGCATGGGCCGATGATCCCGGGCCCGGAGTAATTCGCCCAAAAGCCCATCGGTGGGCGGCTCCGGGCCCGGTTGCACCAAGACTTCCGCCGGCAGTCGGCGCGCGTCGGGGCCGGCTGCAGCCAGTGCCTGCTGCCAAGCCGTCCAGACGAGAGCCCAAGCCGGCGGTCGTTCGCCCGGTTCGAGCACGAAATCGTAGCCTGGCGGGATCATGCCGGGCATCGGTTGGAGGGATCGTCCCGCCACGCAACGCACGGCGGCATACGGATCATCCAGCAGGGCTCCGAGGATCGGTGGAATCCATTGTTCACCCGCGGTCTTTCGTGCCGGTTCCCAACCCAGATGCCACGCGATCAGCGCCCGCTGGCCGGCATCTCCGGCAAACGCCAAGCGCACCGCTTCGGCGACGGTTCGGCGAGTTTCGTTGAGTTCGGGTAAGGGCTGCCGATACCACTTCGTGAGGTGGTCCGCCGTCCACGCCAGTGGTTTATCGAGATGACAGAGATTGCACGCGTTGGGGCGTCCCGTGGCCAAATGCTCGGCCACGCGCGGACTGCTGACCTGATGGCTGCGGATGGCGCTCAGCACGCCGTAGGTCGTGTGCGGTAGGTGGCAGTTATAGCAATCGCTCCCGGTGGAGTCGGCCAAGTGGTGGGTGTGGCGTTGCCGTGCCGTGGGTTCGCGGAACTGTTCGTGGCATTGAGTGCAGGCCCGGTGGTCACCACGGTCCCGCGCCAGCAAATCCGCAGGTTCGCTTGCGTGCAGGGAGTGGCACGACAAGCAGGAAAACTTCCCGCCTTGAAAACACGGTGACTGGGCGATGCCGTTGTATTCTCGGCCACTTACCCGCCCCATTCCATCGCTCCAGAAAAAGTCAGCCAGCACGTCCGGGTTCTTGGCGAGATACTCCTTGAGCCCGGGCACAGTGTGGGCGTTCGCCGGCTGAATCAGCGGCGTGGTGGCGGTGAGCTCGTCGCCCGGCCGGAACCGGAAGCCATTGGCCCGCCAAGGTTCCGTGCGGTCGATCCACTTCATCGAATGGCAGAAACCGCAGACTTCCGACGCGTGTTTTCCATCGAGCCGCTCCGGGTGAATGATTTCCTGCCGCAAGGTGGCTCCGTCGGGCTTCGCTGAATCGCGGGGGGCGGTTCGGCGGGCGAGCACGTGGCGTTCGCCGGGGCCGTGGCAGGCTTCGCACGAAATGCCCAATTCGGCCGCCCGGCTGTCCATAAGGTGGCGGGCGGTGTCCACGCGCGGTTCAATCCCGGTCGAATGGCAGCGGCTGCACGTCACGTTCCAAATCTCTGATTGATGCTGGAATCCCGGGGGGCGGATGAACGTCGCGTTGCGCGGCACCCAGCGCGCCTCGGGAATCAGCCAAGTGAACGGAAATCCAAGCTGCGTGTTGCCGTCGCCACCCGGCACCCAGAAGACCTGCATGTGATGGGAACCGGTGACGAGGCTGACCCGCGTTTCCAAGGCCGCGGGCGCGGCATCCGAAGTTGCGGGCGCCGCCAACCGTTCCATCCGCACCCGGAGCTCTTCCCCATGCTGCGACAGCCCAAACCGGATGCCGTTGTTGGTCAGGGTCTGATCCTTGAAATTTGCCTGCACGGTCGCCGGCGTGGCGAACTGGGTCATCGTGCGGTGATATGTCCGGTGCCAACTGGCGAACTGGTCTTCGTGGCATTTTTGGCATGCCGCCGAACCCACGTAGCCGGCCGGGCCGCCCTCTCGCACTTGACCGGAATTGAATTCGTCCGGGGCCGCCGTCGATTGCGGCGCGTTGGTTTCGACTGCGGTTGGATTCGGGGGCGTTGTTGGCGGCTCTTCGCGCGAACAACCCCAGCCGAGTCCCAGCCACACAGCCAGCAGCCAGAAGGAAACGGAAATTCGGGGCACGTCTCTTTATGAGCCGAACTCGGGGTTCAAGGCAACGGTGCGGCTTGCGTCCGCCCGCTCCCTTCTGCGAACACAGGCCTGCACCATGGACTCCGTTTTCCTTCGCCGGGTCACGTTGGGCCTCGTCTTGGTCGGCGGGCTCAGCGCCTGGCAGTTGCACCGCGCGCGCCGTGGCCCCGCGGCGCCGCCGGCGCACCCCGCCGCTGTGGTGGGGGAATTCCTGCGCCTTGAAGCGGCCGAAAACGAGTTTGTCCGCCGCGAATGGAGCGCGGAACTCGACGCCGAAAAAGCCGAAGATCAGGTTTTTCAACTGTGGGACGCGCTGAATCGAGAAGCCGATCCGTGGCTGCCCTTGGCCGAACTGCCGTTGACCCAACTGCATCTGCCCGGCCAGTCCACCCGCACACTCGGCGAGGCGGAAATTCAATTCGCCCACTTCACTGGCCCGGCCAACCAAGCTTGGAGCGGCGAAGTGTGGCGGGCGTGGTTGGATTCACTGCGGGAAGCGGGCTGGAAACTGGCCCATTCCCACTGGCGATTGCCGGCCCACCAACCGGCGCAGGCGGGCACCGCGGCCCATTCTCAAGTCGAAGTCACCGCCCACCTCAGTCGCGCAGACGGACTTGAACGGGTGCAACTCAGCGCTCGTTTGCGGGTGCGTTGGGCGTCGGGCGACGGCGCGGAATACACGCCTGTGGAGGTGTGGGTTGAAGCGCTCGACTGGGCTCGGCGAGTCGGGCCGCCGCCCTTCCGGCGGTGGTTGGAGGCCGAGATTCCTGTTCCGCGGCACACCGTGTTCACCGATCCCTTGCTGGGCGCGGATTTGGAGGGCGATGGCTTTTCCGAACTCCTGCTTGTCGGTGCGGGGCGGGTGTGGCGCAACCGGGCTGAGGCCGGTGGGCGAACCTGGGTCGCGGAACCGTTTCCCGGGCTGCCGCCGGAACGGATTTTTGCCGCCGCGCTGACGGCAACTGCCAGCACTGGTCGGCGCGAATTGTGGTTGGGCACGTCTGCGGGATTGGCCCTAGCCGCGCTCAACGACGAAGGGCGGCTGGTAACGCCCCTGCGGCCGGCGTGGCTCGCCCCGCAGCCGTTGAAACATCCGCAGGTGTTGGCGGTAGGCGACGTGGAGGGCGACGGTGATCTGGATGTCTGGCTCGCCCAATACAAGCTCCCGTATCAGGGCGGCCAATTCCCGACTCCGTGGTTTGATGCCCAAGATGGGTTTGCGAGCTACCTGCTGCTGAATGACGGCCACGGTCAGTTCTCCGACGGCACGGCCGCGTCCGGCTTGGCAGTGAAAGCGCAGCGGCGGACTTACAGCGCTTCGTTCTTGGATTACGACGGCGATGGGGACCTCGACCTGATCAACGTGAGCGATTTCGCCGGGGTGGACATATTTCGCAACGACGGGCGGGGGCATTTTACCGACGTGACCGAATCCCTAGGCGAAGCCCGACACGCCTTTGGCATGGCGCACGCCTTCAATGACCCGAATGGCGACGCCCGGCCCGAGTTGTTGTTGCTGGGTATGGATTCGCCCGTCGCGGAGCGACTCAACGCCCTCGGATTAGACCGTCCCTTGCCGGGCCGCGGGTTGGCTGGCTTTGCTCGGCGGGCCGCGATGGTGCACGGCAATCGCTTGCTCGCCTTTGAAGGCGCGGGGTTTCGCGGGGTAAACGACGCCTTGGCGGAATCGCTGCGGCACACGGGGTGGACGTGGGGTTGTGCGTGGAGCGATTTCAACAACGACGGGGAACTCGACCTCGCCGTGGCCAATGGGCACGAGACGCTTGCGAGCGTGCGGGATTATGAGCGCCAGTTCTGGCGGCACGACTTGTTTGTCGCCGGTTCGACCAATGCCCCGGTGGCCGACTTGTTTTTTCGCAACGCGGCCGGCCGGCGGCGCGCCGCCCAAGCTAGCTACGGTGGCTGGCAGGCGAACGAATTCCGGCTGTCGATCGGGCAGGGGCCGCCGCGCGAAGTGGCCTGGTTATTGGGCGTCGCGGAAACCGCTGACTGCCGGAATTTGGTCGCGGACGACTTTGACGGCGACGGCCGCTTGGATCTGGCCGTCACGACGTTTGAGCAGTTTCCTGTGGCCCGGCAGCGCCTACTAGTCTGGCGCAACGAACTCCCCGTCCCCAGCCGCAACTGGCTCGGAATCCAACTCACCGCTGCGGACTTGGGCGCCCGGGTCGAAGTGCAGACGGCGGGCCGGAAACACGTCCGCTGGCTAGTGGTTGGTGATTCGTTTCGCTCGCAAAGCCCAGCGCGGCTGCATTTTGGGTTGGGCGCGGCCGTGCCCACGCGCGTCGAGGTGATCCGAACGGATGGCCGGAAGTCGGTGCTCGCGTCGCCGCGGGCCAATGCGTGGCAGGAGGTGCCGTGAGGCGCTGGGGGCGGCCGGACTGAGGGCGCCCTGCTTCCCGCCGGCAGAATGCCCTTGAGATTGCGGCTTGCGCTGCAAGGGGTTGCGAAGTCGGCGGGGGCAGGTGTCAGTGGAAGTGTCAGGGTTGGCGGGGGGGAACACACCACTCCGCCAGCATTCTGGCCAACTCCGCGGCTACCCGCCCGCCACCCGCTCACGCGGACGGTGCGGACTGGGGCAGAGTGTTCCGGCACCGAGCCATGAAAGCACACTACCGACTGTTCCTCCGCCAGGGCACCTACTACTGCGAAGACACCGCGACCGGCAAGCAAACCAGCCTCCGCACCAAGGACGAGGCCGCGGCCCGGACCCTGTTGCACGCCCGCAACGAGGCGGCCCGCCAGCCCGCCCTGAACCTGCAACTCGCCCGCGCCTACCTCACGGCCAGCGACCCGCTGATCGCCACGCGCACCTGGCGCGAGGCCATCGACGCCCTGATCGACACCAAGCGCGGCGCCACGCGGGAACGCTGGCACTGGGCGAGCCGGGACCAAGCCTTGGCGACGCTATATCCGCGCCGGCTGCTGGAGACGCAGCCGGAACACCTGCTGGCCGCCCTGCGGGCCGAACCGGTGAGCACGCACATCCAGCTCCGGCGGCTGCACAACTTTTGCGTCGCCATGGGCTGGCTGCCGGGCGCCGTTGTAACTGTTGGTGATCGTGTCGCTGGCCCACGGGCCGTCCTCGAAGGCCAGCAGGCCGTTGGTGTAACCGTATTTCGTGGTGCCGGCGGCATCCACCATGTTCGTGGTCCGCCCCAGCGCGTCGAACTGGAACTTCAGGTCCGTGCTGCTGGCGTAGTCCACATTCGTGAGGCTGCCGCGTTTGTCGTAGGCATACTTGGCGTTGCCCTTGGCCTGCGACCACCGGTTCGTCAGCCGGCTGAGGGCCGTCATACCTGTAGGTCAGGTTGTTCTGCCTGTTTGCATACACCTTGTCCGTCACCCGCCCGCAAGAGGCGGACACTTCGATAGGTCGCAACAATCACGAGAAGGTGCATGAAATGAAATCCGCAACTACCAACAGCCTCGCGCATGGCGCTCATACGCTCGGCGATCAATGCATTATCTGGAGCGAGTGTTCCCAGCTTCAATGAAGCCAAAGCGAGATATTCTCGCTCCTGCAATAATCGTGTTGCAGAACCAGTTAGATTTACGGCTGCCATTGCAAATGCGGCAGCAAACCACAATCGAACATGCATAAGGATGCGGTTCATGGTGCTGGATCAGATTGATAGTTTGGCGAAGGGTCCGGTAGTGACCCTTTTATGCACATATCCTTGGGTTTAGGCTTGCAGAAATAGCCGCCATTAGCGCTACCGGGTTGAGGCCTTGCTGCTGGGCCAGTAAAACTGGTGCCTAGCGTTGTTCGGATGATGGTTCCAATTGCAGGGCCTGATTGAGGGATTAGCTCACGCCGCCATTGATCCATATACATGGAAACAGAAAGAGGCCAAGTGTCGCCATATTTGGCGTTAAGCCTTTTAACAGCATCATTATAGTTATCTCTGGTATCAGCTATACATTCATACGATTTATACCCGGAATACCCTTTGTCTATTGTTTTTTCTGCGCCCCATCCGCCAAGCGCAAATGGAATTACCCAAACCCACTGGCCGTCGGGATCAATCCCGTTAGGCGTTTTGTTGTAGAGGGCGGTATAGAGATTGATTCCACCCCATTCCCCCATCGGATCCCGGTTCAGCCACCGCTGAATGGCCGGCTCATAGAACCGATAGCCGTAATAATAGAGCGTGGAGTAGTCGCCTACGACCGGTTTGCTGCTGAAGCGCATGACGTTGGCGGTGGCGAGCGTGCCACCGCTGCTGAGAGTGCGGCCGAACGGGTCGTATTTGTAGTAGGCCTTGATGCTGGGTGAACCGCTGCCCACCAGCATCGTCACGTTGCCGTTGCCGTCGGCGTGATAGTGGGCGGCGCTGGAGATCTGGTAGTTGGGGGAGCCGGCGTGGGCGCCGCGGCTGAGCAGCCCGCCTATGCCGCCGGCCCCGTCGAGGCTGCCGCTGAGATCGGTGCCGCGGGTGTAGGTCACCTGCGGGTGGTTGCTGCTGCTGCGCTCCTGCACGATCACCATCCCGTCGTAGAGGTAGCGCGTCTCGGTCGGGCTGCCCCAGCCGCTGCCGGTCCAGTTCTGGACCTGCTTCACCCGCAGCCGGCCCCGGCCATCGTAGGTGTAGGTCTCCTGCCAACTGCCGGTCACCTGCGTCTCCACCAACTGGTTCTCGTCGTCATAGTCGTAGTATTGCCCGGCCGCGCTGCGGTAGGTCAGGTTCCCGTTGCTGTCATGGCTGGTCCCATTGCTGATCTGGTTCAGGCTGTTGATCGTGTAGCTCGTGACCGTAACGTTGTTCGTCCGCTTGAGCAGGTTCCACCCGGCATCATAGCCGTAGTCAAAGTTCCAGGCGAGCAGGTTGGTGCCCGTGCGCCACGTCTTCGCCGTGCGGATCTCCCCGGCGTTGTCGTAGGTGTAATCGACGTAGGTGTTGAACCCCGCGGACGCGTAGTTGGTGCGGCTGACCATCGTCCGCTGGTGCGCGTGGTTCAGCGTGTAACCGTGCCGGTTCAGGATCGTGCTCGTGTTGTCGTAGAGCGTCGTGTCCGTGAGCCGCGCCCGGCTGTCGAAGGTGTTCGTGATCCAGAACCCGTCGGGCTGGGTGAGTTTGGTCACCAGGCTGCCGGGACCGCTGAACTGGTAGCTGAACGTGCCCGAGGGGCTCACCACGCTGCTCAGCCGCCGGGCCGAGTCATAGGCGTAGGTGTTGGTCCAGGCGTTGCCCGTG
>CAIJLV010000204.1 GCA_903821635.1 uncultured Verrucomicrobiota bacterium | reverse complement strand
CGCCCGGCAACTGGCGGCAGGCCTGAACATTTCGTCCGCGACCGCAAACGGCTGGGAGCCGGGCGGGCCGTGGGATGCGCAGTCCGATGCCGTGAAGGAAGTGGTGGATGCCCGGGACAAGCTGTGGATGGGCGGACGGATCCGGGAACAGCACGACGCCACAAATCCGAAGTCAGCCGGGCTCGCGAGGGAGTTCAAGCGGCTGGACGACCGGATGACCCGGTTGGCCCGCGCCCAAGCCAAGCCCTACGCCTATCACTTTGAAGTCCGCGCGGCGCAGTAGTTGAGGCCCCCGCAGGCAACCGGAGCGTCACGCGCCACCCGCAGGCGTCCGGCCTCGTGCCCACGATCCGGCCACGCCGGGGTGCCGCTCGCTTCGCCGGGGGAGGAGACAGGGCTTCCTCTGGCCGAAGAATTCTCGGAAGCTGCGCGGCCAATCGCGCACGACACCCGTTAGCAAGACGGCCAGCGACGGAGGCAACCTGACATCAAATCCAACCGATGAAGCTGCTCCCGAACCAAGGCTCGCAACGCGTTCTCGATGAGCTTCGGGTCAGCCTCACGGCGGGCGGTGGCTTTGACGCGGCGTCGCCCGGCCTTTCCGTCTTCGCCTACGGTGAACTGCGAAACGACCTGCGCCGACTTGCCGCGTGCCGTCTCGCGCTTCCGCTCGACCTGACCGCAGCCTCGTCACTGCTGGGTGGTGCCGCTGACCGAGGTTCCCGGAATCAGCTCGTGGCGCGCGAGCTCGCGGCTGATTTCGCCAAGTGGCTCCGCGAGACCGCGGAAGTGAAGGCGGCGCCGGGTCCGCTTCCCCAAGCCACCTTGGTGACGAAGCAGCCGGACGGCACCGCCAACCGGGTCATTTCCGGAGATTGCCCCCTGACCTCAGCCGGGCTTGGGCTCACGCCCGGCAACCAGTTCAGCTTGGTGCAGGCCACCGAGACGGCGGACGAGGCGCAGCTCCTGGCGACCTGGTTCACCCAGTTGTGGAACGCCCTGCCAGCCTCATCGGACGGCAAGGCGACGCTGCTGGCCCAACTGGAGGAACTTACTGCCCGCCGTGAGCCCTCCCTCATCTACGCGCTGACGCTGTATCACCTGTTCAAGGACCGGGGGGACGAGCTGGACGAGGACAAGATCGTCAAGTCGGCCACCGGCATCCGCAACACCATCGTCTGGCGGAAGCTGTTCAAGTTCCAGCGCGATGGCGTGGTCGGCGCCATCGACAAGCTGGAACGCCTCGGCGGCTGCATCATCGCCGACAGCGTCGGGCTGGGGAAAACCTTCGAGGCCCTCGCCATCATCAAATACTACGAGCTCCGCAACGACCGGGTGCTGGTGCTGGCGCCCAAGCGCCTGCGCGACAACTGGACGCTCTATAAGGCGAACGACAAACGGAACTTCCTCGCCCCGGACCGCTTCAACTACGACGTGCTGAACCACACGGACCTTTCCCGCGACAGCGGGATGTCCGGCGACCTCGACCTCGCGAACGTCAACTGGGGCAATTACGACCTCGTCGTCATCGACGAGTCCCACAACTTCCGCAACAAGGCCACGCACAAGGACCGGGAGACCCGCTACGACCGGCTTATGCGCCGCATCATCCGCGACGGCGTGAAGACCCGCGTGCTGATGCTCTCCGCCACACCGGTGAACAACCGGCTGGCCGACCTCAAGAACCAGATCGCCTTTGTCACCGAGGGCAATGACACGGCGCTGCTCAACCACGGCATTCCGAGCATCGAGGCGACCGTCCGCAAGGCGCAGCTCCAGTTCAACCGCTGGCTCGCCGCGGAGGAGGCGGACCGCACGCCGCCGCGCCTCATCGAGATGCTTGGCTTCGATTACTTCAAGTTGCTGGACCTCCTCACCATCGCCCGCTCGCGCCGACACATTGAGAAATACTACGGCACCTCCGAGACCGGAAAGTTTCCCGAGCGGCTCAAGCCCATCAATCACAAGCCCGACGTGGACCGCGCCGGGGAGTTCCGCTCCATCCGCGAGATCAACCACGAGATTCGCCGCCTCACCCTCGCGGCTTACGCCCCGCTGCGCTACGTCCTGCCGCACAGGCAGGCCGCCTACGATGCGAAATACAGCACGCAGATCCGGGGCGGCGAGAGCTTCTTCCGGCAGGTGGACCGCGAGGAAAGCCTGATTCACCTCATCCGGGTCAACGTGCTCAAGCGCATGGAAAGCGCCGTGCCCTCGTTCGCGCTCACGGTCCAGCGTCAGCTCGCCGACGTGGAGGCCACTCTCGCCAAGATCGAGGCCCATGAGGAGTCCGTGGAGGAGATCGACATCGCGGACGTGGACATCGACGACGCAGCCTACGAAAGCCTGTTGGTCGGCCGAAAAGTGAAGGTGCTGTTGCCGGACGTGGACCTGATCCGGTGGAAGCAGGACCTCACCGAAGACCGCAACCGCCTGCACACGCTCTACTCCGCCGCCCACCAGGTCGGTGCGTCTCGCGATGCGAAGCTCGCCACACTTCGCGAAGTCATCGCGGGCAAGCTCCGGAACCCGCTCAATCCCGGCAACCGCAAGGTCATCGTCTTCACCGCTTTCGCCGACACCGCCAAGTATCTCTACCAGGAACTGGCTCCGTGGGCCCTGTCGGAGCATGGGCTCCAATCCGCGCTGGTGACCGGTGGCGGCTACAACCAGACCACCCTGCCCGAGCTCCGCAAGGACCTCACCAGCATCCTCACCGCGTTCTCGCCCCGGTCCAAGGAGCGGCCACCGGAATTCGCGAGCGAAGGCGAACTCGACCTCCTCATCGCCACCGACTGCATCAGCGAGGGGCAAAACCTTCAGGACTGCGACTTCCTCATCAACTACGACATCCACTGGAATCCGGTCCGCATCATCCAGCGCTTCGGGCGCATTGACCGGATCGGTTCACCAAATAGTCGCATCCAGCTCGTCAATTTCTGGCCCAACCTCGAACTGGAGGAATACATCAATCTGGAGCAGCGCGTCTCCGGGCGCATGGTGCTCTTGGACATCTCCGCCACCGGTGAGGAGAACCTCATCGAGCAGCAGTCGGGCAACCAGATGAACGATCTGGAATACCGCCGCACCCAGCTCCTCAAGCTCCAGGACGCCGTCATCGACCTCGAAGACCTCTCCAGCGGGGTTTCCATCGCCGACCTCACGCTCACCGATTTCCGCATCGACCTCGCCCAATACCTCAAGGCGCATCCGGGCAAACTCGAAGCCCTGCCGCTCGGCACCTTCGCCGTTACCAGCTCACCGGAACTCGGCATCCCGCCCGGCGTCCTCTTCTGCCTCCGGGCCGAGGGCGAAGCCGCCGCCAAATCATTCGAGCCGGGTTATCCGCTCGCGCCCCATTATCTCGTCCATGTCGGCGACGACGGTGCCGTCCTGTTGCCGTTCACCCAGGCGAAGACCGCCTTCGACCGCCTCAAGCGGGTCTGCGTCGGACGCGACCTCCCGGATGCCGAAGCCTGTGCGCGGTTCGACCAAGCCACCAAGCAGGGCGCGGACATGGCCCACGCCCGCAAGCTGCTCGCCGCGGCGGTCGCCTCCGTCATCGGCAAAAAGGAAGAGCGCGCCGTGGCCAGCCTGTTCACCCCGGGCGGCACCCACGCCATGAAAGGCGAGTTCGCCGGCATCAATGATTTCGAGGTGGTCGCCTTCCTCGTCATTTTGGCTGGCAGAGGGGAAGAGGAGAAAAAGGGAGGAGGGGAATGAAGATCACTTCGCACCGTGAATTAGAAGTTTGGAAGGAAGCCATGGACTTGGCGCTGGAAGTCTTTGCCTTGAGCAAGAGTTTTCCTGCCGGCGAGAGGTTTTCGCTTAGCGATCAGATTCGACGCTCATCGCGGTCGGTGGCTGCGAATCTGTCCGAAGCCTGGCGCAAACGGCGCTACGAAGCCGCTTTCGTGAGCAAGCTCAACGATTCCGAAGGCGAAGCAGCGGAAACCCAGACCCATCTGGAAATCGCACGGCGTTGTGGCTACCTCCCCCCCGAACAATTTCAAAGAATCGACGCCCGATACGAAACCCTGCTCGCCCGCATCGTGACGATGTCCAGCCAGCCGGAGAAGTGGGTCTTGCGCGCCAAATCCCCTGTTCCCCCAGTCCCCACTTCTCCTCTTCCTGAAGCATGACCGCCGCCGCCGTCATCGCTGCCTTGGCGCTCCCCGCCGATGCCCGGGTGGACCAACGCGTGCCGAAGAAGCTGCTGGTGGAGAACGGTGCGCCCACCGCGGCCGACAAGCGGCAGATCAACGACGGCATCGAGGAGCTGCTTTGGGTGGCCGCCCTCAAGCCCGCCAACCTTGGCGTGCCCATCTACCGCGACGAGACCCGCGAGTATCTGGAGATTGCCGTGCTCACGCTCACGCTGCGGCCGGGGGCTAGGGCGCCACGCCTGACCGAATTGGTTCACCGTGCCATCCCGTATCCGGTTTTCCTGATCCAATCCCATCCCGGTGGCCTCGGGCTGTCGCTCTCCCATCTGCGCTGGTCGCAGGGGCAATCCGGCCAGACCGTGCTGGACGGTTCCCTCGTCACCGCCACGGTAGACGAGGCGATCCCGGCGACGGACGCCTTCCTCGCGTCGCTCGCAGTTGCCAGCCAACCCCGCCTCCACCTGCACGCCCTGTATCAGGGCTGGATCGAGCGGTGCGAAGCCTACGCGGCGGCCCGGTTGTCGGGCCAGTTCACCCCCGCCACCGACGCCGGGGCGGCGGAACGCCGTCGGGCAGCGCTTGCCGAACACGGACGGCTCGCCCGCGAAATTGCCGCGCTGCGCGCCCAGGCGGCGCGGGAAACCCAGCTCAACCGCCGCGTGGAACTGAACCTCCAGTTGCAACAACTCGAATCCCGCATCGCCGAGACCAAACACCAGCTATGAACCACGAAATACACGAACCCCACGAAAAACTCCTATTTAAGGAGGAAGTCTATGCCATTCAGGGGGCCGTCTTTGAGGTTTACCGCGAGCTGGGCTGTGGCTTTTTGGAAGCGGTTTATCAGGAATGCTTGGAAAAGGAACTTCGTCGGCGTGGCCTTCCCTTCGTCGCCCAGCAGGAACTGAAGCTTTCCTACAAAGGCGAGCCGCTGGAGCAGATCTACAAGCCGGACCTCATTTGTTACGGCCAAATCATCCTCGAGCTCAAAGCCGTCAAGGCCATCGCCCCAGAGCATCAGGCACAGCTGCTCATCTATCTCAACGCCACCAGCCTGCGCCTCGGCCTGATCATCAACTTCGG
>CAIJLV010000203.1 GCA_903821635.1 uncultured Verrucomicrobiota bacterium | reverse complement strand
GCTGAACAGGTGGCTCCACAGGACGCGGTGTCGCCCTGTCGCTGCAGGCGAGCACTTCGCCCAACGCGAGCCTCGACGAAGCGACGCGGCCGCGGTTAGCGTGGCGCGAAGATATTTTCCCGCCATGAACCAATGCGCTCTCCACCGCCCGCCGCTTCGGCGTGGGCCCGCCGGTTTTACGCTCATCGAATTGCTTGTGGTCATCGCCATCATTGCGATTTTGGCGGGCATGTTGCTGCCGGCGCTGGCGAAGGCGAAGGAAAAGGGTAAGTCGACGGCCTGCATCAACAGCCTGCGCCAGATGGCGATCGCGCAGTCGGTCTATGGCAGTGACTTTCAGGGCCGGTTCACGCCGACGTTTGCCGTGCGCGGTTCCAACGCGGAACGCAAAGCATGGTTCAACTTTCTCGCGCCGTTCACCCAGACGACCAACCTGATTTTGTGCCCATCGCGGACCAAGAAATTCAAGGAACTCGTCGCGCTGTATCCCAGTGATCAGCAGGACAAGGCGGTGTCGAACTACGCGATGAATTTTGGCGTGGGCGGCTGCGATTGGCCAGGCGTCTGGGACGCCGCGAAGTTTCCGCAGGCGAAGGATTTTTCCATTCGGAACCCGTCGGCGACGGTCCACCTGACCGACGGGGCGAGCCAACCGAAGGCCACGAAGGACCCGCTGACCTGCGTGACGGAGAAATCACCCGAGAAGGCCGGGGCGTGGGTGCTGCATGATCCGGTCAACAGCACACCCTGCGACGGGTGCGTGACCGTGCCCGCCACGCAGGATCCGAACTGGGGCGGCCCGCACCTGCGCCACAGCGGCAAGAGCAACGTGGCAATGGCGGATTCCCACGTCGAAACCCTCAAGGCGTCACGCTGGTATTACGGCGGCTCCGGTTGGCTGAAGCCCGACGTGGGCGGCAACTGAGCGGCCTGAGATCATTTGGGCCGGGTCGAACGCTCCATCATCCAGAATACGTCCGGGTTTTTTGGGGAGGCGACATTAAGCGGGATTTCAACGCCCTTTCGGAGGGTTGGCTTCGTGCGGCTATCCACCCATTTCTTGATCTCGGAATGGCCGTCCACGAAGGAGAACCCGCAGGCCCCATTGTGGTAACTGGCGGGGTAATCCACAATTTTCCACGCACTCGGAGTGCTGGGATAGCCGGTCATGCCGACGATAAATTCACCGTCGTTTAGGCTGTCCTCGCGTTCGTCCAGAAAGAGCCACGTCATACTCGGGCCGGGATCAGCGACGTCACCCGTGGTCTTGTAGATTCGAAAACCCGGGCCGAAATCGGCCACGTCGCTGGAGTCGAACCAGGCGTTCATCGCGAGGCTGCGCACGCGCGGGTAGATTTTCCCGCTGACCTTGACGGTGCTCAGGTCCGACGGGCATTTCCACACGTCGGCGCTTTTGCCGCAGTAGGTCCACAGCAGGCTGTTGGTCAGGTCCCGGTTGATGTCCCAGTTGCTGCGGTTGGCCGGGTCAAAGTTGAGGGTGCCGGTCACCCACGGGCGGGCCCCGTATGAAGGCGGCACCTTGTCGCGAAAATCGTCCACGTAGAGGCGCCACGCGAGCATCATCTGGCGGCCGCTGGCCATGCACTTGATGCCTTGGGCTTTGGACTTGGCCTTGCCGAGTGCCGGGAGGAGCATTCCGGCCAGAATTGCGATGATGGCGATGACCACCAGCAGTTCGATGAGCGTGAAGGCGGCGCGAAAGAGCCGGGGAACCCGGGCTGAATTCATGCGTGACGGTCTGACGAACGAGCCACTTCTGTCGATGCCCGGTTGGCGTTGGCCCTGTGACAACTTGGCGACGTCAAGCCTCCGCTTTGAAGTCGCGGTTGAGCAGGTCGGCGACGGTTTGGCGGGGATTTTTGCCCGCGTAGAGCAGGGCGTGGACTTCGGTAATGAGGGGGCAGGGAACCTCCCAGCGACGCGCCAGTTCCAAGGCGCTGGCCGCCGTGGGGTAGCCTTCTACCGCTGCGTGGGTGGTGGCGAGAATCTCGGCGACGGTTTCGCCCCGGCCGATCCGTTCGCCGAAGCTGCGGTTACGGCTCAGCTTGCTGAAGCAGGTCACCGTGAGGTCACCCAGACCGCTCAGCCCGGCGAAGGTTTCTGGGCGGGCGCCGCAGGCCACTCCCAAGCGGGTGATCTCCGCCAGGCCGCGGGTGAGCAGGGCGGCCTTCGAGTTGTCGCCGAAGCCGAGTCCGTCACACACCCCGGCGGCGATGGCGATGACGTTCTTCAGGGCGCCGCCCAATTCCACGCCCAGCAGATCGTCACAGCGGTAAACTCGGAAGCTGGGGCGATGAAACAACTCCTGCGCCAGCCGGGCGAGGGTGGGATCATGACTGGCGGCCACGACGGCGGTGGGCACGCCGCGGGCAACCTCGGCCGCCAGCGAGGGGCCCGAGAGGGCGGCGAGCCGAGCCTCCGAAGCGCAGCTCGCGAGCACGCTGCACATGGTTTGGCCGGTGGCGGTTTCGATCCCCTTCGTAGTGCTGATGATGAAGCCGCGGTAGCCGGCGAGTCGGGTGGCGGTTTCGCGCAGTGCCTTGGAGGGGACGGAGAGCAACAGGCCATCGGACCGGGCCACGGCGTGGGCGAGCTCCGGCTCATAGACCCAATCGGCGGGCAGAGGCACGCCGGGTAAGTAGCGCTGATTTTCCCGGGCCGCGGCGGCGGCGGCGAGGTGCTCAGCGTTGTGCCCCCACACGGTGAGGGCATGGCCATTCTGGGCGAGGACGAGTCCGAGGGCGGTGCCCCAGGCGCCGGAGCCGACGACCGTGAGCTTCAAGGCTGGACCTCCGGTTGGGGGGCGGCGGTGTTTTTTTTGCCGATTCGGTTTTCGGTGCCGGCCCGCAGGCGCTGGAGGTTGGCCTTGTGCTTCCAGATGGCGAGCAGGCCGAGCAGCAGATTGAGGCCGATGATTGGCAGCGGTTGGCGGGTCAGCACGGTGGCGACCGGCAACACGCTGGCGGCGCAGACGCTGGCGAGCGAGACGTAGCGGGAGAAAGCAAACACCACGACCCAGGTGCCCAACGTGAGCAAAAACGCTTGCGGCACGAGTGCTGCCAGCACGCCGGCAGAGGTGGCGATGCCTTTGCCGCCCTTGAAGCCGAGCCAGCAAGTGTAATTGTGGCCGAGGACGGCGCCGAGGGCGGAAATGAGCTTGAGCCAGACCGGATCCGCCCCGGAGCTGACGAACAGTCCGGGCAGCAACCAGACTGGCCCGGCGCCTTTGGCGGCGTCGATCAGCAGCACGAGCACCCCAGGCCCTTTACCGAGGGTGCGGAAGACGTTGGTTGCCCCCATGTTGCCGGAGCCGACTTTGCGGATGTCGATCCCCTTGGCGCGGGCGACAAGAAACCCGGTCGGCACCGAGCCGCACAGGTAGGCCAGCACGGCGGTGGCAAGATAACTGAGCACAGACACGGGGGTGGTTGTAGGGGCCGAACCCCGTGGGTGGGAAGGCGGGACTTTCGGCTCGACTAGCCCAAGGTTGCCTGCCGGAACCGGAGGTGGCCATTTTCAGCTGGGGTGGCTAAGCAAGTTTAGTGCAGGTCAGGCCAATTGGGGTGTGGAGCTGAAATTGGCTTCCCACCGAAGCTGGACGCGGAAATTATGTCGACCGCGTCCCCGTCAAATCAGTGCCCTAATCAGAAAGGAGTCCTTTGTGACCAACCCTGAAGCTCATTTCCAATCCTCTTCCGACCCTTCGTGGTTCCGTCGACAACTCAAAATTATCGTTCCCGTCATCGTGGTGGTGGCGGCCATTTTGATTCCTTCGGCCTGTTCTACAGTCTCCCGCACCGTGATGATGCCGCCTCAGGTGGCGGATTCGGAATTTGTCGGGTCCGAGAGTTGTGCCCAGTGTCACGAGGGGATCACGCGCGATTTTCACACCGCCAGCCACGCGCTGTTGCAGGCCAAGGGGCGGAATGCGTCCGACATGGGCTGTGAGTCGTGTCACGGTCCGGGTAGCAAACACAATGAATCCGGAGGTGCAGCGCGCACGATCATCAACCCCAAGAAGTCGCCGGACGTCTGTTTTCAGTGCCACTTGGACCTGAAAGGGCAATTTTCACTGCCGAGCCATCACCCCGTAATTGAGGGTAAAGTCAGTTGCACTGACTGCCACAATCCCCACAAGGGGCGGGCAGTGCCCGGCGGCGTGCAGTCGCTGTTATCCGACAATCAACAATGTCAGCAGTGCCACCAGGCGCAACGCGGGCCGTTTGTGTTCGAACATGAAGCCTCGCGTGAAGGCTGTCTCACCTGCCATCGGCCCCACGGGTCGGTCAATCCGCGCATGTTGACGGAGCGGAATCAGACGTTGTGTCTCAAGTGTCACTTCCAGCAGCAGACCGCGTCCGGGCAAATCTTGATTGGTGGGCGGGATCACGTGCCGCTGTTGAGCCGCGGAACCTGCTGGTCGTCAGGCTGTCACGAGGCCGTCCATGGTTCCCAGGTCAACTCCTCCCTCCGCTTCTAAACTCAACCCACCATCGCTGTGAAAAACCACCTGAATTCACTGCCCAATTTCACCCGCGGGACGACTGCTGGGGCGCTCGCCTGTTCCTGCTGGATGGGCGCCATCCTGCTGGCAGCCGACGCCAAGGAAGCTGAGACGGTCAAGGACGCCTTTTCTGCGGACGAAGCCCGTAACTGGATCGAACTCGGCGGCGGCGGCGTGATCCGCAGCAGCGGTGACGATGCGGCCATGCGCCGCCGGTTGGGCCTGCCCGACGGCGGTTTCGGCGGGATCGAAGCCCTCCACTACGAAGCTGACCTAGCGAACAAGGGCTTGCTAAAGATCGACGGCCACGGCCTAGCCGGAGCCAACGACTTCGGCCTCAAGTTTGACCTTTCGCAGCCGGATTTGGGTTACGTCCAGTTTGGCTACGAACGGTTCCGCACCTTTTATGATGGTAGCGGCGGGTATTTCCCGACCAACGGCAAGTGGTTCGAGCTCTACGACGAAAATCTCGATCTGGACCGTGGCCGCCTGTGGTTTGAAGCCGGGTTGCGGAAGCCGAATCTGCCCGAAGTGACGGTCCGCTATTCCCACGACATCAGGGATGGATTCAAAGATTCGACGATCTGGGGTGACTCCAACCTCACGGGGCTGGGCGGTTCTACGGCGACGCGGGCGTTTGCCCCCTCCTTCCTGAACATCGACGAGCGGCGCGACACGCTGAGCCTCGATGCGCGGCACACCGTTGGGAATAGCGACCTCGGACTCGGCCTGCGTTACGAATGGTCCGATCAGGACAATTCCCGGAACATGCGGCGCCGGGCCACCGAGTTGGGCACCAGTCCCGCTGGCGCCAACACCAGCGTGGATCGCTACCTGAGCCACCGTGAGGGGGTGAAGGCGGACATGCTGAATTTTCACGCCTTTTCCGAGACCCGCGTCAAGGAGACGGTGCTGTTCACGACCGGCTATTCCTTCACCACGATGGATACCGATCTGTCGGGCAGCCGGATCTTCGGGTCGTCCTACGACGCAATCTACGACCCGCTGTTTGCCAGCCGGCAGACGCGGGACGAGGGCTTCTACAACCTGACCGGCGGTTCCCAGATGAATCAGCACGTCGGCAATTTAAACTTCATGTGGACTCCGCTGAAGGACTTGGCCGTCGTGACCGGTGTGCGGATCGAAAAGCAGTCGCTTGATACCGAAACCGACTTCATGGAGACGAATGTGGGTAATTCCCCCGCGTTTGCCTCCAGCGCCGAAGAACTCCGGGTGAACAGTGACCGCGGCATCTTGGACGTCTCCGAGACCATCGAACTGCGCTATACGGGCGTCACCAATGTAGTGCTCTACGCCCGCAGCTATTGGATGCAGGGGCAGGGCGACCTGAGCGAAATCGAACGCGTCGGCCTGCCCGGCACGACCGATCTGCTGCGGGCGTCGGAGTTTGACCGGGCGGGCCAGCAATACACCGCCGGGGCAAACTGGTATCCGCACCGAAAAGTCAGTCTGGGCGGACAGGTCTATCACAAAGTCCGCAACGAGGATTACGTCCACACGCAGGACAACACGCCCAACCGTGCGGGCAACCGTTACCCGGCGTTTTTGGTCGCCCAAGATTTTACCACCGACGACGCGAATTTCCGGGTCACGTTCCGGCCGCTGTCGTCCCTGACCTTGGTGAGCCGGTATGACTTGCAGCTCTCAACCATCGACATGCAGGGCGATGGGCTCGACAAGATCCAAAGTGCAGAGCTGACGAGCCACATCTTCAGCCAAAGTGTCAGTTGGACGCCGTGGTCACGCCTCGGGTTGCAGGCGAGCGTCAGTTACGCCAAGGACGAGACCGATACGCCCGCCTACGAAGCGGTGCCTGCCCAGCAGCTCGTGCTGGATTTTCACAACGACTATTGGTTCGCGAACAGCACCGTCACTTTTGTGGCCGATGACCGCACGGACCTGAGCGTTTACTACTCTTACTATTTGGCCGATAACTATGTGAACAACGCCCAGTTCACGATGCCGTTCGGCGCCGGGGCTGAAGAGCATACGATCGGGGCGACGCTCACCCGTAAGCTCAGTGAACACATGCGGCTGAAGGTGCGTTATGGCTTCTTCACCTACCACGACGAAACCTCGGGCGGAAACAATGATTTCGACGGGCATCTCGTGTATTCCAGCATCCAGTATCTCTTTTAGGAACAACTCCACCCGGTCATCAAACTTACTATGAAAGCTCCCCTGATTCTATCGGCCCGGCTCGCACTTGTGGCAGCCACCGCGCTGTGTTTCTCCGCCACCGGTTTCGCGGCCGAGGTCGCCGAAAACTGGAACAAGCATTGCGCGTCCTGCCATGCGAAGGACGGCAGCGGCAGCACCAAGATGGGCAAAAAGCTTAGTGTGAAAGACTATCGTGACGCCAAGGCTCAAGAGGGGTTCACCGATGATGCCGCACTCAAGGCCATCAAAGAAGGCGCCAAAGATAGCGCCGGTAAAGAGACCATGAAGCCGTTCGCCGAGAAGCTCAGTGATGACGAGGCCAAGGCCTTGGTGGCTTATGTGCGTTCGTTGAAGGCGAAGTAAGCGCCGCCTTTTCGGGCCCGCGGTCAGATCGACCGCGGGCCTCGTTCCGCCGGACGCCCTTCGCGGTTGTTCCGTCTAAGTTCCCCCTTGCCTACCTCGATCCCCATTTTCCCGTGAGCGACCCCACCCCCGAGCCACCTCCGAGTTACTTCCGCAACTGGCTCAGCCTTGCCGGCACCGTGCTGGCTTTGAGCGCGTTCTTCGCGTTCGTGCTGCTGTTGGCGGTCGATATGCTCGCCCATCAAGGCAATCCCTACATGGGCATCTTGGCCTACGTGGTCGCGCCGGGCTTCCTGTTGTTGGGGTTGGGCATGATTGCCGCGGGCGCTTGGTTGCACCGGCGGCATCTTTTAGCGGCCGCTCCCGATCAGCCGTTGCCGAACATCACCATCGATTTGGGCCGCCCGGCCGACCGCCGTCGGTTGCTCTTTTTCACGACTGGAAGCGCCCTGTTTTTGATGCTGACGGCGTTTGGCAGCTTCCAGACTTATCACTACACGGAGTCCGTGCAGTTTTGCGGCCAAGTCTGCCATGTCCCGATGAAGCCGGAGTTTGTCACCTACCAGATTTCGCCCCACGCCCGGGTTGATTGCGTGCGCTGCCATGTCGGCGACGGCGCTGGCGCCTTCGTCAAAGCCAAGCTCAACGGCGTCAACCAACTCATCGGCGTCATCACTGGCGACTACCACCACCCGATCAAGCCGCCGACCAACCTGCGCCCAGCCCAAGAAATCTGCGAACAATGTCACTGGTCCCAACGCCAAGTCGGACGCCTGGACCGCACTTACACCCACTTCCTTGCCGATGAAACCAACACCCCCTTCAGTGTTCGGCTCAGTTTGAACGTCGGCGGCGGGGAAGCGCGCGGGGGGGCGGGTGGCGGCATCCATTGGCACATGAATCTCGACAACAAGGTCGAATACATCGCCACCGGCGAACGCGCCGAGACGATCCCTTGGGTGCGGGTGACCGACGCCACCGGAAAGGTCACGGAGTTCGCGTCCAAAGACTTCAAAGACGATCCAGCCAAGCACTCGATCAAGCGCATGGACTGCATGGATTGCCACAATCGGCCTGCCCATAATTTCCTGCCGCCCAATGACGCGGTGGACTTGGCCATGGCTTCCGGTCGAGTTGATCCGACGATTCCTTGGGTCAAATCCAACTTGGTCGAAGTGCTCACCCAAACCTACACGACGGAGTCCGACGCCCACGCGAAGATCAGTGATGCGCTCAAGACTCGTTATCCGGGACAACCGAAATTGGAGGCGATGATCGCCGAAACGCAGCGCATCTTTTCCCAGAACTTCTTCCCCGAAATGAAGGCTGACTGGCGGGCTTATCCGGACCACATCAGCCACAAGAATTCCGCCGGCTGTTTCCGCTGCCACGACGGCGAACACAAGACGGCTGACCGCAAGCACACGCTGAAGGCCAGCGATTGCAATTCGTGCCATGTCATCCTCGCTCAGGGTGCCGGCGAAGAGTTGGAAAAGCTCAATCCCAAGGGGCATAACTTTTTCCACCTCGACTCCGAATACAGCGATTTCTCCTGCCATAACTGCCACACGGGCGCCTTTCCAAAGTAGGCGGCACCCGCACTCGCCCGCGGACTGCGGGCGGGCTCTGGGCGTAATTTAACGGCGGCTCTTTTCGTCGGCCCATCGGGCAGCGTAAGCTGCCGCCATGATTCAACCGTTGCTCGCGGGCGACGCCTTGCTCGCGGATGTGGCTGCCGCCCGACAGTTGCCGGGGCAATTGCACGTTTGGTGGCTGGGCCAATCTGGGTTTCTGGTGCAATGGCAGGGGCGCCATCTCCTGTTCGATCCGTATCTTTCCGATTCACTGACCCGCAAATATGCGGCGACGGACAAACCGCATGTCCGCCTGACCGCTCAGGTCATTGCGCCGGAGCAACTCAACTTTGTGGACGTCGTCACGGCGTCGCACAGCCATACGGATCACCTCGACCCGGAGACCCTTCGGCCCCTTGTGGCCGCAAACCCAGCGCTCGTGTTGGTCGGTCCCGAGGCGATTCGTGAAACCGCGCGGGAGCGCAGCGGGTTGGCCGACGCCCGCTTCGTCGGGATGACGGCGGGGCAGGTTGCGACCGTCGGCCCGGGGTTTGAAGTTCACGCGGTGCCAGCGGCGCACGAAACGCTCGCCACCGATGAACTGGGCCGCAACCTCTACCTCGGTTTTGTGGTCAAGGTGGGGCCGTGGACCCTCTACCACGCGGGCGATACCGTGCTCTATCCCGGCTTAGCCGAGCTCCTCCGTCCCTTCCGAGTTGATCTGGCCTTGTTACCGATCAACGGCCGCGCTCCCGAGCGGCGCGTTTCCGGTAATTTATCGGGACGTGAGGCAGCCCAACTGGCGGCGGCGCTGGGCGTGCGCTGCGTCGTGCCGTGCCATTACGAAATGTTTAGTTTCAACACGGCGTCGCCGGCGGAGTTTGTGGAGACGTGCCAGCACTTGGGCCAGCCCTGTGCCGTGCTGCGGGCCGGGGAACGTTGGTCGGCCACCCGGTAGCCGCGCCAAAGCAATTGCCGACCTCGCAATCAATCCACCGTGTCACCCGTTGCCCACCTTCCCGAGCCGAGTTCCCGCCGCCGAATTTCAGGTTGGGGACTGATGGAAGTGGCTGGTCTTCTTGCTTGCCTCGCCACGGTGGTGGGTTTCGCCGGCCGTTTGAATTGGCTGCTGGAACTCACCACGCATTTCCGGGTGCAGCTCGCCGTCGGATTGGCCCTGCTAGCCGGCTCGTGTGTGCTGGGGCGGCGGCGGTGGTGGGGCGGCCTGTTTGCCGGCTTCGGTGGGCTGAATCTGGCCTTGGTGTTGTGGGTGGCGCGCCCGGCGAATCCGGCGCGAGATAACCCGTCGGCGTCCCACCTCCGGTTGCTCTCGATCAATGTTCATCGGGCGAATTTACGGGCGGACTTGGTCTTGGCTGAGATTCAGCGCACGCAACCGGACGTGGTGCTGTTGTTGGAAGTGGACGCCGCCTGGCTCCAAGCGTTGGAGCCGCTTCGGGCGCTGTTTCCAACCTTCATTGCGGATCCGCGGTCGGACAATTTTGGGCTCGCCCTGTTGGCCCGAACCCCGGTCGAAGCCGCTGCCGTCATCGAACTGGGCGGGGCCGAAATTCCCTCGGTGGAGCTCGCGATTCAGCGAGGCGGACAGCGGGTGCGTTTGTTGGGCACGCATCCCCTGCCGCCGGCCACTCCGGCTTACGCCCAAGCGCGCAATGACCAACTTCAGGCCGTCGCGGAATGGGGTCGGCGCCAAGTGGACCCGGTGATCGTTTTGGGCGATCTTAACGTGACTCCGTGGAGTCCCCATTTTGCCACTCTGTTGCGGGAGGGTGGCCTCCAACTCGCCCGGCCGGCGTGGAGTTTGGCGGCGTCTTGGCCGGCGCAATTGCCCGCCGGCCTGCGCCTGCCGCTGGATCACTGTCTGGTGGCCCCCGGGCTCCGGGTGGTTCGTTATGAATTGGGCGAACCAGTGGGCAGCGATCATCTGCCGCTACGGGTGGAATTGCTCTGGCCGGAGCCGTTGGCGGGCCCCGCCGCGGCTATTTCAGCGCCTCGGTGACCAAGGTCTGGGCTTCCGCGACGATGCGTTTGAGGTGGTCCTCGCCGAGGAAGCTTTCCGCGTAGAGTTTGTAGATGTTCTCCGTGCCGCTCGGGCGGGCCGCAAACCAGCCGTTGGAAGCGACGACTTTGAGTCCGCCGATGCTGGCGTTGTTGCCGGGGGCACGCGTGAGTTTGCTGAGGATCAGTTCGCCGGCGAGGTGGGTGCCTTTGACGGCTTCCGGCGACAGTTGCTTGAGTTTGGCCTTCTGCTCTGGCGTGGCTGGCGCGTCGAGGCGGGTGTAGCTGGGCGCCCCGTATTGCGCCGTGATCTCCGCGTAATGCTGGCCTGGATCCTTGCCCGTGACGGCGGTGATTTCCGCCGCCAGCAAGCCGAGGAGCAAGCCGTCCTTGTCGGTGCTCCACGCGGTGCCATCGCGGCGTAGGAAACTGGCGCCGGCACTTTCTTCGCCCCCGAAGACGCAGGTGCCTTCGTGTAGGCCGGGCGCAAACCACTTGAAGCCGACCGGCACTTCCATCAGGCGCCGACCGCCGCCGGAAACCACGCGGTCAATGAGGTTACTGCTTACCAGCGTCTTGCCGATGACCGCCGCGCCAAACCATTGAGGCCGGTGTTTGAGCAGGTAACGGATGGCGACCGCGAGGTAGTGGTTCGGATTCAGGAGGCCCGCGCTGCGCGTGACGATGCCGTGGCGGTCGGCGTCCGGATCGTTGCCCCACGCGACGTCGAACTGGTCCTTGAGGCCGACGAGTCCGGCCATCGCAAAGGGGCTGGAGCAGTCCATGCGGATCTTGCCGTCGTGATCTAGGGTCATGAAGCCGAACGTGCCGTCGACCTGAGTGTTCACGATCGAAAGATTCAGTCCGTAACGGTCGGCGATCGGTTGCCAATAGGGCAGGGAGGCGCCGCCGAGCGGGTCCACGCCAAGCTTCAGGCCGGCGCGTTTGATGGCCTCCAAGTCGAGGACGGCGGCGAGGTCGTTGACGTAGGGCGCGATAAAGTCGTGCGCGTGGGCGGTGGCCGCGTTGAGGGCGGTGGCGAACGGCGTCCGTTTCACGCCGGCGTTGTGGGCCCGGAGCAGGTCGTTGGCGCGGTTTTGGATCCAGTCCGTGACGTCGGTGTCAGCCGGACCGCCGTGGGGCGGATTGTATTTGAAGCCGCCATCCTGCGGTGGGTTGTGTGACGGCGTGATGATGAGGCCGTCGGCTAGGGCAGAAGTGCGCCCGTGGTTGGCGGCGAGAATCGCGTGGGAAATGACGGGCGTGGGCACGAACCCGTCGTGGGCTGCGAAGTAGGTTTCAATGCCGTTGGCGGCGAGCACTTCCAAGGCGGTGCGCTCGGCCGGTCGCGAAATGGCGTGAGTGTCCTTGCCGATAAACAGCGGTCCGCGGTCGCCTTGGGTGACGCGGTAATCACACACCGCCTGCGTAATGGCGGCAATGTGGGCGTCGGTAAAGGTGCCGTCGAAGGGCGTCCCGCGATGACCGCTGGTGCCGAAGGCGACCCCTTGGTTCGGGTCACCGAGCTCAGGCGTGCGCTCATAGTAGGCCCGTTCCAACGCAGCGAGGTCGATGAGCAGTGACTTGGGGGCGGGTTGGCCGGCAAGTGGATGTGGCATCGGGCAGACGCTACTAGGAATCGTCGCCGGAGGCCAAGCGGGGAAGAGGTCGGGCGCTTTCAAGCTTCAGCAAGGGGTGTTGGTAGCAAAAGTCGGCAGGATTCGCCCGGACTTGAGCGCGTCGTTGGGGCGGGTGGGCCAACTTCCCCGCTCAAGTCGAGGGTGGGTCGGTCGATCAGAGCTTAAAGGCGTGCGCCAGCCTCAGTGAAAGTTGGGCTCTCGGCGCGATCATTCTCCCTGAACCATGAGGCTTCGTTCGAAACTGATTCTCGCCTTCAGCATGGTTGCGTCCGTGCCCCTCGTGGGAGGCGCCATCGGCTTGTATTCCTACCGGTCCGCGGGCCGTCGCTTAGCGGAGGCTCAGCAGGTGTCCCGGCAAGCGGTCGGGTTGTTACAGGCGGTGAACGCGTTGCCTTCCTTGGTGGGGGCAGCGTTTCGGGAGCCCGCGAAGAATTTGGAGTCAGCCGGCGCGCTTCGGGCTCACTTGGCCCTGATCGAGGAGTTGGCGCCCACCTTTGAGCTGCCTCCGGCAACGATTGCGCTCTTGGCGCAGCCCCCGGAGCAGTTGGGGCAGCCGACCCAGTCCGCCGCGGTGCTGGCCTTGGCTGAGCTCGCCGCCCAGCACATTGACCGGCGGCTGCGTCGCGATGATGCCGCCATCGCCACCGAGCAACTGCAACTGGGCTTGACGATGGGCGTGGGCACGCTGTTCGGCATCGCCTTGGGCATCGGGTTCGGGGTCGTGACCAGTTTTGCCGTGACGCGTCATCTCCAAGAGCTTGCGGGCAGCATTTGGAGCGACACCGATCGGGTGGCCGGGGCGGTCGCGCAGGTCGCCACCTCCAGTCGCGAGCTGGCGGCGGCTTCGAGCCAACAGGCGGCTTCCTTGGAGGAGACCCAAGCGGCGCTGATTGAGGTCAATCAAATCGTCAAAACCAATGCCGACCACGCACGTGACGCCCAAGCGATCTCGCACCAAAACCGCGGGGCATCGGACCAGAGTGCCAGCGAAATTGCTGAGCTGCAGGCGGCGATGAAGGAGATGGGCATCGCCAGCGGCAACATCGCCAAGATCGTCCGTTCGATCGACGAAATCGCTTTTCAAACCAACATTCTCGCGCTCAACGCTGCCGTGGAGGCCGCCCGCGCCGGGGAGTCCGGCGCCGGGTTTGCCGTGGTGGCCAACGAGGTGCGACATCTCGCCCAGCGCTCTGCCCTCGCTGCCCGGGAGACCTCCGAAAAGATCAGGGAAGCCCAAGCCAAGAGCACTCGCGGAGCTGGGATTGCGGCCCGGGTCGAGGAATCGCTGCGCAAGGTCATCACCGACACCCGCCGGGTGGATGAACTCATTGTGCAGATCGCGGGGGCTTCCAGCGAACAGGCTCGCGGTTTGGATCAGGCGGTGAACTCAATGCGGCGGATTGATCAACTGACCCAGCGCAACACCGCCAGCGCCAAACACACCGCCGGGGTCGCGCAACAACTCGACACCGAGACGCACGGAATGCGGGCCCATTTGCACCGACTCATGGGCGTAAATCCGGAGCCACAGCAGCCCCCGACGCCGTTGGCGAGCGCGCAGCGGATGCAGGCCGGGCCGCTCGCCGACAACCTCAAGTTGACGGCGGCGTAAGGCCGGGGACTCCCAGCGCAGGCTTGCCCACCCGACCTTGGGGCGTAGCGTTGGCGCTGCGTCTCATGAGAATCCCCTCCCGTTGGTGTGTTGGCGTGTGGTGCTTGTTTGGGCCCGTGATAGCGGCCGAGAGCTTACCGCCCCCCCTAGTTCAACCGGTCGGAGTGTTGCGCGCCGTCGCCGCTGAAGGGCGGGGCAACGCCGCCGCCGGTCCCGCTTGGACGCAGGTGGCCCAGGCGGGCGCGCCGGCGATTCCCGCCCTGCTGACCGCCATGGATGGCGCCAACGACTACGCCCTGAACTGGCTCCGGTCGGCCATCGAAACCATCGCTCAACGCGAGGCGTTGGCCCTCAAAACGGTGGTGGCTCCCGTGGAGAAATTCCTGCGCGATGCCCGCCATCATCCCCGCGCACGGCGGCTGGCCTTCGAGCTGATCCGCCAAGCCGACGCGGCCAAGGCGAAGGCGTTGTTGCCGGAATTTTTGAACGATCCCGGTCAAGAGCTGCGGCGCGAGGCGGTCCAGCACTTGGCGGACACCGCGGCGGCCAAGGTCACGGCGGGGGACAAAGCGGCGGCGATGACCGACTACCGCCAAGCGTTGGCCGCGGCGCGCGAGGCCGATCAGGTGGAAGCGATCGCCAAGCAACTCGGCGAGCTCGGCGAAAAGGTCGATTTGCAGAAGACCTTCGGTTGGGTCACCCGCTGGAAGGTGATTGGCCCCTTTGACAACACGGGCGGGGCCGGTTTCGAGCAGGCGTTTGCGCCGGAGCGGGAACTGGATTTCGCCGCCGAAATGCCGGGTCAGGGCGGCCCGATCCGCTGGCGCGATTACGAGTCAAAGAGCGAATACGGACTGGTGGATTTCAACCAGCCGCTGACCGCGCTCAAGAGTGTGACCGGCTACGCGGCGGCGGAGTTTTGGTCTGACTCGGCCCGTTCGGTGGAAGTTCGCTTGGGTTGCAAAAATGGCTGGAAGGTCTGGGTAAACGGCACCTACCTCTTCGGCCGCGACGAATACCACCGCGGCGTCGAGATCGACCAATACCGGCTCACGGCGCCGCTGCGGCCCGGAAAAAATACGATCTTGGTGAAGTGCCTCCAGAACGAACAAACCGAGGACTGGACCAAGGAATGGGAATTCCAGCTCCGCGTCACCGATGCCCAGGGAACCCCGATTGCGTCCTCCAAATGAACGCCGCTCCAGCCCCCCTTGTCCCCGCTATGAAAGTCTCTTCCGTTGCCGGTCCTTCTTCGCGGATTTGCCGCCCAGCCCGTTTGGCTCTGGCCTTGGCCTGCGCGCTGTCCCTGAACTTGGCGGCCGATGACTGGCGCCAGTGGCGCGGCCCCCTCGGCAATGGTGTGGCGCCCGAAGCGAAGCTGCCGGCCAAGCTGGATGCGCAGTCCATCGCATGGGCGATTGATCTGCCGGGGCGGGGATTGTCGTCGCCGATCATCGTGGGCGAACGGGTGTTCGTGACCGCCACGACCGGCGTGAAGCAGGACCGACTGCACGTGCTCTGCTTCAATCTGGGCACGGGCGCACTCCGTTGGGAACGGCAGTTCTGGGCCACCGGTCGCACCATGACCCACGAGAAGATCGGCGGGGCCGCGCCGACTCCGGCCAGCGACGGCCAACGCGTTTACGCGTTCTACTCGTCCAACGATTGTCTCGCCCTCGACTTCGACGGCAACTTGGTCTGGTTCCGTGGTTTGGGGCGGGATTATCCCAACGCTAGCAATTCGTTGGGCATGTCGTCTTCGTTGGTGGCGGCCGACGGCGTGGTGGTCGCCCAAGTCGAGAATGACAGCGAGTCGTTTACGGCCGGCCTGGACGCGCTGACGGGCGAAAATCGGTGGAAGCTCGACCGGCCCAAGAAGGCCAACTGGACCTCGCCCACGTTGCTTCAGGGGGCCGCGGGCAAGCCGCTCGTCGCACTGCAATCGTCCAAGGGCTTGGTGGGCGTGGATTTGGTGAGCGGCGCGGTTGTGTGGAACTACAGCGAAGGGGCGTCCACGGTGCCTTCGACCACCGTCAGCGACGGCAAACTTTACGTGCCGTCCAACGGTTTGACGGTGTTGGAGCCCGGAACCGGGGCGGCGCCGAAACAGCTTTGGCGGTCCGCCCAGTTGCGCCCAGGCACGGCCAGTCCGTTGGTGTTGGGCAGTCGCGTCTTCACCCTGAATGACGGCGGCATCCTGAGCTGCGGCGACATCGCCGACGGCAAGCGGCTCTGGCAGTTGCGGCTGAAAGGACCGTTTTCCTCCACCCCGCTGGCGGCCGGCGGCCTGCTCTATTGCGTGAGCGAAAAGGGGGTGGTGCAAGTGGTGGACCCCGCCAAGCCGGAAGGCGAAGTGGTGAGTGAACTCGATTTGGGGCAGGAAATTTTGGGCACCCCAGCCATTGCCGGGGGCTCGCTCTTCATCCGCAGTGACCGCAAATTATGGCGCATTGGTCGGGCGAGTTCCCTGTGAGCGGTGGGTCGCCTCAAGTTTTTCTGGCTTTAGCCGATATAGGTGGCGCTCGTCCGCCCTTTTTCGGCGGGCCGCTTTTGCTTTAAACCCCTTGCGTTCCCCTTGGACGCCTCGCTGGCCCCTCGACCCATGAAAACTCCTGCACCTAGCTCCGGGCGCGGGTGGGCCCGCTATTTCGTGCCGGCCTATGCGGCGCTGGCTGGGGGGCTCCTGCTGACGGCGCTGTGCTGGCTGACGCTCACGCGGCGGCACGAGCGCTGGGGCGAGGAACAGTTGTCCCGGCAGACCACCAATGCGCTGAACAAGCTCCAGGCGGCGGTGGCTCACCGGGTGTTGTTTCTGCACGGCGTGCAGGGCTTTTTGTCCGCCAAACCCGACCTGAAACGGGCCGAATTTGCCCGGTTTGTGGAGGCGGCTTTTGGTGGGGTGGCTGATTCGGCCTTGGTTGATCTGGGTTTTGCCCCGCGGGTCCAAGCGGCGGATTGGCCCCGCTTTCGCCGGCAGATGGTGGCCGAGGGCCTGCCCGCCACTCACCTCGGCGAAGCGCCGACCCTCTTGGATCAGGGGGAATGTTTTCCCGTGACGCTGTTCACCGACACCCGGTCCCGCCAAGTCGTGCCGCTCGGCTATTTGCTGAATGCCGAGTCGAATCGGCTCGCGGCCCTCCGGTTCGCCTGCGACCTCACTGAGCCGGTTGCCACGCCGCGGGTGACGTTGTTTTTGAGCGACTTGCAGCATAACGAAGACGGCTTCCTCATCTTCCTCCCCATTTACGATCAAGCCCACGCTAGCCTGACCAACGTGGCCCGTCGGCGGGAGGCGTTTTCCGGAGTGGTGTTCGTTTCCATTTCCGGCCGGGGGCTGTTGGGGGAAGTGTTGGCGGAGCAACCGGGGCTCGACTTCCGGCTCTACGCCAATTTGGGGTGGAATCCCGCGGACCTTGTGTTCGATTCATCGGCCCGCGCGACCGGCGCCAGCCCCTATCCCCCCGAACTCACGCCCCGGCGGTCCTACGGCATGAATGGGCTGGGTCGGCAATGGTCGGTGGCCTTCTACACCGCCCCGGCCTTTGAGGCGGCGCTGGGGCCGGTGCGTTATGGCTGGGTGACGGCGGTTGGGGCAGCGGCGAGTTTTGCGGTTTTCGGCCTCCTGCAGGTGCAGGCGATCGGGCGGCGGCGGAGCGAAGTGGAGGCGGAACGTTTGGCGGCTTCCGAGGCGGCCCTGCAACGTCGGGCTCAAGCGCTGACCGCACTGGCCGAACTCGGGCAACGCTTGGGGGGTGCCCGCCAGCCTGACGAATGGCTGGAACCCGTGCTGCGGTTGCTCGGCACGGCGGCCATCGCTGACCGGGTTTACCTGTTGCTCGCCCAAGACGTCCCGGAACTGGGCCCTTGCCTCCGTCCGCGGGCCGAATGGTGCGCCGCCGGCATCGCCCCCAAGAGCGGGGTTCCCCAGTCGCAGTGGCTTCCGGTTTGCGGGTTGCCCCAGCACTGGGTGGAGACGTTTCAGCGGGGCGATCTTATCAGCGGCGTGCGGGCGGATTTTCCGCCGGACGAAGCCGCCCTCCTTGACGCCACTGGGATCCAAAGCGTCCTCGCCCTGCCGCTCCAGCGCCACGGCCAGTTTGCCGGTTTCATCGGGTTTGAGCTCTGTCGAACGGCGCGGGCGTGGTTGTCGGAGGAAATCGAACTGCTCCGCGGCGGCTGCACCGCCGTCAGTCTGGCCTTGGAACGGCACGACGCCGAGGAACGCTTTGCCCTCGAAGCCCAGCGGCTCGCCGTGACCCTCGAATCCATTGGCGATGCCGTGATCGCCACCGATCGCGAGGGCCGGGTGCAATTGCTGAACCACGTGGCGGTTGCGTTGACTGGAAAAACGATCGAAGCGGCCCAAGGACAGCCATTGGAGTCTGTCCTGCAGTTGGTGGCGACCACGCCTCCGGACAGCGTTTCTGACTGGGTGCGGCGGGCGTTGGTTTTGGAACGCCCGGGCGAGTTGCCCGGTAGTCGCGGGCTGCCACTGCCCGATGGCCGGGTGCTGACGGTGGCCATTTCGGTGGCGGCCTTGCGGGCGCACGATCGCGTCGTGCAGGGCGCGGTGATCTGTCTGCGCGACATCACGGAACGCCGCCGCTTGGAGGAGGAACAACTGCGCGCCAGCAAACTCGAATCCATTGGCGTGCTGGCCGGCGGCCTCGCCCATGACTTCAACAACCTGCTCGCCGCCATGCTGGGCAATGTGTCGTTGGCCCGGATGTTGGCCGATTCGCCCGCCGAGTTGCTCCCCTGCCTACAACAGACCGAGGAAGCCATCTGGCGCGCGCGTAACCTCACGCAGCAACTGCTTACCTTTGCCAAGGGCGGGGCCCCGGTGGCCCGCCCCACGAGTCTCGGACCGTTGCTCCGGCAAGCCGTGGAACTCGCGACCCACGGCACCCCGGTCCAGCCAGAAATCACCCTGCCCGCGGACTTGTGGCTGGCGGAAGTCGATCCGGGCCAACTCGGTCAGGTCGTCCAAAACTTGGTCATCAACGCCGTGCAGGCGATGCAGGGCAGCGGCCGAGTCTGGCTGGTCGCCCGCAATGTCGCCGCCTCCGATCCCGGCCATCCCTCCGTCCTCAAGGGAGAGGCCGTGTGCGTGACGCTCCGGGATGAAGGCCCCGGACTAAGTCCGCAGGCGATGACTCGGCTGTTCGACCCCTACTTCACCACCAAACCGGGCGGCACCGGTCTCGGGCTCGCCACCGCCTACAATATCGTGCGCCGCCACGGTGGCCTGCTCACCGCGGATTCGTCGCCGGGGCAGGGGGCGTGTTTTTCCATCTGGCTGCCCGCCCGAAACCAAGCACCCGCGCCCAGCGTGCCGCCCGCGCCGGCCGCACCGCTCGCGCTCACTGGCCGCCTGCTGGTGATGGACGATGACCTGGCCGTCCAACGGGTCGCCGTGCAGATGGCTCGCCGCTTGGGTTTGGAAGTCGAGGCAGCTAAACACGGCGAGGAAGCCATCGACCTCTATGCCCGGGCCCGGGCTGCGGGCCGCCGTTTCGACGTCGTGATTCTCGATCTGACCATCGTTGGAGGTTTGGGTGGACTCGAAACCCTAGCGCGCCTGCGCCAACTCGATCCCACCGTCGTCGCCGTAGTGTCGAGCGGTTACTCAACCGACCGGGTGCTGGCCAACTTTGCCGCCGAAGGTTTCCGGGGCCTGCTTGAAAAGCCCTATCAAGCCGAACAATTGGCCAGCGTGCTCCGCCAAGTCCTCACCTCGCCCCCGCCGCTTGCCGCCGCGCCGGCCCCGTAACGGCGTCGACCCCTAGCCGAGTGAGACGGCCCGGGACTCAGTTTCGGCGCGGGTCTCCCTTCAGGGCGGCGCGTGGCCGCTGATTCCCGCGTCTTGGACTGACTCTGGCCGTTGGGCGGGCTGGCAGTCCCATACCCGGATGCCGGAAGGATTCTGCGGGAGTAGGTAGATAACGCAAATTGGGATCTCAGGCCGCAGCCTTCGAAGGCCGTTACCCGAAAACCTTGAGTATTTGAATCACCCAAGCGATCCGCAATGCCTGCGAGGCGGCCCGTTTGCGTTATCTACATACTCCCGGGATTCTGTTCACTCGGACCGCCGTTGTCTGAGGGGCAGGCGTAACTCTCAGTCCGTGATTGCCCTGAATCCGAGCGCGAGTTCACCCTCGGAGTAACCCAAGAAACCCTGCCCCAACCCGTCAATGCCCCCACGACCGACCGATTTTGCCGGCTGCTTCCAGCAGGCCACCGGCACTCTTGCGCCCTATGACTACCAAGTTCGCTTGGCGGGTGGGGACGTGGGAACCGCCTGCCAAGCGCAGCTCATTTCCATTCCGACCGGCCTCGGCAAAACCGCCGCGGTCGTGCTGGCTTGGCTTTGGAATCGGCTTCACCTGAAAAATCCCAATTGGCCCCGGCGCCTCGTCTATTGCCTGCCCATGCGGACACTGGTGGAGCAGACCACCGACAATGTGCGAGTTTGGGTTAAGAATCTTGGGTTGGCTGAAACCGTCGGCGTTCATGTTCTCATGGGCGGCGAAGATGGCGGTGACTGGGACCTTTACCCGGAAAAAGACGCCATCCTCATCGGCACCCAAGACATGCTGCTCAGCCGTGCGCTCAATCGCGGCTACGCATCGTCTCGTGCTCGGTGGCCGATGGAGTTTGGATTGCTGAATCAGGACTGTCTCTGGGTGCTTGATGAGGTGCAGTTGATGGATGTTGGTCTCGCGACCGCGACTCAGCTCCAAGCGTTTCGCCGTGATGACCAACTCGCCGGAAAGCTGCTCCGTCCGTGCGTGACCTGGTGGATGAGCGCCACGCTCCAGCCGGACTGGCTGGTGAGTGTGGATACTCGGCAGATGGTCGCCGATTTGAGGGGGAATCTGGTTCTTGTTCCGTCGGATGAACAAAATGGCGGAGCGTGGCTGGTGTCGAAGCCGTGTTCGCTCCTCCCCCTCAAAGACGCAAAAGCATGGGCGGTGAAGGCTTGGGATACGCATCTCGCGAGCAACAGTGGGGAAAATGGCCGGATTACGCTGATTATCGCAAATACCGTCCGCACCGCGCGCGAGCTCCACGCGGCGCTGGAAGGGCTGAGCAAGAAGGCCAAAAACAAGACGGTCGAACTCCACCTCATTCACAGCCGTTTTCGCGGGATAGAGCGCAACCGCTGGCGCGAGCGATTCTTGCAACGCTCGGCCTGCAATACCCAAGCTGACCGGATCATTGTGGCCACGCAGGTGGTCGAGGCAGGCGTCGATATTTCCGCGACGACCTTGTTCACCGAACTCGCCCCGTGGGCCAGCCTTGTGCAGCGTTTCGGACGGGCGGCGCGCTATGGTGGAACAGCCGCAGTCAATGTGGTGGATCGCAGCCTGTCGGAAAAGGCGGCCCTGCCTTACCAACTCAGCGAACTGGAAGCCTCGCGCGAGGCTCTGGTTTTCCTGCCAGATGCTTCGCTCACGGGGCTCTCCGCCTTTGAGCAGGAGCACGCGGAAATGATCCCCCGGCTCTTCCCCTACGCACCGAAGCATTTGTTGTTGCGGCGCGAGTTGGAGGAACTTGTCGATACTACGCCCGACCTCTCGGGTGCCGATCTGGACATCAGCCGTTTCATTCGCAGCGGGGAAGAGCGCGATGTGCTCGTCTTCTGGCGCGATGTCGAGCCGCGCACGATTCCCAGCCACTCAGTCAAAGCCGTTCGCGAAGAACTTTGCGCCGTCTCCATCGGCGACGCGCAAGGATGGCTCACCAAGGACGGTGTGAAGAACAAGGCGTGGATCTGGGACTATCTGGATGGCGAGTGGCGGAGTTGCCGCAAGGAGGACATTTATCCGGGGCAGACCATTCTCGTGGCCCAAGATGCAGGTGGCTATCATGTGGCGATTGGTTGGACAGGTGAAGCGGCCGACCGTGACTTCCCGGTGACCCAAGTTTCGGTCTCACCGGCCGACCGGCGCACCGCCGATGCCGCCGAAGAATCGGAAGCCACCAGCCAACGCGATTGGGAGTCAATCGCGGTGCATGGCGGGTATGTCGCACGCGTAATGGCCGAAATGGTTGAGAAAATTGGCCTTCCGACAGCGGTCGTGCGTGTGTTGGCGATCGGTGCGCGGTGGCACGATTTCGGCAAGGGCCATCCCGCGTTCCAAGGCTGCATCGACACCACTGCTCCGCGCCACCCTGGAACGTCCGATATCGCCAAGGCACCCTCCTCTGCGTGGCATCCGAAACGTAAACTCTACCAGTTGCCCAATGGGGAACAGCGCCGCGGCTTCCGCCATGAACTTGCAACCACTTTGGCCCTTTTCGCGGTCCTTGAACGCCACGCGCCGCAGCATCCTGCGCTGCTTGGCAACCATCTGGGATTGCTCGCTGCGCTGGACAAAACGATCGTCGCACCCTCTTCCGGAGTGCCCCCAACGCCTCCGGAAGATGACATCCTCAATCTTGATCAACCGTCCTTCGACCTAGTTGCCTACCTCGATTGCGCTCATCACGGCAAAGTTCGTGGCGCGTGGCATGCGGCGCCTGCCGATCAGGAGTATCAGGATCTCGATGGCCGGGGCCTCCCCATTCACGGCGTCCGCGAAGGCGATTCCATCCCAGCGCTGCTCGTGATGGCTGCCGATGGAAATGAGTATCTCGTCCCGGAGGTGTCGCTCCACCTGGAGCCGGCGCGCATCGGGCTTTCGTTTCGCACCGGGGCGAGCTGGTCGGAGCGTGTGGCCGGACTGCTCCAGTCGCGCGGCCCATTCGCCCTAGCCTATCTCGAAGCGCTCCTGCGCGCCGCCGACATCCGCGCCTCCCGGTCATCGGCTACAGAACCACTCTCGGCCGAAGTGCAACCCGCCATCCGCAACCCGGACGCCCAATAAGCCGCTCCCCCCGCCGTTATGTCTTTGCACATTCACCATCTCACTGGCTGCGAGCCCGCTCCGTTGGCTCATTATTTGAAAGCGCTCGGCATCCTACGTCTGGTCGCCGAGCAGATAGACCCGTCCGCTCGAGGTTGGTGGAAAGACGAGGCATTTCACCTCGCCACGAAGCTGGATCGGGCTGAACTCGAACGATTCTTCCTGCGCGAATATCAGCCGACGCCGATGATTTCGCCTTGGAACAAGGGAGCCGGGTTTGTCTTCGCCGCGAACAATCCGGCACTGGATCGTTTACGCAAATCAGCGGCTTCGCGCATGACACCGTTTCGGGCGGCCATCCAGCAGGCCGACGAAGCTATCACTAACCTGTCTGGAGCGGACGACGCCATCCGCCGGATCAAGAACGAAACGAAAGTCAAAGGTCTGGACAAAGCTGGCAAAGACCGGATCAAAAACGATCCTGCCTATAAATCACGACTGGCGGAAGCCGAGCGCCGGTTCAAGCAACTCAAGGAGGGTTTGATTCCCGATTGCCGCCGCGCCTGGCGGGGACTGCACCTGACGTGGATGGACGCCGCGATGGTGCTGAACGCGGACGGTGAAGCCAAGTTCCCTGCGCTGCTAGGCAGTGGTGGCAACGACGGGAAGAACGACTTTACCAAGCAGTTCATGGAGAGCCTTTGCGCGCTAGTCGATTGGAATGCGGACGCCCCTTCCGAACAAGCTGCGTCGTGGCTAGATTCCGCACTGCAACAAACCCCCACTCTCGCGGCGTCCACCGACCTTCCGGTGGGTCAGTTCCTGCCGGGTTCGGCAGGTGGAGCCAATATGACTTGTGGGTTCGACGCTTCGGCGTTCGCCAATCCTTGGGACTATGTTTTCTTGATGGAAGGGGTGCTGGCCTTCATTCCCGCGCTGTCGCGTCGAACGACGACTAACGCGCCGATGGCCGCCTCTGCACCTTTCGCCATTCACGGTGCACCGTCTGGTCATGCGAGTGCGTCACGATCCGAGGCCGACTCGCCGCGCGGAGAGCAGTGGATGCCGTTGTGGGAGAATCCATCCACCTTCACCGAATTGAAAACTCTGCTCGGTGAGGGGCGCGCCCAACTCGGGAGGAAGAGTGCTTCACGTCCGGTCGATTTCACTCGCGCGGTGGCTCGACTGGGAGTGTCCCGCGGCATTTTCGCATTTCAGCGCTTCGGCTATCTGGAACGCAATGGTCAGTCGAACCTCGCGGTTCCTCTCGGGCGATGGCAGGTCAATCCGCAGCCGCAGCAGGAAATCCTGAACGACCTCGACCGATTCGACTGGCTGAATCGCCTTCAGCGTTCGGCGCGGGATAAGTTCGCTCCGAATTCGTTCGTCACGGCTCATCGTAATCTCGAAGCCTCGATCATGGCGGTGTGTGCCCGCGGCAAAGAACGAGCCCTGTGGCAGGGGGTGTTACTGGCTCTGGCTAAGATTGAAGAGCAGATGGTGTGCAGCCATTCGTTCACCGCGAAGCAACGGTTACGTCCGATTCCGCCGCTCAGTGGAGGATGGATTTCCGCGGCCAATGACGGGTCGAGCGAGTTCCAACTCGCCGTTTCCCTTGCGTTGCAAACTGGCGATGAGAAAGGACGCGAGCACATCCGTCGTCACTGGTTGCCGCTCGATAAGACGGGATATGCTTTCGCGGCGGACAAGAGCGGGCTGCGTAAAGACCCGGACCTCGTGTGTCACGGTCTGGAGCCCGAGCGCGACCTGCTCGCCCTACTCCAGCGTCGGAGCCTCCAGAGCGGCGACCATCTCGCGCTCATGGGCCGGCCCAATTACTGCGCGGATCCGTCCGATCTGGCGGCGATCCTCGCAGGTCGCGTCGATCTTCGCAAAACGCTGCCACTGGCGCGCGCTCTTCTGGCCTTGGATCGTCGCAATCTGGGTGGCGTTGGTTTTCGATCCACTCCCGCCGATCTTCCAGCAATTTACGGACTCTTCCGTCTCGTGACGCTCCCGTGGCCACTGGAAGTCAAAGGCAACACGATCCCCGTTCATTTCGACCCCGCCATCGTTACCCGACTTGCCAGCGGTGGATCCGAAAGCCTGCGTGTCGCCGGGGATATGGCCGTTCGCCGACTCAGGGCTTCTGGCCTTACACCTGTGATCCGGCAAATTGCGGGCGATGACTCGCTGTCGCGAAGAATCGCGCTCAGTCTCGCCTTCCCCATCTCCCACCAAACGGCGGCGCAACTCGCCCTTTCCGTGACCAAAATCCAATCTAAACAGCCATGAACCCAGACCTCAGCAAACTCGACACTGCTACCAAACTGCTTTTTTCCATCGAGCTTCAACCCCTCCAGGGCGAACGATTCCAACCCACCGGATTTCCCAGCCTCGGGGCGGCCACCTATGAATCCAAACACGGCGCCAACCTGCTCGTGGAAAGTGCGCAGAGCATGGCGAATCGCCTCGAAACGGTCTGCTGGGATGAGTCCGCTGACCAACCTCGCGCGGAGCTCTCCGAAATCAGTTATGTGCGCGTCGAACGACGTGGCAAATACCTGACGAGTTCCATGACCGAGGCTCACCGGATTAACAGTCCCTATCTCTTGGAAGGCACCGACCGGACATTTTTCAACCAGATCAAAGGCGAACTTGCGGTCTTCGAATCTGGTCCCATCGATCGCAGACTTCTCGCAAAGGTGCTCCTGAAATATGACGTCGGCACGTTGCTACACGGAGTCTTCCTAGCCAAAAGGGAACTCGCCGGCGGCCGGCTCCGCATTGCCCGGGCACTCTCAGCCTTTATCGAAGCGCAAGGAGTGCGGCAGGCCATCTCCGGAGGGGTTAAGAACGATCACGTCAATCCGTCCGGTTCGACAAAAGAAGGCTTCGGCAACGTTCCATTTTCACGGGAGGAGTATACCGCGGAATCGATCACCCTTTTCGTCAATCTCGACCTCGCGCAAATCCGCGGCTACGGCCTTGGCAAGGACATCGAACACCTGCTCGTGCTGCTGGCGCTCTACAAGCTTCGCCTCCTGCTCGATGGCGACTTACGCCTGCGCACGGCGTGCAATCTTGAGGTCAAAGCCCCGACCATCGTCGCCACCAAGCCCGCCGGATTTGCTCTGCCTTCCTCAGCGGATTTGGCCGAAGGGCTGGCGGCTGCGGTAAAGAAGGCCAAAGATCAAATGTCCATCACGACGGTGATCTTCAACGACGAATTGAAGAAAGCGAAGGATGCCGAGGAGGATTCGAAGGATAGCGGCTCCGAAACGCCGGAAGAAGACTCACAGCCCTGAGCACTATGATTCACGTCGAATTCCGCTTTCCCGGCGGGCGCTATCACGCCACGCCTTGGGGGCATCACGTCAATGAAGGGCTCGTTGAGTGGCCGCCCAGCCCGTGGCGGATAATTCGCGCCTTTCTCGCTACGGCTTATACAAAACTCGGCGTGACCGATCCGGTGCCGCTGGAGCATCCGCTTCGGAAGCTCGTCGCGGCGCTCGCGGCACAGACGCCGAGTTATTCGGCAGCGCCTTGCCCAGCTACCCACAGCCGCCATTACATGCCATTGGGTGGCAAGGACGGGAAAACGACACTAGTGCTTGATACCTGTGCCGTGCTCGGGACGGAGCCACTGATCGTCTCTTGGGCAGTGGAGCTAGGCGGGGATTGCCTTGATCTTCTGAACCGCATCGTTGGCTCGATGGGATACCTCGGGCGGGCTGAAAGCTGGGTTGAAGGCCGGTTGCTTTCAGCGAATCCCAATGTGCCGGACGATCATCAAATCACTCCGCACGAGGATGGAATGAACAAGGGACCAGGGTGGGAACAAACTTCACTCCTCGCGCCGATCTCGGCGGCCGACTACGCAAGGTTGTTTGAGGTGTTCAGTCGCCAAGTAGATGCCGCGCATCCGCTGCCTGACGGCAAGAATAAGCCTAGCGCCGCACTGCTCAATAAACGGAACGCAGCCCTGGGTCCGTATCCCGCCGATCTCTTCGATTGCCTGTCTCGCGACACTTCTTTCTTCCAACTGCATGGATGGAGCCAACCTCCGGGCAGTCGGCGGGTGCTTTACTGGCGGCCGAGCCATAGCCTCACCACCGCTCCCATACGCGCCGCGCGGTCGGTTGCTGATCCGAAGCCGGTCGAAGCCGTGCTGCTCGCCCTCGCCTCGGATACCCGGCGTCACGAAGTCCTCCCGCTGCTTTCTCGTGCGCTTCCTCAGGCGGAACTGCTCCACCGTTCCTTCGCGAGCAAAGTCGGAAACGGCCTGCCCATCGTCTGTCCAGTGCTCACTGGTAAAGACGACGCAGGCGCGCCGCTGAAGGGGCATCAGCATCTCCACATCATCCCGCTCAACCTCGACGCCCGCGAACCAGGTCGTCTCGACCACTTTCTTCTCTGGGCACCGATGGGGATCAGCGCCCTAGCACAACGGGCGATTCTCGCTGTGCGGAAGACCTACACCAAATACGGGGAAAAACCGCTCTTTGTCACCGTTGCCGGCATGGGTGACATTGAAAATTTCAGCGCACTCCTTGGTAAAAAAACGCTTGGGCCATCCCGCGTCTGGACCAGTCTCACGCCATTTGTTCCACCGCGTTTCGCCAAAATGCGGGGCGCAAACACCGTGGAGGGGCAGGTGCTCAGTGAACTTGCCTCCCGCGGGCTTAATGCCAAAGTTGAATTGTTGACCCGCGACGAAATCAGCGAACGGAATTTGCACCGCTTCGTCCGCCTCCGTCGCGCCGTGGGAAAGCCCCCCCCACAGGATTGCTTCTATGGGTTAAAACTAACCTTTGAGGAACCCTTACGCGGTCCTTTGGCACTGGGCTACGCGTCCCACTTCGGCCTCGGCTTGTTCGGTCCCGCCTGAATCCGTTGCAGCTGTGGTTCCCCCTCACGATTCTGACCACGGTGCGCTCGTCGTTTGGCTGACGGTGGAGCGGGACTCGGTGCTTTTCTCCGACGAGCCGACCGTCTGCCGGAGGGCGGCAGGGGCGTGGCAGCGCGGTCCCGTCCAGGGTCCGCGATGGCCGCGGGGCGTTCCCGGGCGTTCCGCGTCGAATGCAGTCGGGAGCGGAGTTGGCCGTCGCCGGGCGGCTCGGATTCTTCATCGAGGGAGAGTGCTAGGTGCGGCGGGTGTTTCACTGGGAGCGGTTCAAATGCCTTCGCGATTGAATCGTCGCGCTGGCCCATCGCCTCCCAGGAATCGCGGGGCCAGGGGCCGTTTACCAAGCCACGGCGACCGGCGGGGATCCACATTTTTAGTGAGCAACCACCGCTTGTTTGCGCCGGCTGATCCGGGTTACACCCAAATCATGTCAGAGGATGCCCAAACCCTGCCTGCTGCCGTCCCCGCCCTTCGCCCCGACGAATCCCCACCGCTTCCCGAGTCGATTGCCCGATCGGAGGGTGCCGTTTCCTTAACCGTTCCCGAGGTTTCTGCCTCCGCTGGGGAAGGTGGCGCTGGGAAAAACCCGATCTTTCAAAAAGCCCTCGCCCTGCTGAAGGGCGGCCGGGTGGCTCCGGTGGTGGCGACCCCGTTGCCCGAGCTGATTCCAGCCCGAATGCTCAACGAGTTCGTGTATTGCCCGCGCTTGTTTTACTACGAACACGTCGAGGGGGTGTTTGTGGCCAATGCTGACACGGTGCGCGGGGCGGCCATTCATCAACGGGTCGATGCCGGTAAAGGGGAACTGCCGCCGGCCGCCCAAGCGACCAGCCCAAGCAAGGCTGCGGCGGCCGGTGGGGGCACGGAAAAGCCGGTGCTTGAGCCCGCCGAAGAGGTGATTCATTCCCGCAGCGTGACGTTGGGTTCGGAGCGTTTGGGGGTGATTGCCAAGCTGGATTTGGTCGAGGTGCGGGGCAGTCTGTCCGGTGGGGGGCAGGGGGATTTGTTCACCGCGCGCGAAGTGGTGCCGGTAGATTACAAGGCTGGATCTCCACGCGAAGGCGTGGACGTCAACGAGCTCTGGCCGACGGACCAGATGCAACTCGGCTTGCAGATCCTGTTGCTCCGGGAGAATGGCTACGAATGTCGGGAAGGGGTCATCTACTACCGGGCCACGAAGCAACGGGTGCGCTATGAAATGACGGCCGAGCGGGAGGCTTGGGTGGCGGCGCAGATCGCCTCCGCGCGCCAAACGATGGTGGGGCCGATGCCGCCGCCGTTGGTCGCCTCGCCCAAATGCAAACGCTGCTCGCTTGCTCCGGTCTGCCTGCCGGACGAGACCGTGCTGTTGGCCCACCGCGATGGGAGTGCGCGGGTGGTTTCCCCGTCGCCCGGCACGCTGGGCTGGTCTGACGAACCGCTGGCGCCTTCGCCCGCCGCCCCGCCTCGGCGCTTGATGGCGGCCCGGGACGAGCGGCGGGCACTCTACCTCAACACCCCGGGGCTGCGGGTCGGACGGAAGGACGAGACGCTGACCGTGAAGGATGCGGACCAGTTGATCGAAGAAGTCCGCCTCAACGACGTGTCGCACCTGGCCTTGTTCGGCAACATCCAACTGACCACTCAAGCCATCCAAGGACTGTGCGACGCGGAGATTCCGGTGACCTATTTTTCTGGCGGCGGTTGGTTTTACGGCCTCACCCGTGGCCATGGCCTGAAGAACGTCTTCCTGCGCATCGAACAGTTCCGGTTGGCCCGCGAGGAGGCGTTTGCTCTGCGGATTGCCCGGGCCTTGGTGAATGGGAAGATCCGCAATCACCGCACGCTGCTGATGCGCAACCATGTCGAAGCCCCGGCCGCGACCGTAAATCGCCTGCGGCAGGCGGCTCTGGATGCCTTGGCCGCCGAATCCGTCGAACAACTGCTGGGCATCGAAGGCGCAGCGGCCGCGGCTTACTTCGAGCAGTTCAGCGGCATGTTAAAGGCCGATGATCTGGCCGAGGATGAAATTCCCGGGGCGGAAGTCGCCCGCACCCCGGCCGCCAACCGGCGCCTGACCTTTGATTTTTCCGCCCGTCACCGCCGTCCGCCCACCGATCCGGTAAATGCGCTGCTGTCTCTCGCCTACAGCGTCTTGGCCAAGGACTGCACCATCGCCGCGGCCACGGTCGGCTTTGATCCCTACATCGGATTTTACCATCAACCGAGGTTCGGTCGCCCCGCCTTGGCGCTCGACTTGATGGAGGAATTCCGCCCCCTGGTCGCCGAGAGTGCCGTGCTCACCGCCATCAACAATCGAATGGTCACGCTCGACGATTTTGTGACCGCCGGGGACGCGGTAAACCTGACGCCGGCTGGGCGGAAGAAGTTCTTTTTCGCCTACGAGCAGCGAATGACCGCGCTGCTTACCCACCCGCTCTTCGACTACAAGGTCAGCTACCGGCGGGCGTTGGAATTACAGGCACGTATCCTCGCCAAAACGCTGACCGGAGAAATCCCAACCTACGTGCCGCTCACCACCCGCTGAGTCATGCGCATCACCTATCTCGTTTGCTATGACATTGCCGATGACAAGCGGTTGCGGCGCGTCTTCAAGACGTGCAAGAACTACGGCGATCACCTGCAGTTTTCGGTCTTCGAAAGCGACCTGACGCCGACCGAAAAGGTGCGCTTCGAGACCGCCCTCAGGGACATCATCGATCACACGAAAGATCAGGTGATGTTTGTCCGGTTGGGGCCAGCGGAAGGCCGGGGGGATCGGGTCATCTCAGCCATTGGAATCCCCTACGTGACGATGGACGCTCCGTGTTTCGTATTTTGATCGGTCGGCTCCGGCCGTCGGGTCTGGCTCTTTGACATCGTTGGTTATTCGCGAGCGGCGGGATGCCGCGGGAAACCCTGGATCCGCTCGCACCTTGTAAGTGCCTAGACATTAAGGGAATAGCGTTTCGCTCTTGAAGCGGGCCAAGCGGGCGCTAGTCCCGGCGAACCACCGCTCGCGGAGTTGACTCCGAAGCGTTCAGCCCCAAATGTTTACGCGTAAGTTATCTCCGCGCTCTCCCGAGCGCGGCCCCGTTGAAGCTCTGAAGCCACAGCCGGCTCAAACTACAAAATTTGCATCTCCGCGCTCTCCCGAGCGCGGCCCCGTTGAAGCTCGCCTACATGGCCCGGTAACGCCTGACCCCGAACCCATCTCCGCGCTCTCCCGAGCGCGGCCCCGTTGAAGCACTGTCACCACACAGGATGCTGAGTCGTTCGGTCATATCTCCGCGCTCTCCCGAGCGCGGCCCCGTTGAAGCCGGAGAATGGTCATGCAACACAACGAGCTTGTGCGGCATCTCCGCGCTCTCCCGAGCGCGGCCCCGTTGAAGCCGAAACACGGATTGCCGGTTGAAATATAGGTCGACGCATCTCCGCGCTCTCCCGAGCGCGGCCCCGTTGAAGCAATTCCTAACCAATCCACGCAATGAATGCCACAGTCACATCTCCGCGCTCTCCCGAGCGCGGCCCCGTTGAAGCG